>JBKOVK010000307.1:0-22849 GCA_046724475.1 Acidobacteriota bacterium | reverse complement strand
CGCCGATCCGATGCGCGCCTTGAACCGCGGCTACTACGTGGCGGCGGCCCTCGCGATCGCCGGTTTCTTCGTCGCCACGAAATGGCTCCTCGCCAACCCCGCTCGCCCCGACGCCTGGTGGATGTACTTCCTCTGCGGAATGATCGGCGTGCTCACCTCCGTCGCCTTCGTCTTCATCACGCAGTACTACACGGAGTACAAGTACCGCCCGGTCCGCGAGATCGCCGAGGCCTCTCAGACGGGGCCGGCGACGAACATCATCACCGGGATCGCGGTCGGCTTCGAGTGCACGCTCCTCCCGGTGCTCGCGATCTCGATCGCGATTCTCGCCTCCTACAAGATCGGAGCCGCGGCCCTGCCGGGCGGCGGGCTCTTCGGCACGGCCGTCGCGACGATGGGCATGCTCGGAACGGCCGCCTACATCCTGGCCATGGATACCTTCGGGCCCATCACCGACAACGCCGGCGGCATCGTCGAGATGTCCAAGCAGCCCGAAGCAATCCGCAAGAAGACCGACCGGCTCGACGCCGTCGGAAACACGACCAAAGCTCTGACCAAGGGCTACGCGATCGGCTCGGCCGCGCTCGCCGCCTTCCTGCTCTTCTCGGCGTACCTGGACGAGCTCAAGAACTACGGCGCGAAGCTCGAAGCGGTGAATCTCGCGAAACCCGAGGTCTTCCTGGGCGGCCTCTTCGGCGCGATGCTCGTCTTCTTCTTCTCGGGCCTCGCGATCAAGGCCGTCGGCAAGGCCGCGTTCGTCGTCATTCAGGACGTCCGCGCCCAGTTCCAGGAGCATCCCGGCATCATGCAGGGCACGGAGAAACCGAACTACGGCCGCACCGTCGACATCGTGACGCGGGGCGCGCTGCGCCAGATGATCGCGCCGGGCCTGGTGGCCGTCTCGACCCCGGTCATCGTCGGCCTGATTTTCAAGCAGTTCCACGTCGGCGCGGAGGCCGTGGCGGGCCTCCTCATGGTGGGCACGATCGCCGGCATCGTCGTCGCGACCTTCCTCAACAACTCCGGCGGCGCCTGGGACAACGCCAAGAAGTACGTCGAGACCGGAGCCTACGGGGGCAAGGGCTCCCCCACGCACAAGGCCGCGGTCGTGGGCGACACTGTCGGCGATCCGTTCAAGGACACCGCCGGACCATCGCTCCACGTGCTCATCAAGTTGCTCGCGACGATCACGCTGGTCTTAGCGCCGTTGTTTATCTAGACCGGGTTCCCCTCTCCCCGTGAGGGGGAGAGGGTCAGGGTGGGGGGGGCGCTCACCTACACAAATCGGCTCAGGACCTCGTTGGAGACGAGGAATCCCCGCTCGGTGAACCGCACGCGGTCGCCGGCGCGCTCGAGGATGTCGGCGGCGAACCAGCTGTCGTAGTCGGCGGGCAGGCGATCGTCGCCGGCGCTTTTCACCTGGGTCTCGATCGCGGCCCGCGGGACGCCTTCGGAGAGACGCAGTCCCAGGTACACCGACTCCTTCGCGGCCTCGACGTCGCCGACCTCCACGTCGAGAGCGCGCGGCCGGCGCCCTTGCGCCAGTCCTGCGACGTAGGCCTCCAGCGCCGAGACGTTGGCACGCCGGCGTCCCGCCCAATGCTCGTGCGCCGCAACGCCGAGGCCGAGCGTCGGGGTCCTCGTCCAGTACTTCAGGTTGTGGCGGGATTCTCGGCCGGGCTCTCCCCAGTTGGAGATCTCGTAGTGGTGAAGACCCCGGCTCGCCAGCGTCTCGCCCATCTCCAGCCACACGTCCGCCTGGGCGTCGTCGCCGAGGTACGTCTCGGGATGGAGCCTTCGGTCTTCCTCCATGACGCGCGATTTCTCGACCTCGAGCAGGTAGACCGAGACGTGAGAGACGCCAGCCTCCAGCAGCCCGGCGAGGCTGCCGCGGAAACTCTCCGCGGTCTGGAACGGCAGGCCCAGGATGAGGTCGCCCGAGACCGACATGCCCGAGGCTGAAAGCAACGACACGGCCGCGCGCGCCTTCGCGGAGTCATGGCGTCGGCCGACGGCCGAAAGCTCCCGGTCGGAGAGCGACTGCACGCCGACGGAGATGCGCGTTACGCCCGCGGCGTTCCACGACCGTGCCGCGTCCGCCGAAACGTCTTCCGGATTGGCTTCCAGCGTGACCTCGGCGTCCGCCGCGACGCCGAAGCTCTTTCGCAGCGCCGACAGCAGCCGCTCGATCGACGCCGAAGGCAACAGCGAGGGCGTACCTCCGCCGAGGTAGATCGAGTCGAAGACCCAGTCGCGGGCCTCCTCGGCGGCCAGGGCGCCTTCCGCCTCGACGGCGTGCAGGTACGCGTCGCGAGACGAGCCGTCCGTCGTCACAACGAACGCGCAGTACCCGCAGCGCGAGGCGCAGTAGGGCAAGTGGACGTAGATGCCGCCGGCGGTCATGGCGTCCCCGAGAGGGCGGCCTCGGCCTCTTCCCGGATCTCGTCGGGAAACGGAAACACCTTGCGAAAGTTCCCTTCGCGGGCGACCGCAGCCAGGTCCCGCGGCGCATCGTCGATCCATCGTACGGCCGCATGCAGGAGGGCGGCGTGGTGGTCGCCGCGGCTGGACGTCTCGGCCAGCTCCTCGAGGCGCGCCGCGGCCCGGACGTTGCCCGCCGGTGTTCCGCGTCCGACCGCGCGTGGAGGGAGCAGCGAAAGACCCGCCTCGGTGCAGGCCGACTGAAGTGCCGAGAGCCGGCGGGTCATCTCGGCAGGCCAATCGCCGTGATGGATGAGGTCGAAGAACCGGTCGGTCGCCTCCGCGGCGGCTTCCCGTGCAGCCACGATCGCGCGGCGGCCCGGTCCGTCGGACGCGGGAACGATCGCCGAGAGAGACGCCGCGCCTCCGGCGCGCGCCGCCGCGATCAACGCGCGCATCTCGTCGGGCTCCGCCGTCCACCCGGGAAGCAGTGGAACCAGCGCCGCCGCCGGGAGACCCGCGGCCCTCGCCTCCGCCAGGCCCGGAAACGCGGCCGCCGCCCGGCCCGGTCGCCAGGAACAGAGCACCACGGCCTCCCCGGCCGGCGCGGCGGGCAGTCCCGTGGGATCGGGATCCAGGAGATACGCGGCCCTGCCCGACTCGATCGCGGCCTCGGAGGCCGCGCGAAAAGCGCCCCGGACCTCCTCGGCCGGAGCGGACGGGCCGATCAGGATGGGACCATCCGGAACCCGTTCCAGCGCTTCATGCCAGCCCGCGGAGTCGCCGGGCCCGGCATAGACCACCGCGTCGGCTCTGCCGTTTCGGAAGCGTCGCTCGACCGGATCGAAGCGAAAGCTCGGACCGATCGGGTCGGGACCGTACGGGAGGAGGCGCCCCGCGAGGCGCCGCCCGGCCACGACCGTCTCTCCGATCCGAGCGGCCGCGGAGGCCGCCGGCTCGTAGACGATCACCGCCGCGACGCCCGGCGCGCCCGGGAGATGGAACCGGACCGGCCGTAGCGGGCGAAGACGTCTGCCTCGAAGTTGACGCGATCCCCGGAGCGGGCGCTCCCGAGAGTCGTGCGGCGGTGCGTCTCGGGGATCACGGCCACGTCGAACGCGCGGCCGCGGCGGCGCGCCACCGTGAGGCTCACGCCGTCGAGCGCCACCGAGCCCTTCTCCACCACGAAGCGCGACTGGCCCGGAGGGATCGTGAAGCGGTAAGTCCACGAGTTGCCGGAGTGCGCGACGCCCAGAATGCGCGCCACGCCGTCGACGTGTCCCAGGACGAAATGGCCGGAGAGCCGGTCTCCCCAGCGGAGCGCCCGTTCGAGGTTTACGCGGCTGCCCCGACGCAGCGCTCCCAGACTCGATCTTCTCAAGGTTTCCGATGAGAGATCCGCCATGAGCCGCCGCGAGGAGCTCGTCGCCGCGGTCAGACACACTCCCGACACGCAGACGCTTTCCCCCGCGGCGACGCGACGCCAGCCGCCCGGCAGCGACACGGTCAGGCGCGCTCCGCCTCGCCTCGAGTCGACCGACTCGACCGTGCCCATGCCGGAGACGATGCCCGTGAACATCCGCGGGAGTCTAGCCCGAGATCCGGCCCCGGCCGCGGCGCCGTACCCGCGCCGTCCAGAGAAAGTCCTCACCGACGCGCTCGCATTCGACGTCCTCGAGGCTCACCGCCCCGGAGAGGGAAAACCCGTCGCCGCCGACGGCGCTCGTGGCGGCGCGGCCGCCGAGCACGCGCGGCGCGGTGAACACCGCGACACGATCCACGAGGGCGGCCTCGAAGAACGAGGCCAGCGTCCCGGCTCCCCCTTCGACCATCACGCTCGCGACCTCGCGCCGGCCGAGCTCGGAGAGGAGGCGGCGGAGGTCGACGGTCCCGCGGGAACGGCCCGGCAGACTCCAGACTTCGACGCCGCGGGCTTCCAGGCGCCGGGCTTTCGGATGCGGAAGGCGGACCGCGGTCACGACGAGCTTTCGGCCGGGGCCCGAGAAGACGCGCGCTTTCACCGGCACGCGGAGCTTCCCATCGAGGACGATGCGCCAGTGGGTCCGCGACCGGCCGGGCGAGAGCCGGCGCGTTAAACGGGGATCGTCGGCCGCCACGGTGCCGGCGCCGACGAGAACCGCGTCGTACTCCTCGCGAAGACGCAGGGCCCGGAGCCGCGCCGCCGGTCCCGTGATCCAGCGGCTCTCCCCGGAGGCCGAGGCGATCTTGCCGTCCAGCGTCGCCGCCCACTTGGCGAGCACGAACGGCCGGCCCGAAACGATCCACTTCCGAAACTTCTCGTTCTGCGCCTCGGCGCGGCTCCTCCACTTCGAAGGCGCCCGGCGCACGTCGACGCGCGCCCGGCGGAGCGCCGAGAGGCCGCGCCCGGCGACCAGCGGATTGGGATCCGACGCCGCCACGATGACCCGGCGCACGCCGGACGCCGCGACCGCGGGCGCGCACGGAGGCGTGCGTCCCTGGTGCGCGCACGGCTCGAGCGTGAGGTAGAGGTCGGCCCCGCGCGCGGCCGGTCCCGCCTTCTTCAGCGCCAGGATCTCGGCGTGCTCCTCGCCCGCCTTTCGGTGAAACGCCTCCCCGACGACGCGGCCTCGCGAGACCACGACGGCGCCGACCATCGGATTCGGCGAGACTGAGTCGCGCCCGCGCTCGGCCAGCGCGAAGGCGCGATCCAGCCACGCCAGGTCAATGGGCGGCATCTTCTCCGCCCAGGAGAGCCCGGGCGTACTCGGCCGGATCGAAAGGGACGAGGTCATCCACACCCTCCCCCACGCCCACGTAGAGGACCGGCAGCTGGAGCTCGCGATAGATCGCGAGCACAATGCCGCCCTTTGCGCTGCCGTCGAGCTTCGTCAGCACGACTCCGGTGGCTCCCGCCGCCTCAACGAAACGGCGCGCCTGGGCGAGGCCGTTGACGCCGGTGGTCGCGTCGAGGACGAGCAGCGTCTCGTGCGGCGCGCCCGGGACCTCCCGGCCCGCGATCCTCCGCATCTTCGCCAGCTCCTCCATGAGGTTCTTCTTGGTGTGGAGCCGGCCGGCCGTGTCCACCAGCAGCGACTGGACGCCGCGCGCCCTGGCCGCGGAAAGCGCATCGAACAGGACCGCCGAGGGGTCCGCGCCTTCGTTGTGGCGCACGACCGGAAGATCCAGCCGATCGGCCCAGATCTGGAGCTGGTCGATCGCACCGGCGCGAAACGTGTCCGCGGCGGCCAGCAGCACGCTCCGGTCCTCGGCCTTCTCCCGGGACGCGAGCTTGGCCGTGGTTGTCGTCTTGCCCGAGCCGTTGACGCCCACGAGAAACGTGACGTACAGCGGAACCTCGGCCCGCCGGCCGGGCTTCGGAGCGCTGGAGAGCACGTTCTCGATCTCTTCGAGCAGCATCGTCCTCAAGGCCTCGAGGTCCGTGCGCTGCGCCGATCCCGCCCGCTCGCGCACGGCGTCGGTCAACGCGGCGGCCGTCTCGGCGCCGACGTCCGCCGAAACGAGGGCTTCCTCCAGGGACTCGAGCACCGACTCGTCGATGCCGAGCCCCTTCTTCACCGCCGTCCCGAGCTTCTCGAGGATCTCGGTGTGCGTCATGAAGAGACCACGCTTGACCTTGGCGAAGAAGCCGCGGCGTGCAGGCTTGTCGGGAGAGACGGTCTCGTCGCTCATCGGGGAAGGGGGAAGATACCTTGAAAGCCGGGCCGGCGCCCGGTGCGCCTACGACGTGCTCTTCTCCAGCATCAGCCGCGCCTTGGCGCCCGTGTCGCCCGTCGGATCCAGGTCCACGGCGCGCTGCAGGTAGCGGCGCCCCAGGTCGGCTTTCTGCAGCGACAGCAGACACATTCCCAGACGCAGATTGGCCTCGGCGTTGGTGTTGTCGAGCTTGATCGCGGCCAGATAGTCCTCGGCCGCGCCCTGGAGATCGCCCGCCGATTCCTTGGCGATGCCGCGTCCGAGCATCGCCAGGAAGGATTTCGGATCCCGGGCCAGCGCGTTGGTGAACTCCTCTTGCGCCGCGGCGTAGTCGCCCTGTCGCTGGCGAAGCCTCCCCAGGTTGATCGTCGCCGAAAGCCGGTCGTCCGGATTCTGCGAGCGCTCCGCCGCGTCGAAGTCCGCCTGGGCCTCTTTGTATTGGCCGAGCTCCATCCGGGCCACGCCGCGGTTGTTGTGGTACGAGCCGTTCTCCGGAGCCAGGCTCACGGCCTTGTCCAGCGGTCCCAGGGCTTCCTTGAAGCGGCCTTGCATCAGCAGAGAAAGCCCCAGGCCGTCGTGGACTTCGGCGTTCTTGGGATCCTCCTTCAGGCAGTCGCGAAACGCCTTCTCGGCCTCGGCCGCGCGCCCGTCGCGCAAGAGGACCTGGGCCATGCGTTCGTTGAGCAGGACCTCGGCGGGCGTCTTGGCTTTCGAGGACTTGCTCGCACAGCCCGACACCGCCAGGATCAGCGCCAGCGCCGCCGCGGATCGGATTGCGTTGCCCGGATGCCTCATCGCGCCGCCGCCGCGACCCGTCCGGCCGCGCCCGCCGCGTCGCCCGGGATCAGATCCCCTCGCGAGTACGAGCGCGCCAGCGCCTCGACCACGTCCCCGTTGAACCGCGTTCCCGACATCTCGCGAAGTCTCTGGATCACGTACGAAACCTCCATGGCCTTCTGATAGGGACGGGTGGTCGTCATCGCGTCGAACGCATCGGCGACGGCGACGATCCGGGCCTGAAGCGGAATCTGCTCGCCCTTCAGGCCGTCGGGATACCCGCCTCCCTCCCATTTCTCGTGGTGCCACTTCATACCCGGAATGATAGCGGCCAGCTGCGGAATTGTCTCCATGATCGCCGCGCCCTTGGCCGGATGCGCCTTCATCAGCTCGAACTCTTCGTCGGTCAGCGCCGTCGGCTTTCGGATGATGCGGTCGTCCACGCCGATCTTGCCGACGTCGTGGAGCAGCGCCGAGAGGCGCGTCTTGCGGATTTCGTCGGTCGGCAGTCCCATCTCCTTGGCGATCGCCGACGCGTAACGGGCGACGCGCTCGGAATGGCCTCGCGTGTAGGGATCCTTCGCGTCGATCGCCGCCGCGAGCGCCCGGATCGCCGAGAGAAACAGCTCCTGGTTCTCGCGCGCGGCCTTCTGCACCCTCTCGAAGGCGTCCTTGATCGAGACGCTCATCGCGTTGAAGTTCTCGGTCAGATCCGCGATCTCGGCGGTTCCGGAGACCGCCACCTCGGCGCCGTACTGGCCCTGGCTGACCGCCCGGGTCGACTCCGCCAGGTGCGCGATCGGCCTCGAAAGCGCGCGCGCGAAGAGAAGTCCGAGCAGGAGGGCGCCGGCCAGGCAGGCGGCGCTCCAGAGCACCGTGTCCCGGACCATCCGGTCCACGGAAGCGAAGGCGATGTTGCGGTCGCGCTCGACGAGGACGCCCCAGGGAGGCTCGCCGACCGGCGAAATCGACGCCAGGACGGCGCCCGTCGGCGTCGTCTCGGAGCGCGTCAGCCGAGCCGGGAAGCGCACGAAGTCGGCGACGAGCGAGGAGGGGTGCACCTCGGGTCTCTGGGAGACCGGAAACAGGATACGGCCCCGACGGTCCACCACCGTCGTCCGGACCTCGCGTCGGGCTTCGTCCTGGAGCTCGCGCACGATCGGCTGCCATGAGACCAGGGCCTCCACGACCCCGATGCGCGCGCCCTCGTCGTCCTGGACCGGCGCCGCCAGCACGGCGGCGGCTCCGAGCTCGCCCGCCGCGAACGGAGTTCCCACGTATCGGGCGCCGTCGCGAGCGGACTCGAATCCCTTCCGGAACTCGAGGTCGATCTCCGGGGCCCGGACATCGGGTCCCACAAAGCTGCCGACCCCCTCCAGATTCACGCCGCGCAGTGCGAAGAGCGGGCCCGCGACCTGCAGGGCGCTCTTGAGGATGTCCAGGCCCGCCGCCTGACTGAACGGGTCCTTGTTGGTCAGGTGCTTCCCGAGGCGGATGGCGTCGGCCGCTTTGGCGAGCTGCTGCTCGGCGCTCGCGTAGTAGTTGGCAATGTGGTCCGCGATCGCGGCGGACGAACGGGTCAGGTACTTTTCCTCGAGGTTCTCGAGCGTTCGCCGGTTGCGCCGGATTAAGACGGCCTCGGCGACGAGGAGGGGAACGAGCGAAGCCAGGATCAGGGCACCCGAAAGCAGGACGAAGAGGCGAATCCGACGCCGACCGGAACGCCCGCTCACGATAACGTCATTATAGCCGCTGCTTCGATCCACTCCTCCGCCGGCAGCGCTTCCTCGACGCGTGCCCGGCCGATTCTCTCGAGCAAGACGCCGGCGACGCCGCCGGCCGTGGCCTTCTTGTCCAGCGCGATCAGGGGCCGCAGCCGCTCCGCGCGCCGTTCGGGCTCGGGGAACGGTCCCAGGCGCGCGAGGGTGGTGCGGATCACATCGGCATCCGCCGCGGGCAATCCGGTGCGCCGGCGCGAAAGCTCGAGCGCGGCCGCGATGCCCCACGCCACCGCCTCGCCGTGGCGCAGTGTCTCGTAATTCCCCGCGGCTTCCAGGGCGTGCCCGAGCGTGTGCCCGAAGTTGAGGATGCGCCTCCGGCCGCTCTCCCGCGGATCCGCCGAGACCACCGCCGCCTTCACGCGCGCGGCACCCGTCAGAAGCGAGAGCACCGCGTCGGGACCCCGCGCGAGGATCTCGTGCAGCGCGCGCACGCTCGCGGCGTGGAGTGCGGCGTCCGCGATCCATGCGGCCTTGAAGGCCTCGACTAGCCCCGCGCGGTAGTCCCGCTCCGGCAGCGTCTCGAGGCACGTCGGATCGATCAGAACGGTTCTCGGCGGATGGAAGCTTCCGAGCAGGTTCTTTCCGCGCGGGTGATTGACTCCCGTCTTGCCTCCGATCGCGGCGTCCGACATGCCCGCGGTCGTCGTCGGCACGGCGTTCCACGCCACGCCCCGCAGCAGGATCGCGGCGGCGAAGCCGACGACGTCAGTGACGACGCCTCCCCCGACAGCCACGAACGCGTCGTCCCTCCGCACACCCGCCGCGAGCGCGGCCTCCGCGATCGCCTCGACGGAAGAGAGCGTCTTGGCCCGCTCTCCGTCATCGATCGTCAGGTCGAGGAGCAGTTTCCCCCGCAGCGCGACGCGAACGCGGGCAACCGCCGCCTCGGCGGACCGAGGCGCGACCAGGAGAAACCGCCCCGACGGCGACACGAGATAGCGGGCCGCGTCGTCGAGGAGGCGCTTGCCCGCGAGAATGACGCCGCCGCCCGCGACCTCGATCGTTTCGGGCGAAGGCGCCGCGCTCACCCGTCCGACCGCTTCGGCGGCTCGAGGCCGAGCTCTTTCAACTGCACCGGAAGGACGCCCGTGGGAGCCTTGGTCATCAGGTCGATCCCCGAAGTCGTCTTGGGGAACGCGATCACGTCTCGCAGCGACGACGCGCCCGCGGCAATCGCGCAGATCCGATCCAGACCCAGCGCGATCCCTCCGTGCGGCGGCGCGCCGTACTTCAGGGCATCCAGAAGGAAGCCGAACCTCTCGCGCCCCTCGGTTTCCGAGATTCCGAGCACGCGAAAGACGCGCTCCTGCAGGTCCGCGCGGTGGATTCGGATCGAGCCCGAGCCGAGCTCCCATCCGTTGACGACCACGTCGTACGCGCGGGCCCGCACGCTGCCCGGATCCGACTCGAGCCGGTCGATGTCTTCCTCTCTCGGTCCGGTGAAGGGATGGTTCATCGGAAACCACTCCTTCTTCTCCTCGTCGAAGCCCAGCAGCGGAAACTCCGTGACCCAGCAGAACGCGTAGCGGGATTCGTCCACCAGCTTGTGCTCGCGGGCGACCTCGGCGCGCAGGGCCGCGAGGGCGGCAAAGGCCGCCGACTCCCGATCCGCCACGATCAACAACAGGTCGCCGTCGCCGGCGCCGGCCGTCTCGAGGAGCCGCTCCAGCGCGCCCTCCGGCAGGCTCTTCTTCGCGGGCGACGTGATTTCGCCGCCCGCGCGCTTGACCCAGAGCAATCCCGCGGCGCCGTGCTCGCGGGCTTTCTCCGTCAGCTCGTCCAGGCGTTTCCGGGACGCGGACGCTCCGCCCGGAACGCGAAGCCCCCGGACCGTCCCTTTCGATCCGAGCGCCTTATCGAACGGGGCGAAGCCCGTGCCGGCCGCGGCCGCCGACAGGTCGCACAGAGTCAGGTCGTAGCGCAGGTCCGGGCGGTCGGTCCCGTACTTCTCCATCGCCTCGCGAAACGTCAGGCGCGGGAACGGCCTATCGGCGCGGATGCCCGCCGCGGCGAACGCCTCCACGAGAAATGCCTCGACCGTGTCGAAGACCATCTCCTCGGTCGGGAACGACATCTCCAGGTCGATCTGCGTGAACTCGAACTGCCGGTCGGCGCGGAGGTCCTCGTCGCGGAAGCAGCGGGCGATCTGGAAGTACTTCTCGAAACCCGACATCATCAGGATCTGCTTGAAGATCTGAGGAGACTGCGGCAGCGCGTACCACTGGCCGCGATGGACGCGGGACGGCACCAGGAAATCGCGCGCGCCTTCCGGCGTGGAGCGGGTCAGCATCGGCGTCTCGACCTCGAGGAATCCCTTCTCGTGAAGGACCTTGCGCACGCGAAAAGCGATCTCGTCGCGGAGCACGAAGTTCTTCAGCATCGCCGGCCGCCGCAGGTCGAGGTACCGGTACTCCAACCGAAGCTCTTCGGTCGCATTGGTGCGGTCCTCGACGACGAACGGAGGAGTCTCCGACCGGGCCAGGAACTCCAGGCTCGAGGCGACGACCTCGATCTCGCCCGACGGAAGCTCGCGGTTGCGCTGCCCTTCCCCGCGCATCACGACCTGTCCCTCGATCGCCACGACGTCCTCGTGCCGCGCCTCGGAAGCCGCGGCGACCGCCGCCTCCGGACACCGCGCACGGTCGAAGACGACCTGGACGAGGCCGCTGCGGTCGCGAAGCGTCAGGAAGATCAGGTCGCCGAGGTCGCGCCGACGCGAGACCCAGCCCTGCAAAAACACCGACTTCCCGGCGTCGGAGGCGCGCAGCGCGCCGGCAGCCTCTCTCTCTTTCATCGTTCCCTTCCCGCGCCCAGCCGCTCCGCCAGCTGCGCTCGCGAAAAGGTCTGCTGCTCGCCGGTCGACAGATCCTTGATGGTGACGGCCTTCTCTTCTCGCTCGCGGGATCCGAGAAGCACCGCGTGAATCCCGCTCGCGCAAAACGCGTACTGACCCGGTTCTCTCGCCGCCTGCGCCGCGCGGGCCAGCCCCTTGACCAGGCCCCGGCCGGTCAGGTCGCTTTCGACGACCGCGTCCGGAGCCGCCGTGCGGATCTCCTCCGCCACTGCCAGAGCGTAGGCGAGCTCGTCGGGCGAATCGGGCACGACGAAGAACACGGGACGAGCGGTCCGGCCATCGCTCTGCATCGCCGCAATCAGGCGGTCCTCGCCGATTGCGAAGCCCACGGCCGGAGTGGGAGGTCCGCCGAGGTCTCCGATCAGGTTGTCGTAGCGGCCTCCCCCGAGCAACGCGTTCTGCGCCCCGAGCCTCTCGGAAGCCACCTCGAAGACCGTCCGCGTGTAGTAGTCGAGGCCACGGACGATCGACGCACTCTCGGTGAACCGCACGCCCGCCGCCTTCAGCAGCGCCTTGAGCTCCTCGTGCTGCCGGCGCGACGCCTCGTCCAGAAAGTCGAGCGTGCGGGGCCCACCGTCGAGGACCCGCGCCACTTCCGGATCCTTCGAGTCGAAGAGGCGCAGCGGATTCTCCTCGAGCCGGCGGCGGTCTTCCGCTCCCAGCCGCTCGGCCTGCGGGCGCGCGTGATCCTGGAGCGCCTTGGAGAAGATCGTCCGGGCTTCGCCCACGGGGATGCAGTTGAGCGTCGCCGTCAGGTCGCGAAAGCCGAGGGCCCCGAGAAAGGCGAAGAGCATGATGAGAACTTCGGCGTCTCCCGCGGCCCCCGCAACTCCCACCAGCTCCACGCCGATCTGGCGAAATTCCCGGTAGCGACCGGCCTGCGGCTGCTCGTAGCGAAACTGGGGGCCCGCGTACCACAGTCGGATCGGCCGCGGCGCATCCTGGAGGCCGCGTTCGACCAGAGCGCGCACGACACCCGCCGTGTTCTCGGGCCGCAGCGTCAGGGAACGGTTCTTGCGGTCCGGGAACGTGTACATCTCCTTGTGGACGATGTCGGTCGTGTCGCCCACCGAGCGCGAGAAGAGGTCCGTCGCTTCGAATGTGGGCGTGCGGATCTCTCCGTAGCCGTACGACCCGAACACGCGTCGAGCCGTCGCCTCCACGGCGGCGAACCGCTCGCTCTCGGGCGGGAAGAGGTCGTGGGTCCCCTTGGGCGCCTTCAGCCGGCCTCTCACCGCGCCCACGCCCCGTCGACCTTGTAGTACTCCTCTTTGTAGCCGAGATAGTTGAGGTGGTAGTGTCGCAGGTCTTCGACCTCGGCCGCGGAGAGGTCCCGCGCCTTCTTCGCGGGGGCTCCCAGCCACAGGGTCCGGGGCGGCACGATCGTGCGGGGCGTGACGAGAGCGCCAGCGCCGATGAACGCGGACTCGCCGACGTCGGCGCCATCCATCACGGTCGCGCGGATGCCGATCAGCGCTCCTTTTCGGACCGTCGCGCCGTGCACGATCGCTCCGTGGCCCAGCGTGACTTCCTCCTCGAGCACCGTGGGATGCGTACCGACGGTGACGTGGATCGCGCAGTTGTCCTGGATGTTGGAGCGCGCGCCGATGCGGATGTAGTTGCAATCTCCGCGGACGACCGAGTTGTACCAGACGGACACGTCGTCGCCGAGGACGACGTCGCCGATCACGGCCGCCGTTTCGGCGAGATAAACCCGCTGCCCGAGGACGGGCTTCTTGCCCGCGTATTCCTTGAGGAGGCCCATAAAAGCGGGCAATTTAGCACGGAACCGCCTCTCACCCGCGCGCCGGCGGCCAGTCGAACGCGCCTTTGCGGAGGACTCGCGGCGGATCCACCGAGGCATCGACGAGCGTCGTCGGCAGCCCGCCCGGAGACGGGCCGCCGTCCACGAGGACGTCGATCTCCCCGGCGAACTGCCGCTCCACTTCGTCCGCGGTCTCGCACGGACGCTCGCCGGAGCGGTTCATGCTCGTCGCAGTGACCGGTCCCACCGAGCGAAGCAGCGCGCGCACCCCCGCGTGCGCCGGGACGCGCACGGCGAGCGTCGAGGCGCCGAGAGACGCGGGCACCGGCGCGGCGAGCGGAAGAACGACCGTCAGTGGCGCCGGCCAGATCGCGAAGAAGCGATCGAGCGCTTCCGCGGAGGAGCTCACGCCGAGCTCCACGAGCTGCTCGCGATCCGCGCACAGGACGAGGAGAGGCTGCTCCTCGCCGCGCTGCTTGGTCGCGAGCGCGCGCCCGACTCCGGTCCCGCTGCGAGGATCGACGGCGAGTCCATAGAAGGTTTCTGTCGGGATCGCCGCGAGACCACCGGCGCGCAGCGTTTCCGCGAGCGAGAAACGCTCGGCCTCCGACGCGAGGAGGTCCTCGAGGCGGATGCGCCGCAAACTATCCTCCGATGTACCGGTCGTACAGCGAGCGCGCGCGCCGCGGATCGTCCGTGCCGCGCACGACGCAGCGTCCATCCGGAAAGACCGTGAGGCTGACGCCTTCCAGGTCCGCGTTCAGCAGCTGCGGCGAGCGGCGAACCCTCGCCAGAGGAGCGAGCCGCCGCTCCAGAGCCTCGAAGTCGGGCCGCACGCGATTGGCCGGCGAGACCTGGACCGACTGGCGTCCGCAGAGCTTCGTCAGCTCCGAGGAGCCCTCGCCTTCGAGCGCCGGAAAGCGCCCTCCGGCGCAGACGGGGCAGCCCGTCGACGGGCGGGCGCCGGTGAAGAGGCGTCGCATGCGCAGATCGCCCCCCCACACTTCGACCGTCAGGATTCCCGGCGACGGTTCGGCTCCCACAGCCAGGCGCGTGACCTCGGTCATCGCGATCGACGCGACGAACGGCGGAAGGGTCGGAACGACGCCGGCCGTGTCGCACGTCGGGCCCGATCCCGCCGGAGGCAGAGTCTCGAGATAGCAGCGAAGACAGGGCGACCCCGGGCTCGTCAGCGCCACGCGTCCCTCCGACCCCACGCACGCCGCGTAGACGTAGGGCAGGCCGAGGGCGCGCGCCGTGTCGGAGGAGAGCAGGCGCGTTTCGAAATTGTCCGAGCCATCGAAGACGATGTCGTGCCCCGCGAGGAGGGTACGCGCGTTGCCCGCGTCGAGGTCCGCCACGACCGGCCGGATCGCGGCGGAGGGATCGATCTCCGCCAGCCTCGCCGCCGCCGCATCGGCTTTCGGCGCGACACGCTCGGCGTCCTCCGCGTCGAAGAGAAGCTGCCGCGCCAGGTTCGAGGGCTCGACGACGTCGCGGTCGATGAGCGTCACGCGATCGAATCCCGCACGCACGGCCATCTCCGCGGCGGCGGCGCCGACGGCGCCGACTCCGACGAACGCGATCGAGAAGGCGCCGATGCGTCTCTGACCCTCTTCGCCGATCCCCGGAAAGAGAATCGAGCGCGAGTGTCTCTCCGGGTTCATCGCGCCGCCTCCAGCAACGTGCGGGCGTGCTTCATCGCCGTCTCGGGCACCTTCTCGCCGGCCAGCATCCGGGCCACCTCGGCCACACGCTCTTTCCCCTCGAGGAGTCGAACGGAGGCGATCGTCCGGCCCCGCGTCTCCTTCTTTTCGGCGAGATAGTGCCGCTCGGCCAGGGCCGCGATCTGGGGCACGTGCGTCACGCAGAGCACCTGCTCGCTTTCGGCGAGGTCGCGAAGCTTTCGGCCGACCACTTCGGCGACCCGTCCGCCGATGCCCGCATCGACCTCGTCGAAGACGAGCGTGCGGCCCCGGCTGCGCTTCCCGGCGGCCACCGTCCGGATCGCCAGCTGGACCCGGGAAAGCTCCCCTCCTGACGCGATTTTCTCCAGCGGCTTTTCGGGCTCTCCGGGGTTGGGCGCGAACCAGAAGGCGGCCGTCTCGCTCCCCGACTCGCGGGGTCCCTCGTCGCCGACCGGATCGAGCGCCACGCGCAGACCCGCCTTCTCCAGCGCGAGGCCCGACAGCTCCTTCTGCACGGCCGCCGCGAATCGCGGCGCGGCGGCGCGCCGTTTGGCCGAGAGGGCCGCGGCCGCGGCGCGATAGGCCTTGCGCGCGCTCTCCTCCTCGGCTTTGCGCCGTTCGAGCGCGTCCTCGACATTCGTCAGCTCGTCGCGCTCGGCCTTGCGCTCCGCGAGTCCTGACAGGATCTCGGCAACGGAGCCACCGTACTTGCGCTTCAAGCGGCTGAGCGTGTCCAGTCGTGTTTCCAACGTGGTCAGCCGGTCCGGGTCCGCCTCGATTGCCTCGGCGGCGTCGCGGGCGGCCGCCGCAAGGTCGGCGACGCGGCGCTTCAGGTCCTCCGCCTCTTCGCGGTGGCCGGCTTCGCGGGGATCGATCGCAGCGAGCTCAGCGAACGCGCGCGCGGCCTCGCCCAGGCGGTCGGCGGCCGAGCCCTCAGCTTCCGACAGTGCCAAAAGCGCTGTCTCACCCGCGCGGCGGATGCGATCCGCATGGAGGAGTCTCTCCCGCTCCGCGGGAAGCTCGGTCTCGTCGGCTTCGCCGAGATTCGGCGCCTGGATCTCCCGGATTTCGAACTCGAGCATCTCGAGCCGCCGGCCTCGGTCGCGGCGCGAGGCATCGAGGTTTTCCAGCCGGCCTCGTGCCTCTTTCCAGCGCACCGCCGTCTCCGCCACCGCCGCGCGCTCGGAGTCCGCCTTGGCGAAGGCGTCCAGGATCTCCAGCGGCGCCCCGGAGTCGACCAGCTCTTGCTCGGAGTTCTGGCCGTGAATGGCGACGAGACGCTCGCCCAGACGCGCGAGGGTGCGGATGGACGCGGGCTCGTCTTCCACGAAGGCCCGCCCTCGTCCGTCGGCCGAGAGCTCGCGGCGCACCAGCACGCGCTCCTCCGAGGAAGGCAGGCCCGCCTCGCTCAGGATCCCGCGGACCGCGGCATCCGCGTCGAACTCGCCCGACACTGACAGGCGTGGCGCGCCCTGCCGCACCAGGTCCGAGGAGCCGCGCCCGCCGGCGAGCAGCGCCAGAGCGTCCACGAGGATCGATTTGCCCGCGCCGGTTTCGCCCGTGATCACCGTCATGCCCTCGGAGAGCTCCAGATCCAGGTCCTCGACGATGGCGAGGTTCTTGACCGTCAGGCGCCGAAGCACGGAGAAAGTTTACCGTCAACCGCCAAGCGCCGGCGGCCGGGGCGTCAAGCGGTCTTTACGGCTGGACCGACTTCTGCGCGATGAGCTTCGCCGGGATCCCTCCCACGATCCAGCCCGGCTCGACGTTCTTCGAGGCCACGCCCATCGAGCCCACGATCGCGTCCTTGCCGACTTTCACGCCCGAGAGGATCACGGCGTGGTAGGTGATGCGGGCCCGGTCGCCGATCTCGGTCTTGCCCAGCGTGATCTTGTGGATGTCCTCCGTCGCGTGGGCGTGCGAGTAGATGTTGGCGTAGTCCGAGAGCGAGGCGTCGTTTCCGATGACGACCTCCCCGCGGTCGTCAATCAAGACGTTGCGGTGGATGGTGACGCCATCGCCGACCGTCAGGTTGTAGGCGAAGGAGAATTCCACTTCGTGGAAAATCCGAACGCCCTTGCCGCACTTGCGGAACACCCGCTGCGCCAGCATGTAACGCATCTGCGTGCCGAGCCGGACGTTGCGGCCCACCGGAGAGTGGTCGAACATCTGCCAGAACCAGAGCAGCGGTTTGACCGGCTTCCACTTGGCGAGATCGATCTCGCGGTAGTACTCGGCTTCCATCGTGGCGTTGCGCGGGTCGAAGGACGCGACCAGCGCCTTGCGGGCCGGCGGGACCTGCGCATCGCCGATGACCGCGTCGTGGTCCACGGCGTGGCCCAGGTACAGCTCGGCCAGAGCGTCACGGACGACCACGTTGCGGTCGAGCGCCGCATCGTCGAGCTGTTCGGCCAGACGCTCGACGAATCGCGGAAACAGGGCTTCGCCTTCGGGACCGATCTTGAAGTCGCGCAGCGGCATGGCGCGGGACCGTAGCAAAGCGGTGGGATCGAGTCAAACCGATTCGCGCGGCGCGGCGGGCCCGCCGCCTTAGATCGAGCGCGTCAATCCTCCGTCGGCGCGCAGGCTCTGGCCGGTGATGTAGCCGGCCTCGTCCGAGAGCAGGAACGCCGCGATCCGGCCGATCTCGTCGGCGGATGCGGGGCGGCCGGTCGGAATCGCCCGGGCGAAGTGCTCGGGCACGGGATGCGTGTCGACGAAGCCCGGAAGGAGGCAGTTCATGCGGATTCCGTGGGACGCGTACCGATCCGCGTAGAGCTTGGTGAAGGCCGAGAGCGCCGCACGCAGCGTCGAAGAGACGGGCGCGTCCAGGTTCGGCTCGACGGCCCAGAGCGAAGAGATGTTCACGACGGCTCCGCGGCCCTGGCGCAGGAAGATGGGGGTCGTCAGGCGCGCCATGCGCACGACGTTTCGCAGAATCAGGTCGAACCCCTCCGCCCAGGCGGCATCGTCGATCGCCAGGAGGTCCCCCTTGGCCGGATGCCCGCTGTTGTTGACGACGGCGTCGATCCGGCCGTACTCCTTCAGCGCCGTCTCGACCAGACGCTCGAGGTCCGGGCCCTCCGCGACCGAGCCGCGCACCGCGATCCCGGAGAGCTCTCCGGCCAGCGCAGTCGCGTCGTCCGACCGCGACATGAGCGCGACGCGGTATCCCTTCCCGGCGAGAGCCCGCGCACAGCCGGCGCCGATGCCGCGGCTCGCGGCCGTGACGATCGCGACCCGGCGCTCGTCGCCCGCCACCGATCAGCTCGAAGCCGGGGCCGGGAACCGGAGCCGCAGGAACTCCATCGTCAGGGCGACGCCGAAGCCCGAGGCGCCGGCGGGCCAGCCGCTCTGCTCCTTCTCGAAGTGCGCGACCGAGGCGATGTCCAGGTGCGCCCACGGCACGTCCGCCGGGGCGAACTCTTTGAGGAACACGGCGCCGTTGATCGTGCCCGCGGCGCGGCCGCCGGTGTTGCGCATGTCCGCCCACTCGGACTTCAGGTTCTCCCGGTACTCGTCCCAGAGCGGCAGCCGCCAGACGCGCTCGCCAGTCGCCTCGCCCGCCTCCGTGATCGCGCCGGCAAGTGCGTCGTCGGTGCTCATCAGGCCGGCGCACTCAGAGCCCAGGGCGATCTGGACGGCGCCGGTCAGGGTCGCGTAATCCACCAGGACGTCGGGGTGGAAGGACTCGGCGTAGGAGAGCGCGTCGCCCAGGATGAGCCGGCCTTCCGCGTCGGTGTTGTCGACCTCGACGGTCTTGCCGTTGCGCATGCGCAGGATGTCGCCCGGCCGCGTCGCCGTTCCCCCCGGCATGTTCTCGGTCACGGGCGCGAGTGCGACGACCCGAACCGGCAGACCCAGCGCCTTCGCGCACGCCAGGGACGCGAAGGCGGTGGCCGCGCCCATCATGTCGTACTTCATCTCGCCCATCGACGCCGCGGGCTTGAGCGAGATGCCGCCGGAATCGAAGGTGATGCCCTTGCCCACCAGCACGGCCGTGCCGCGCGCCTTCGGGGGCGCGTAGTCGCCGACGAGAAAGACGGGCGGCCGGGCGCTCCCCGCGTTGACGCCGAGAAGGCCGCCCATTTTTTCGCGCTCGATCTCTTTCTTGTCGAGGATCCGAAGGCGCAGTCCCCGCTTCTGCGCGAGAGCCCGGACCTCGCGGGCGAAGTCCTGCGGCCCGAGGTCGTTGCCCGGGGCGTTGCCCATGTCCCTCGCCCACCGAACCGCGTCCGCGACTGCCTCGGCGGCCCGGACCGCGGCCGTGAAAGCGCGGGCCTTCAGGGGCGGCGGCGGAACGACGACGGCCTGGGCTTCGGGGCTGCGACTTCTCTCGTTTCCGGTCTTGTAACGGTTGAAGGCGTAATCGGCTAGGGTCAGGTGCGGCAGAAGCGACGCAAAGGCCGCCCCCGAAACGCCGGAGTCGAAGCAGATCAGGATCTTGCGCCGGGAGCCCGAGAGGCCGTCCTTGATGGCCCTCCGCAGCGCCGTGCGCAGCGCCGCCGGCGAAACCGGGGCTTTGCCCAGACCATAGAGAGCCCAGCCCTGCGCCCCTGCCGGAACGCGCTCGCGGGCCCGTCCGTGAAAGGCTGCGGCCTTGACGGCGCTTCGGAGCGAAGCCTTCAGCGATCCCGGCGCTCCGGCCGCGGGATCGCGGCCGTCGTGCAGAAACGCGACGCGTGTGAATGCGGCGCCCCGAGGCGGGGAATCCGTAAGTCGAATTCGCATGAGGCCCCCAACGATAACAGAGCAGCCGTTGTGCTAAGTTTCACGCCCCATGACGACGATCACCGAAACGCACCTCTCCGGAGTGCGCCTGTCCCGGCGCGGAAAGGTCCGCGAGCTCTACGACCTCGGGGACTCACTTCTTCTTGTCGCGAGCGACCGCATCTCGGCATTCGACGTCGTGCTCTCTCCGGGCATTCCGGACAAAGGGAAGGTCCTGGCACAGTTGTCGAACTTCTGGTTCCGGAAGTTCTCGGACGTCGAGAATCACCTTCTCGAGACCGACATATCGCGCTTTCCCGAAGACCTGCAGGCCGACGCCGCGACGCTGGCGGGACGCTCGGTGCTGGTCAAGAAATGCGAGGTCGTGCCCTTCGAGTGCGTCGCGAGAGGCTATCTCGCCGGATCCGGCTGGGCCGAGTACAAGAAGACCGGCCACGTCTGCGGCATCAAACTGCCCGAGGGTCTGCGCGAGGCCGACCGGCTGCCGCAGCCCATCTTCACTCCCGCGACCAAGGCCGAGACCGGGCACGACGAGAACATCTCCTTCGAGACCATGGCCGCGGGGCTTCCCGAGGGAGAGGCGGAAGCGCTGCGCGAGATGACGCTCTCGCTGTACGAGCGGGCGAGCGAATACGCCGCGTCCCGCGGCCTGATTCTCGCGGACACGAAGCTCGAGTTCGGCCGGCTCGACGGCCGGCTCGTCTGGATCGACGAGGCCTTCACGCCCGACTCCTCGCGGTACTGGGACGCGTCTCTCTACGCCCCGGGCCGCGGCCAGGCCTCCTTCGACAAGCAGTTCGTCCGGGACTGGCTGGAGTCGACCGGCTGGGACAAGCGCCCGCCCGCGCCGAAGCTCCCGGAAGGCGTCGTCCGGACCACCCGCGAGAAGTATCTGGACGCCTACCGGAAGCTGACGGGCGGAGAGCCCGAGCATCTGACCAGCTAACTCACTTCCCTGTCCGCAGGGCCTTCAGGAAATCCGACACCCGATCGACCGGCCGGATCTCGAGATCCGGAAACGCGGCCGCGTCGCCGGCGTTGCCCGACGGTAGGAAGACCGTGCGGAATCCCAGCGCCGACGCTTCCTTCAGGCGCGAGGCGGCGCCCGGCACCCGCCGCACCTCGCCGAGAAGCCCGATCTCTCCGAAGAGCACCGCGCGCTCGGGCAGCGGACGCGCCAAAGCCGAGGAGCAGAGCGCGCCCACGATCGCCAGATCCGCGGAGGGCTCGCCGACCTCGAGTCCTCCCGTGCACGACACGAAGACTTCGCGCGAGGCAAGCGGCAGACCCGCGCCTTCGAGCACGGCGAGAAGGAGCGCCAGCCGGCCGACGTCCACACCGATTCCGACGCGACGGGGGGAACCGGCCGCGGCCGGACCCACCAGTGCCTGAATCTCGACGAGCACGGAGCGCGTCCCTTCGCGCGCGGCGGTGACGGCGCTGCCGGGCAATCCCGGGCGCCGCTCAGCCAGCAGCGCGGCCGACGCGTCCGGAAGCTCCGAGAGCCCCTCCCCCGTCATCTCGTAGAGGGCGACCTCGTCCACGGGCCCAAAGCGATTCTTGGTCGCCCGCAGGATTCGGCGCGAGCCGCTTCGCTCGCCTTCGATGGCCACCACCGCGTCGACGAGATGCTCGAGCGACTTGGGCCCGGCGAGCGAGCCGTCCTTGGTGACGTGCCCGACGAGGAGAACCGGCACGCCGCGCGCCTTGGCGTACCGCGTCAGCTCGGCCGCGACCGCGCGCACCTGCGAGACCGTGCCGGCCGCGGAGTCGAGCGAGGGTTCCCGGACCGCCTGCACCGAATCGACGACGAGGACCGCCGGAGAGCGTCCCTGCGCCTCTTCGACGATCCGCGCCACGTCGGTCTCGGCCAGCACCAGCAGCCGTCCATCGCGTATGCCCAGCCGTTCGCCGCGCAGCCGCACCTGGGCCGCGGATTCCTCCGCGCTTGCGTAGAGCACGTCCCGGCGGTCCGCCGCCAGTCCCCGCCCGGCCTGCAACAGGAGTGTCGATTTCCCGATGCCCGGCTCTCCGCCGAGCAGCACGACCGAGCCCGGAACCAGCCCACCGCCGAGCACCCGATCGAAGCCGGGCAGCCCGGTCGCGAGCCGCGGAGCCGACGGGGCCTCGATCTCGGCGATCGACGCGGCGCGCGACTCCGGTGAGGCCGAGGTGCGGACCGGTCCGCGCGTCTCTTCGACGTAGGAGTTCCACTCGCCGCACTCGGGGCAGCGGCCCAGCCACTTCGGCGCCGTAGCGCCGCAGCTCTGGCAGGCGAAGACGATGGCCGTGCGCGCCGCGGGATGCCTCCTGCCTATCTTCTTGTCACGGCTTGGCGGCGCCGGCGAGGTACTTGATGTCGTCGTCGCCCCAGCGGATCCCCGCACCGATGAAGGGCGAGTCCAGGTTCGCCTTCGTGTTGAGGAAGTTGTCCCAGCCGGCGAGGGCGAAGACGGACGGCGAAAAGTAGTACCGGCCGGTCACCTTGGCATGCGCGTTCAGGTTCAATCCGGGATTGAAGTCCCAGACGTCGGCAGAGAACCGCAGGCGGTCCTTCAGCGTCAGGTAGTCGATGCCGCCGCCTCCGGTGTTCTCGGTCAGACCGACACGGCCGATCCAGTGCCCGAGGCGATACCCGACCTGCGCCGTGAACGCGACCGTGTCGGTGAACTTGCGCTCGTCCTGCCGAACGGTCTCGGTGTGCCCGTCCGAAAACGTCGTCGTGGTGATCGTGGTCGTGTCCTTTTCGGTGCCGAAAGGCTGCGAGGAGAGCTCGAGCCGATAGAACCGCGGGCTGCCGACCTTGGCCAGGTCCACGTTGAAGTAGGCCTTTCCCTTGGAAGGAGATGTCAGGTATTCCTCGCGCAGGCCCAGGTCCACGTTGAGCTTCTTGACCGTCGTGAAGGCGCCCGAGAGGCTGTTGACGCCTTCCTTGACCGCCACCAGTGCGTCGTTCAGGTTCTTGTTGGTCTCGTCGCTGTTGACCAGCGCGCCGACCGTGCCCTTCCCCTCGTTGATCTTGCCGGTGATCGCGTTCATGTTGTCGACGGTCGTCTGGAGCTTGGACGACAATTCGCGGGCGTTGGCGATGGACCTGTCTCTTATACACATCTCCGAGCCCACGAGACCTGAATTA
>JBKOVK010000161.1:0-4440 GCA_046724475.1 Acidobacteriota bacterium | reverse complement strand
GAGCAGCTCTTCCGGCTCGACAATCTCTCGGTCTCCGGCCTGATCAAGCTGCCCCGGCCGTGGAAGTACGAGCTCGCCGGGAATTACCGGGGCCTGGACACCACGGAATCGCGGACGTGGACCTTCACGAACGTCAATCTCGCGATCCCGATCGGCGATCTTGCCAACGTCACGATTGGTAAGCAGAAGGAGGGGGTCGGTCTCGAGATGCTGGAGAACGCCCGCGACATCCCGTTCATGGAACTCTCCGTGATGTCGACCGCCTCGACCTTTTTCGAATCGCACGTCGTCGGCGTGCGATTCTCCAACGCGATTCTGGGTGGCCGCATGACGTGGTCGGCCGGGTGGTTCAACAACTGGCTCGACGATGCCTACTCGTTCAGCCAGAGCGGCCAGATCTTCGCCGGACGGGTCACCGGACTGGCGATGGACCAGGACGGCGGTCGGGAGCTCTTGCACCTGGGCGTCTCGGCGGTTTACCGGGAGGCGCCAAACGGAAGTTTCAAGCTCAAGAGCGTTCCGGAAGTCTACGAGGCGCCGGACTTCGTGGACACGGGGTCTTTCCCCGCCAATCACGCGACGTCGGTCGCGGGCGAGCTCGTGGCGGTCGAGGGCCCGTTCACGCTGTCCGCCGAGTACACCGCGAACTACGTCTCGTCTCCGCAAACGGGCGATCCGCGATTCGAGGGTTTCTACGTGATAGCCACCTATTCCTTGACCGGCGAGACGCGTCCCTACGAGCACGCGACCGGCACCTTCGGCAGGATCCAGCCATCGGCTCCGTTCTCCTTCAAGCACGGCGGGTGCGGGGCGTGGGAAGTGGCGGCGCGGTATTCGAAGATCGACCTGACGGACGGGACCGTCGACGGCGGAGTGTTCGATCGATGGAGCGGCGCGCTTTCGTGGCACCCGACCGAACAGTGGCGGCTCGAGTTCAACTACGGCTACGGCCGACTGGACAGGGCCGGTATCGTGGGCCACGCCAACTTCTACCAGCTTCGACTACAGTTCCAGCTCTGATCGCACGTCGTTTGCCCCGGCCGGGGATGGCGCTGGCAGCCGTCCTCATACTCGGCGGAGCCGCCTGCCGCGGCCGGGCCGAGAAGCCGTCCTCTTCCGCGCCTGCCCGACCGGCCCAGGCGACGTTCGTCGGTCGCCCGGCCTGCGCCCGCTGCCATGCCGAGGAGGAAACCCGCTGGAAAGGGTCGCACCACGACCTCGCGATGCAGGAGGCGACCGACGCGACCGTGCTCGGCAACTTCGAGAACGCGTCGTTCACCCACTTCGGCGTCACGTCCACGTTCTTCAAGCGGGATGGGAAGTACTTCGTCCGGACCGACGGGCCCGACGGCGCGCTCCAGGAATACCCGATCGCGTACACGTTCGGCGTCTACCCGCTCCAGCAGTACCTGATCGCGTTTCCGGGAGGCCGGTACCAGGCGCTCAACGTGGTCTGGGACACGCGTCCGGCGAAGGAGGGAGGACAGCGCTGGTTCCACCTCTATCCGAAGGAAGAGGTCCCCCACACCGACCCTCTCCACTGGACCGGCCCGTACCAGAACTGGAATTTCATGTGCGCCGAGTGCCACTCGACGAACGTGAAGAAGGGATATTCCCCCGCGACGAAGACCTACGCCACGACCTGGTCCGAGCTCGACGTGGCGTGCGAGGCCTGCCACGGCCCGGGCTCCGCGCACGTGGCCTGGGCCGAGGCGGTGAGGGCGGGGAAGGCCTCTAAGACGGACAGGGACAAGGGTCTCGCGGTCGTGCTCAAGGACCCGGCGAAGGCGGTCTGGGAGATGGACGCGAAGACCGGCATCGCCAAGCGCAGCGTCCCGAGGACCTCGCACGCCGAGATCGAGACCTGCGCGCGCTGCCACTCGCGCCGTTCGGTGGTGGCGGCGGACTACGTGTACGGGCAGCCGCTCGCCCAGACGCACCGGCCCGATCTGCTGGACGACCCGCTGTACTACGCCGACGGGCAGATCGAAGACGAGGTCTACGAGTACGGGTCGTTTCTCCAGAGCAAGATGCACGCGGCGGGCGTGTCGTGCAGCGACTGCCACGATCCGCACGACCTGAAGGTCAAGGGAGGTCCCGAGCGCGTCTGCATGTCCTGCCATCTCGCGGAAAAGTTCGATACGCCGAAGCACCACTTCCACCGCGCCGATTCGAAGGGGGCGAGCTGCGTGGCCTGCCACATGCCGACGCGCAATTACATGGTCGTGCACGCCCGGCGGGACCACAGCATCCGCGTGCCGCGGCCGGACCTCTGGGTCTCGCTCGGCACGCCCAACGCCTGCAACGAGTGCCACCGCGACAGGTCCGCCGGCTGGGCGGCCGACGCGGCCTTGAAATGGTGGGGCGACAAGCTGCGTCGGACGCCGGATTACGGCGAGATCGCGCGCGCCGGGCGCGAGGAGCTCGCAGGCGCGCAGGCCGCGCTGGCCGCCTTCGTCTCCGATACCTCGCGTCCCGCCATCCGGCGCGGGACGGCCGCCTCGATGCTGGATCCCCGCGTCGCCGCTTCGCGTGCCGCGCTCGAGGCGGCGCTGGCGGATCCCGACCCTCTCGTTCGGCAGGGCGCGCTCGGAGGGGCCCAGGGGCTGGACCCGAGCGAGCGGCTGCGCGTCGCCGCTCCTCTTCTCCGCGATCCGATCCGAACGGTCCGGCTGGAGGCGGTGCGGGCGCTCGCCTCGATTCCGGGGGGAGGGATGAGCGCCACGGAGAGGGCCGACTTCGATGCCGCCATGGCCGAGTTCGTGGAGTCGCAGGGCGTCGACGCGGACAGGGCCGAGGCCCACCTGCAGCTCGGATCGATTTACGCGTTGCGGGGCGACGCCGAGAAGGCCGAGGCCGAGTACCGCACCGCGCTGGCGATCACTCCCGCGATCGCCGCGGCGTGGGCAAACCTCGCGGACCTCTACCGCGGACAGGGCCGAGAGAACGAGGTCGAGTCGACGCTCCGGGAGGGCCTGCGGATCGCGCCGCGGGACCCAGGCCTGCACCATGCCCTCGGGCTGTCGCTGGTGCGGCGCCGGAAGGCTCCGGCAGCGGTCGAGGAGTTCGCGCTCGCCGCGAAGCTCGCTCCGGGAAATGCCCGCTACGCCTACGTCTACGGAGTGGCTCTCGATTCGGTGGGTCAGACGTCGAAGGCGATCGACGTCCTCACGGCCGCCCACGCCCGGCACACCGGCAACCCCGAAATCCTGGAAGCCCTCTCGTCTTTCTCTCTGAAGATGGGAAAGCGGCAGGCGGCGATCGATTACGCGCGGAAGCTCGTCGACGCCGAACCCGAGAATCCGTCGGCGCGCGCATTGCTCGCGCAGCTCACGGGAGAGTCGCCCCCTTCCGACAAGAACTAGGCGCTTGCGGGCTCGGGTTCCTTGTCCTTGTCCTTTTCTTTGTCCCGGGGCTTCTTCTTGAAGTGCGGCAGGTCGGGTTCGCCGAGGAGGCGCGCGAGACCCTCCCAGCCGCGCACGTGCTCACAGACCACCTTGAGGGCCGACGTCAGCGGCACGGCGAGCACGGCGCCCGAGATCCCCCAGATCGTGCTCCAGAAGACGAAGGAGATCATGACCGTCAGAGGGAACAGGCGCACCTTCCCGCCGACGATGTAGGGCGTCAGGACGTTGCCTTCCAGAAACTGCATGAGGCTGTAGACCAGGAAGACCAGGAGCGCCTTTTCGCCGCCAAACTGAAAATAGGCCACGGCGACCGCCGGCACCGTCGAGAGGATCACGCCAACGTAGGGCAGCAGGATCGCGATTCCGGCGATCGGGCCCAGGACGTAGTAGTAGTCGATGCGCAGGACCATCAGCGCCAGCGTCGTGGCGCCCGCCATGATCAGCATCACGAAGGAGAGGCCCAGGGCGTAGGACGTCATCGTCCGCGAGATCGCGCCGGTCACGTCGGAGTCGCCGAGCCGCTGGTTGCGCGTCAGCATACCGGCGAGGATCCGCCCGAACTTCTCGCGGTCCTTCAGCATGAAGAACGTCAGGAACGGAACCGCGGCCGCATAGAGCAGGATCCCGACCGTCGCCCCGAGCCCCTCGACGAAGGCCCTCGTCGTCTCCAGCTGCGACTCGGTCAGCTTGACCTCGCGAACACCGCGGGCCGTGTCCTCGGGCAGGATCGAGCCCATCCGCTCCCGCACCTTGTTGACGAATCCCATGAGACCCGCGAGCAGGTCGCGTAGCCGCGTCTGGTAACGCGGCAACTCGGCGAAGAACTGGTTGATCTGGGCCGTGACGTTGATGATCAGCAGGACGACGCCGCCGATGATCACGAACAGGATCAGCAGGATCGCCGCGACCCGGGGCACGCCGGCGCGTTCGAGCAGGGACACGAACGGCCGCAACGCGAAGGCCATGAAGAGCGCGAAGACCAGCGGGACCAAGACCGGCCGGCCGTAGTAGAGCAGGCCGACCACGGCGGCCA
>JBKOVK010000154.1:0-4481 GCA_046724475.1 Acidobacteriota bacterium | reverse complement strand
GCGCTCGGCGGAGAGGTCCGGGGGAGGAGACTCCGGCGGCACCACCGGAGTCACGTCCTCGTTCTCGCAGAGCTGGTCGTAGGTGTCGTGCAAATCCTCGAGCCTCATCCCGATCGCGGAGAGACGCGGAAGGATCGGGCTCTCCTGCGAGAAGAGCTTCTCGGCATAGCGCTCCCATGCCTCCTGCCGGGCGGACTCGTCCTCGGGCTGTTCCATCTCGTCGAAACCGGGGTCCACTCCCGCCTCGACGGGCCGTTCCCGCAGCAGGCGCGCGCAGAACGCATGGATCGTTCCGACGAAAGCGGTGTCGAGGCGTGCGAGCGCCTCCTCGACGCGCCTTCGCTCCTCGCCTTCCGACGCCCGCGCGGCCTCTTCGAGCCGCGTCTGGAAGCGCTGCGACAGCTCGGCCGCCGCTTTGATCGTGAACGTGACCGCGGAGAGCCGATCGATCGCGGTCCGGCCGCTCCGGATCAAGGCAACCATGCGTTCGACGAGACTCTCGGTCTTCCCCGTGCCGGCGGCCGCTTCGACGAGCAGCGTCGTCTCGAGATCCGTCCGGATCGCGTGCCGGTCCGGCTCGTCGGGAAGCGCCCGGGAGACCACGCGATCACTCTTCGACATGGATCTCCCGAAAGGCCACGAGGACCGGCAGCGTCGTCTTCTCGAGCTTGGGTTTCGAGCGCGCGGCCGCTGCGGCGGCGCCGCCGCACACCGCCGAGTTTTCGCAGAAGCGGCAGTCTTCCTCGTCGGTCGCGTGCGGAAACGCTCCGGCGCGCAGCAGGTCCATCAGCCGGGTGAGGACGTCGCGCGTCAGTGCCGGATCGAGATCCATGCGCAGCCGCTGTCCTTCGCCGCGCCGTCCCGGGAAGAAGTATCCGGAGCGCGAGACCGCCGCGGGGATCCCGGCGCGGTCGAGGAGGGCCTCCAGCGCCAGCGCGTAGAGCGCGAACTGGATCTGCCTTCCCCCGCGGACGCCTCGGCCCTCCTGATAGCCGAACGCGCCTCCCGTCTTGTAATCCCAGACGTGGTACGAGCCGTCCGGCGCCTGGTCGACACGATCGATCGAGCCGCGAAGGCGGAAGCTCTTTCCCCCTCCGGCCGAGATCGAAACGGGCTCGCGGCTGGCGATCGGCCCTCGGGGATCGGCGCGGGGGAGGCCGAAGGGCACCTCGAAGAACTTCGGCGAAAGCTCGCGGCAGTGTTCTTCCTCCAGGCGCAGGAAGACCCGGCAGGTGAAGAGGAGATCCTCGCGCCTCTCGCGGAACGAGAGCTCGCTGCGCGGCGGGACCTTCTCGCGCCAGGTCCGGATCTCGCCCTCGGCGATCTCTTCGAGGAGCGCCGCGTGTCGAGCGGCTTCGGGCTTTTCTCCCCGGGCCGTGATCCTCTCGAAGAACAGACGGAAGACGTCGTGGAGAAGGGATCCCGCGGCGAGTGGGTCCAGCCAGCGGGTGCGGTCCCGTTCGCGGACGTCCACCGGCTCGACGCCGAGGACGTGCCGGACGAAGTAGCGAAACGGACAGGACGCGAGGGTCTGGAGCCGCGACGCGGACTGGGGCTCGGCGCTTTCGCGCGGATCGAGCTCGGGAGTGCCGGCGCGGATCCAGCCGTCGTAGACGGTGAACTCATCGGACTGGCGAGCGGCTTCGGCGCGGGCGCCGTCGGCGAGGTGGGGATTGAGCGCGGCCACCTCGGCGGCCTCGGTCCCGGCGGAACCCGTGCGCGCCAGAGCGGAAAGCCACCATTCGGTCTCGTCGAGCGCGGCCTCCTCACCGGGCGCAAAGCCGGCGACACCGGGCAGCGACGCGAGGAGCGCCGTGTAGTCGGCATCTCTCTTCCCCGAAGACGCGCGGTAGAGGTCGAGGAAGAACGGAGACGGGAACTGCTCGCTCTGCTGATCGAGGCTGCGGAGCTTCCAGCTCGAGTAGCTGGCCGTGATGGCGCCGTTCGACCGCGCGACACAGGCGGAAAGAGCGCGCGTCGCGTCGCGGGGACGGTCGCGGTAGAGCGCCAGGGCGGCCGGCGCGAGCACACGATTGATCGTCCGGCGCTCCGAGTCGAGCAGAACCGGGTCTTCCAGATCGGCGCCCGGGTGCCGCGTCTCGTCCAGGCCCACGAGGAAACAGTGCTTGCGTCCCGAGAAGCCTCCGGACGCGACGTCGGCGACGTGGAGGCGGCCGGGCCGCGCGCGATCGGACTCGACCGAGAGGCGGCGCACCGCATCGGCGATCCGCGCCGCCGCCTCGGCGGGAGGCAGAGCCGAGGGCGCCAGCATCTCGAGCTCCTCGAGGAGCGTCTGGAGGCCGGTCAGCGCCGACGCGTCGATCTCGTCGGAGACGCGCGCAAGCTCCGTCACGAATTCGCGGCAGCCGCGCGAGAGCGCGCGCAGGTCGCACGTCTCGCCGGTCGCGCAGGCCGACAGCTCGAGCGCGCGATCCACGAACGCGCCCGCGCGGCGCGCGGCGGCCAGCCGCCGCTGTCGCCGGCGCTGACGCTGCGCCCGCTCCTCTTCGCCGGCATCGTCGTCTTCCCGACGGTGCTCGTCGGGGTTCTCGAGCTCGGAGACGAGGCGCGCGACACAGGTGCGATGACGGCTCGCTCCCCACCCGATCCGTGCCTCGCGCAGCGCCCGGCCGGCGGCGCGGGCGCCGGGAGACTTCTCATCCGCGCCGGGGAGGCGCGAGAGCGTCAGGTTGCCGGAGGAGAGGGCCTGGCGAAGGATTTCGGCCGCGAACCCCTGCGCGATCCAGTCGAGGAATGCGAGGGCCGCCTGGCCGGGGCGTGTGAACGTGACGGCGACGCCTCCGGAGAATGTGCAGGGGATTCCGTGTTCCCGGGAAAGCTCCCAGACGAGCGACGGGTACGTGGACGCGTCCGTGTGGACGATCTCCACGTCGTCGAATGCGACACCCGCCACGAGAACGCGGCGAAAGATCTCGCGGATCTCGTTTTCCTCGCCCGTTGCGCGAAAGAGCGAGGCCCTTTTCGCGACGACCTCCCATTCGGACGCCGGCTCGACCGGCAGGTGGACCAGTCGCGCACCGGCGAGGTTCCCGAGAAGCGATCGCTCGACGGCCGACAGCTCCAGGCCTTGCGGCAGCAGGTAGACCGGCCCGTCCGCCCGGCGGCTCCCCGACGCCGCGACGGCGCGGCGCAGTACCTCGGCGCGGTCCACGGAGTGTCCGGCGGCGAGGGCCGCCACGTAACGGGAAAAGGTCCGGCCGAGCTCGTCCCGTTTCCGCCGGTCGGCGAACGCGCCGGCCGGAAGAGACTCCGGAGAGATCCCGGCCGCGCGCAGCTCGTCGAACGTGCGCTGGAGCGCGCGGTGGAAACCGGGCCGGTCACGGAGGTTTCCGAAATAGGAGTCTGGCGAGAGGGACTCTCCGCAGGCCTGCTCGATGTGGGCCAGGGCCTGCGCCCGCGACACCAGCCGCAATCCTTCCTTCGCCAGATCCGGGCCTACCAGAGCGAGGGCGAGCGTGCGGATCGTCTCGACCCGCAGGTTCATCCAGGCGTGGCCCTCGCGCGCCAGTCTCTCGACCACCGTGTGGCCGACCGCGAGCGAGGGAGAGACCAGGATCTTCTCCTCGAGCGGCCGTTCCCGGCAGACCGCGGCGAGTGAGTCGATCAGGCGCGCGCCGGAGGGCGCGGCCTCGGCCGGACGCTCCTCGGGGGCGTCGAAGGGAAGGAAGGGTTGCTCCGCCATTGAGTTTCTATTCATATCTCGACATTGGTCAATTGATGTCCCAGGTCGCCGTGATGAAGCGATAAACTTCGAGTTGGCTACACGGGGGAGCCCACTTCGCCCGCGCCGCGAGGCGCCGTCGAACGGCTGAGAGTCCGGTGAGATCGCCGGAGACCCCGCGAACCTGATGCGGGTAATGCCGCCGTAGGGAGGTCACATGAGCACACGCCGTGAGGCGCGGCCCGGCAACGAGGTCGCCCATCGAGAGCCCCTTCCCGGATCGCGCAAGGTCTACGTCGCCGGCAAGCCCGGGATCCGGGTTCCGTTCCGAGAGATCGCGCTCCATCCGACCCGCGGCGCGCGGGGCGAGACCGAGCTGAATCCGCCTCTGCGCGTCTACGACACCTCCGGCCCCTACACGGATCCTTCCGTCGAGATCGACCTGGAGAAGGGGCTGCCCGAGCTGCGGCGGCCGTGGATCCTGGCGCGCTGCGAGTACGAGCGGTCGCGTCCGCGCCGCGGAAACGCTCCCGGACTGGACCTGGCCCGGCCTCGCGAGGTCCTGCGCGGGCGCGGGCCCGTGACCCAGATGCACTATGCGAAGAAGGGCGAGATCACTCCCGAGATGGAGTTCGTTGCGATCCGCGAGGGAATGCCTCCCGAGACCGTCCGCGACGAGATCGCACGGGGGCGCGCGATCCTGCCGGCGAACATCAACCACCCGGAATCCGAGCCCATGGCGATCGGGCGGAAGTTCCTGGTCAAGATCAACGCCAACATCGGCAACTCCGCGGTCGGA
>JBKOVK010000108.1:0-9677 GCA_046724475.1 Acidobacteriota bacterium | reverse complement strand
GATGACGGCCGCCATCGTGTGCTGCGGCGCGAAGAGCGACCACGAGACCTGGGGATTGTTCCCGATGACCATCGTCACGGCCATCGTCTCGCCGATCGCGCGCCCGAGGCCGAGCATGACGGCGCCGAGGATTCCGGTCCTTCCATAGCGCAGCGCCGCCTGGATGGCCTCCCAGCGCGTCGCGCCGAGCGCGTAGGCCGCCTCGCGCTGCGATGCCGGAACGGCCTTGAGTACCTCGCGGGCCACCGAGGACGTGAAGGGAATCACCATCACCGCCAGGATCAAAGCGGCCGAAAGCATCCCGACCCCTAGAGGCGGACCGGAGAAGAGCGGGATCTTCTTCATCCAGACCGGCGTGAGGACCTCGAGCTTCCGCACGAGAGGCACCAGGACGAAGATTCCCCACAGCCCGTAGACGATCGAAGGGATCGCCGCCAGGAGCTCCGTCAGGAACGCGAGCGGCGTCCGCAGGGGCCGCGGCGAAAGCTCCGAGAGAAAGATCGCGATCCCGAGCGCGATCGGCGTGGAGATCAGCATCGCCAGGATCGACGAATAGAGGGTTCCCCAGATGAACGGGAGCGCGCCGAACTCTCCGGCGACGGGGTCCCAGACTTTCCCGGTCCAGAACCGGAAGCCGAACTTCGCGATGGAGAGATTCGAGGTCCGAAACAGCTCGATGAAGATGCCGAGCACCAGCAGGACGACCAGAAGGGCGAAAAACCCCGTCCCCAGGCGGAAGCCGCGGTCGTCGGCGCTCCGGCGAGAGGACGGGGACTTGGACATGCGATCGCTCCGTGGTCGGAACTAGACCTTGATCCTCTTCAAGGCCTCCATCTCGAGGGCAACGACCTCGGGCGGCAGGGGCGCATACCCGAGATCCGACGCGAACTTCTGACCCTCCGTCAGCGCCCACTTCACGAAGTCCACCATGATCTTGGAGCGCTGCTTATCCTTCGGGCTCTCGTAGAAGAGGAGCCAGGTGAACGAAGAGATCGGATAGGCATTCTTGCCCGGGGCGTTTGTGATCGAGACCCGGAAGTCCTTGGGCATCGCCTTCGAAGCGGCATCCGCGGCGGCCGTGACCGACTCGAGCGTCGCACTGACCCATTCTCCGTCCATGTTCTGGACCGAGCCGTAGTCGATCTTGTTCTGTTTGGCGTAGATCAGCTCGACGTATCCGATCGATCCGGGAGTCTGCTTGACGAGGCCTGCCACGCCCTCGTTGCCCTTGCCGCCGACGCCCACGGGCCAGTTGACCGAAGTCGCCACGCCGACCTTCGACTTGAACGCTGGCGAGACCTTGGAGAGGTAGTCCACGAAGATGTACGTCGTGCCCGAGCCATCCGAGCGGTGCGCCACGGTGATGTCCGTGGCCGGGAGATTCACGCCCGGATTGAGCGCCGTGATCGCCGGATCGTTCCACTTGTTGATGGTGCCGAGGATGATGTCTGCGAGCACCTTGCCCGTGAACTTCAGCTGCGTGTTCACACCCGGGATGTTGTAGATCGGCACCACGGCGCCGAGAACGGTCGGAAGGTGCAGGATCGGGCCCGGAGCCTGGAACTGCTGGTCCGACGTCATCGGGCCGTCGGTCGCTCCGAAGAAGACCGTCTGGTTGGTCAGCTGGCGGATGCCGCCACCGGATCCGATCGACTGGTAATTGATCTCGACCTCGGGATGCAGTTTGTTGTACTCCGCAAACCACTTCGAGTAGATCGGGTACGGGAACGTGGCGCCCGCGCCGTTGATCTGGACATTCTGGGCTTGAACCGTCGCCGCCGGCAGCGCCGCGACGGCGGCGAAGGCGGCGGCGAGCAGGATTCGAATCGGTTTCATAGTCCCCTCAATTCGCAAGATGAAGTTCTCGCGTTAATTGCGCGTGAACTTCGCGTTAACTAGAAGTTGAAGAGCGTGAAAAGTCCGTAGCTCTCCTCGGTCGGTTTCTGGTTCGGAGCGCCCATGTACCGGAGCTGCTCGAACTTGAGCATGACGGCCGCCGCAACACCCTTCTGGACAGGGAACCAGTACGCGGGGCCGGCGATCAGCCTCTGCCGCCGCGGCGCCAGATCGTTGTTCGGCGCGAGGCGGTCCCAGCGAATCAGCGCCTCGATGCCGCAATTCGGGATGCGCGGCGTGGCCCAGACCGACCAGCCCTCGGCTTCGACCAAAGCTTTGGTGACGGAGGTTTGGTCTTTCGCTTTCACGTACTGCCCGCCGAAGTTGACCCATGGGCTCTCGTAGGAGATGAAGCCGATCAAGCGCTCGCGTTTGGCGTCGCGCACATAGTGGTCGCTGTCATAGAAGGCCGTCAGCCGCAGGCCGCGGAGCGCGGCGATCTGCGGCACCGGACGCAGCGTGGCCCGGATCATGAACGCCTTCTGGTCGTTGACCTCCGGGCGCGTGTAGCCCTCGCCGTTGTATGCACCGATGTGCATGTCGCCGTAGTTCTCGGGTGCGTTCCAGTGGAACGAGAAGCCGAGATCGGAGGAGCTCAGGAACCCCTCTCGGTCGACGAAGACGGTGCCCGCGAACCGGTATCGATAGATGTTCTCTTCGAAGTCGATATAGGGGGTTTGCTGCATGCCGAGCCGGAACCACGTGCCCTGCCACTGAGCCATGGCGCGCACGTCCGTATGCGCCAGGTCGTCGAGGTTCAACTGTCCGTAGGCGTACTTGAGGCGATAGGTCAGTGTCCCAGTGATGCCCGGAACGTCCACGGGGGTTCCGCTGACGTTGACGGGTCCGGTCCGCACGACATCCGGAGTGATGCGGAAAGAGATCAGGTGCGAGATGCTACCCGTGACGTTGATGTAGGCGCGCGTGACGTTGAAGGCGTTCGGGTGATACGTGTTTCCGTCGGCATCGACGGCCTTCGGCTCCGCCTGCCAGGTGTAGTCCGCGAAGATCGTACCCCCCACCTTGACTGTCGGCGTGTCGTCGGGCGGCGTGTACCCCTCCGCCGGCGTAATCTGGGCGCGCGCGGCCCCGGACATCAGGAACACGGCCGCCGCCGCCGAAAAATACCCGAGCCTCTGCTTCATAAGCGTCCTTCCTCCTGTTATTGAGGTCGGAGTGTTGGCCGCGGCCGGTCAACGCGCGTGGAAGTCCGCGTAAATTCGGCGTGAACGTCAAAAAGGCTAGTGAGAACCTTGCGCGATCGCGGCTTCGATCACCGGTTCGGCGATTCCCGACTTCTTCCAGTCGATGATCTCGTCGGCGGTGAGAGCGGTCGCGACGCGTCGGCTCTTGACGTACGCGACGATCACGTCGGTCGAGACGCTTTCGTGCATCAGGTCGAGGATCCTCGACTTCAACTCCGCGGTCGTCAATCCCGCAGTCGCGAGAGTCGCCGGCGCCGGAGCCGTGGACGCGGCGGGCGCGGAAGCGGGCGCCGAGACCGCGGCCGGCGCGGGAGCGGAAGCGGGCGCCGCCTTCTTCTTCCCGAACGGCCACCACCAGGCGACCTTGTCGTCCGGCAGGTTCTCCCTGCCGACGGCGGCCAGAGTCTCCAGCGCGGGCGGGTCGCACGCGAAGGCCTCGAACTCGACGCGATACCAGGTCTGGAGCGTCTCCTGGCAATCGTAGGAGCGGTCGTTGGGCGGGCACTCGGTCTTGGGAAGCGGCATCAGGACGCTCGACCGCAGCAGCAGCACGTTGCCTCCCTGCTCCGCGGTCCAGTTGCGCTGCTTGCGGTAGGGGTCGTAGACCAGCCGCTCCGGCGCCTGCTGGTCGATTGGACCGCTCGACGCGAGATACCGGCAACCCTGGGGCAGCTTCGCGAGACCCTCGGAAGAACGGTGATGGGTCTCGTACACCTCGACCTTCGCGCCGCCCGGCGTCAACTGCGAGGATCTGCATCCGGAAAGGCCGAGGGCGAGAACGATGGCGATCGTGGCTGTCTTCATGAGCCGCGGATTCTACCCTCGCTCCTCAAAAAAAAGGCCCCGAGAGGCTCGGGGCGGGTGGAAGGGTCGTGCGACGCAGTGGACGCCATGCTGGCTGCGCGGCGTGAAGCGCCGGCGCTCGTCGCGTGAAGAGTTCGTAAGAATCCGCTTCAACGGCCCCTCACGGCGGCTTCACACCGATCCCGCTGCGATCCGGCACTCTCGCGCTCCCGGATGGAGGTTCCATGACGATCCCCGTATCGAGCGAAACGTCTGCCTCGGCTTCGGCCGAGCAGCCCAAGCGGCTCTACCGGCTGGTCGAGCCGGTGTACGCCGACCTGCCGGCCCGCGAGGCCGCGGCCTTCTTTCGGACCGCCGTCGAGCGCACAGCCGAGCGATTCGGAGAGGAGTGCGGCATCGAGGAGACCCTCCTCGCCTTCCGCGAAGGCTCCCGGTGGCACGCGCTGCCGGCTTCCGGATCGCCGCTGCGAGCCCGGCTCGACGCGCTTCCATCCCACGAACGCGAAGCCCTGTCCGCGCAGCAGGTTCTCTTCTCGCCGCATCCGTCTCCGGTCTTCTTCTGGCTCCTCGGCGCCCGCGCCGAGTGGCTGGCGGCGTTCCGCCTCAGCGCAGCTCCGGACGAGGGGCAGGTTCTGCTCCTGCAGATGGCGCGCCTCGCGATCCAGCAGAGGGCCCTGGAGGCCAGTTGGACCGGGATGCTCGACCGCGCCCGCGCGATCCAGCGCAGTCTCCTCCCCGATCCGCTGCCGGCGCTCCAGGGCTTCGAGCTGGCGGCGCGCTCCGAGTCGGCGGAGGCCGTCGGCGGCGACGTCTTCGACGCCCAGCCTCTGTCTCCGGGAGCCCTCGGCCTGATGATCGCGGACGCGTCCGGGCACGGACTCCCCGCGGCGCTGGAGGCCCGCGACGTCGTCGTGGGGCTCCGCATGGGAGCCGCCCGCCAGCTCAAGATCGACGCCACGATCGAGCGCTTGAACCGGATTCTCTGCGTCTCGACGCTGTCCTCGCGTTTCGTGTCGCTGGTGTATGGAGAGCTCGACGAGTCCGGGGCTTTCGACTACATCAACGCCGGCCACCCGCCGCCGCTCGTCCTCGGCGTCGACGGCGCCCGCACGCTCCCGGAGTCGGGTCGCGTGCTCGGCGTCTCGGCGGCCTCGACGTACCGAGTCGGGCACGCCGAAATTCCGACGGGAGGGCTGCTGCTTCTCTACACCGACGGCGTGACCGAGTGCCCGTCGCCGGAGGGCGAGGAGTTCGGGCTCGAGCGGCTGGCCGGCATCGCGCGAGTCCTCCGCGACGCGCCGGCCGCGCATCTGGTCTCGGCCGTGTTCGACGCGCTGGCCGAGCATGCGTGCCAGGAGCGGCTGCCGGACGACGCGTCGGTGTTCGTCGTGAAGAGACTCTCCCGGGGCGGCTACGCGGAAAGCCGGCGCGTCCAGTCGTAAACGCCCTGCAGGTCATCCATGATGACACAGCCTCCGGGTGGATGACTGCGCCGCGCGCCGAGGCCTCCTACGAGGATCGGCGTCGCCGCAGGCACCGCCCGGCGCAGCTCCGCGAGCTGATCCCGGGAGCCCGGTCCTCCCGTCGAGATCGAGATCGAGATGGCGAGTGCGGCCGACTTCCTCGCGCGCGCCGCCGATGCGATCTCGGAAATCGGCAGATCGGTGCCGAGCAGGTGGGGCACGAGCCCCGCGACCGCGGCCACGACGGCGCACATCTGAAGACCCAGCCCGTGCGTTTCGCCAGCGAGCGTGGCCAGCGTGATTCGAGGTCCCGCGGCGTCACGCTCGAACGGAAGACGCACGATGCGAAGCACGTCCTCGATGCGCTGCGAGAAGGAATGCTCGTGAGCGATTCCGAGCTCACCCTTTTCCCATCCATCCCCCACCAGCTCGATTAAGGGCACGATGCGAAGCCGGAGGAACTCGATCGGGCCCAGAGCCGCGGCATCCGAGAGCAGCGCCGACGTCAGGCCCTGGCCGTCGTGCGCTCGGATCAGATTCATCAGAGATTTCAACGACGTCGCGCCCTGCGGCGCAGGCGACCGCACAGGAGCGGCCCCGCTCAGCAGCGCTTCGAGGCGCGGCTCGGAGAGCCGAACGACCTGGCCGGGACGGTGGCCGCGAGCCAGGGCTTCGGAAATCCGTCGCAGCCGTCGAACGTCCGCGAGGGTGTAGACGCGGTGGCCCGAAGGTCTCCGCTGCGGCACCGGAAAGCCGTAGCGCTTCTGCCAGACGCGAATTGTGTCCGCCGACAATCCGGTGGCCCGGGCGACGGCGCCGATCGTGAGTCGGGGCTCGGCTGAGGGGCTGCCGCGGCGGTCCATGTCGCTAGTTGTCTAGCTTAGGATCTAGACAAAATCAAGACACTCCCGAAAAATGCCTGTTTTTCGGGGTTCGCGCTCTGTCCGCCATCTCGAGGATACGCCCCCGGCGGCCTTCGGGGGCCCCAGCCGGGACAGGCATCTCGACTTCATACCCGTCGCGTTCGGCAGTGGTACCCTCCCCCTCCTGCGTCCGGCTCATGAGTGAAGTTCATTTCATAGGTGGGTCCGCGGGTCCCGATGATCGTCTCGAGGACCGGTCCCTTTATTTCAATCGCGAGATCTCCTGGCTCGCCTTCAACCGGCGGGTCCTCGAGGAGGCTCTCGATCCGAAGTGGCCGCTGCTCGAGCGCATCAAGTTCCTCGCGATTTTCCACTCCAACCTCGACGAGTTCTTCATGATCCGTGTCTCGGGACTGCACGAGCAGCTCGAGGCGTCGGTCACCGAGGTGTCGGCCGACGGTCTCTCCGCGAGTGAGCAGCTGCGCTTGATCCGCGAGATCGTCGAGAAGGACGCGGGACTGGCGATGCAAACGCTACGCAACGACCTCCAGCCGAAGCTGGCCGAAGCCGGAGTCCGCATCCTCCGCTGGAGCGAGATCGAGCCCGAGCGTCGGAAAGAGCTGGCCGCCTACTTCGAAAACGTGGTCTTCCCGGTCCTGACTCCTCTGGCCTTCGATCCGGCGCACCCCTTCCCGTTCGTGTCGAACCTGTCGCTCTCGCTAGCTGTCGAGCTTTCGGAGAAGAAGGAGAAGCGCGCCGGCTTCGCCCGCGTCAAGGTGCCCGCGTCCCTCTCGAGGTTCGTCCGCGTCCCGGGCACGGGCAAGGAACAGGAGTTCGTCCTCCTCGAAGAGCTCGTCGAGGCGCACCTGGAGCGTCTCTTCCCCGGAATGGAGATCCTGGGGGCGTCGGCCTTCCGCGTCACGCGCGACGCCGACATCGAGATCCGGGAGGACGAGGCAGGGGACCTGCTGCGCAGCATGACCGAGAACGTGCGCCGACGGCGTTTCGGAGCGGCCATCCGGCTCGAAGTCGAGGAGCGCTGTCCGCCGCAGGTGCGCGAGCTCCTCCGCAACCAGCTCGAGCTCGAGGAGCCCGACGTCTACGCGGTGGAAGGGCCTCTCGGCGCCGCGGACCTTCTGTCGGTGCTCAAGCTCGACCTCCCCGGCCTGAAGGACCCGTCGTTCCTGCCGTCGTCGCGCACGATCTTCGATCCGCCTGCCAATCCCTTCGACGTGATCCGGAAGGGCGACGTTCTCCTGCATCACCCCTACGACTCGTTCGAGCCGGTCCTGCGCTTCCTCGAAGAAGCCGCGGTCGACAAGGACGTCCTCGCGATCAAGATGACGCTGTATCGCGTCGGCGCCGATTCTCCGATCGTCGCCGCGCTCGCCCGGGCGGCGGAGAACGGCAAGCAAGTCGCCGTGCTCGTCGAGCTGAAGGCGCGATTCGACGAAGAGAACAACATCCACTGGGCGCAGGCGCTCGAGCGCGCCGGCGTCCACGTGGCCTACGGCGTCGAGGACCTGAAGACGCACGCCAAGATCGCGCTCGTCGTCCGGCGCGAGGGCGCGGCGATGCGGCGGTACGTGCACGTCGGGACCGGTAACTACAACCGCCTGACCGCCAAGGTCTACACGGACCTCGGGCTCTTCACGGCGCGGGCCGACTTCGGCCAGGACGCCTCGGAGTTCTTCAACTTCCTGACCGGTTTTTCCAAGAAGCGCAAGTACCGGAGGCTGGCCGCCGCGCCCTCGACGCTCCACGAAAAGGTCATGTCGCTCATCGAGCGGGAGACTGAGAAGGCGCGCCAGGGACAGCCGTCCTCGATCGTCGCGAAGCTGAATTCCTTGGTCGACTCCAGCGTCATCCGGGCCCTCTATCGCGCGTCGCAGGCCGGCGTGCCGATCGAGCTCTCGGTCCGCGGGATCTGCTGCCTGCGTCCGGGAGTTCCCGGCATCTCCGAGAACATCCGCGTCTCGAGCGTCGTGGGGCGCTTCCTCGAGCACAGCCGCGCCTTCGCGTTCGGCGTCGGCGACGAACAGGAGATCTACATCGCCAGCGCCGACTGGATGCCCCGCAACTTCTACCGGCGCGTCGAGCTGATGGTGCCGATCCTCGACGAGAAGGCGAAGGAGAAGATCCGCCAAGAAGTCCTGGAGCCGATCCGAGCCGACAACACGCGCGCGCGCGATCTCGAGAGCGACGGCACCTACGTGCGGCGACGGCCCGTCCCGGGCGACGCCGAGTACGACACGCAGCAGAGCATGCTCGACAAGCTCGTCCGCCGGGGCCTCAAGGCCGTTCCGGCTCTCTAACTCCTAGGCGACGCCCCGCGTAATTTGTGTGTCGCGCCCGATGACCATCGGGCGACCCCGCCAGGCCACGACCCTTCCGAGAAGACCCGCGACGAACACGGCGGCGGCGCCAAAATCCCGAACGGGCAGGAGCGCCATGTCGCGCCAGTCGAGCTGCCGTCCCCACGACCGGCTGACCAGGAACTCTCCTCCCCAGCGCGCCGCCAGAAGCACACCCGCCGTGGCTCTCAGAGCGGCCGATGGAGAAACCATCGCGAGCCCGAACCACGGGAGGGCGCCGACGAAGAGCTCCCCCGCGTAGAGGCGGCCGGCGAGCCGGCGGCGCATCATCGACCAGCGGCGGTGCCGCGCCCAGACGGCCCGAAGCGACTTGCCGACCTCCACCGTGTCGAGGACATCGGCCGAGAGCACCACCCCGAATCCGGCCCGGCGCACTTCGCGGCCGAGGACGAAGTCCTCGGCGAGGTAGTCCCGCAGAGCGCGGATCCCACCCGCGGCCTCGAGAGCGCGGCGCGAAACGAGAATCGACTTGCCGACCACGCACGGGATTCCGAGCGTATCGGCGACGAGGGCCGTGCCGGGCAGGAGGCAGCCGTTCAAGTAGAGGGCCTCGAGGCGCGAGCCGAGAGTCGCCGCGCCGGAGGCGCGAAACAGGTGCGATACGAGGCCGACATTCGGATCGCGGAACCACGAAACCGCGCGCCGGAGAAAATCGGCGCGCGCCCGCACGTTTCCGTCGGAGAAGAGGACCAGACGGCTCCGCGCGTAGCCCAGGGCGGCGGTGAGGCGATTGACCTTGGCATTGCCGCCCGGCTCACGTTCGTCGAAGACGAAGGTCGAACGAATCGCCGGATGACGGTCGGCGACTTCGCGGGCGATCGGATACGCCGGATCGTCCCGGCCGGCGAACGAGTACACGATCTCGTACGTCGGGTAGTCGAGCCGGTAGAACGACTCGAGGTTCTCGCTCAATCCCTCGTCCACGCCGGCCAGAGGCTTGATGATCGTGACCGGCGGCGCGAAGCCCGCCTGCGGCTCTCCGCGCTGGCGGCGGCGAAGATGCCAGAGGGACACCGCGGACGTCGCGTACGCTGCGGTTCCGGCCGCGAGCCCTCCGATGCCCAGCAGGCC
>JBKOVK010000065.1:0-8180 GCA_046724475.1 Acidobacteriota bacterium | reverse complement strand
GCCGACGCGATCGGATCCTGGGAGACCAGGCGGGCGTTCTGGGACGAGCTCCGGAGCGGCGGCGTGGACGCGAGGCTCTTTCATCCTCCCTGGAACCTGCGTTTCCTGGGGTTCCGGGACCATCGCAAGATCCTGGTCGTCGACCGGGGGATCGCCTACACGGGCGGGATGAACATCGGAGAGGAGTACGGGTCCTCGATCGCGCCGAGCGCGATGTCCGCCTCCAGCGATCCAAAGACCTGGCGGGACACGCACGCCCGGGTCGAAGGGCCGGTCGCCTGGGAGATGGCCGTCGTCTTCGAGGAGGGCTGGCGTCACTCGGGCGGCAAGCCCCTCGGGCTCGGGCCGGGCCGCGTCGGAGGAGATGCCCCGGCGCGAGTGCTCGTTCTGGACTCCCGGCCCGGCCGAGGCACCGTCGAAGTTTCGTCGGCCTTCTCGGCCGTCGTGGGTGCCGCCCGTTCGCGGCTGTGGATCACCGTCGCCTATTTCGCGCCGCACCAGCGGGTCATTCGGATCCTCGGCGAGGCCGCAGCGCGCGGCGTCGACGTGCGCCTCCTGCTACCCGGCAAGACCGACGTGACGATCGTGCGGCACGCGGGTCACGGCTTCTATACCGACCTGCTCGAACGCGGCGTTCGGGTCTTCGAGTACCAGACGGCCGTGCTCCACGCCAAGAGCCTCGTCGCCGACGGGTTCCTCTCGGCGATCGGATCCAGCAACCTCGACTTCCGGTCTTTCGAGCTGAATGCCGAATGCAACTTCGTCTTCGCGTGCGAGCAGACCGCGCGGGTGATGGAGGAGCAGTACGAAAGGGACCTTTCGCATTCGGAGGAGATCCGTCTTCCGTCGTGGCACGCGCGCGGTGCATTCCATCGTGCGGGCGACGGTCTGGGCCGGTGGCTGGCGCCGGTCCTTTGACGCGCTAGCGAGTGTTGGACGGGACCACGAGGATCGGCTGCCTCGCACCGGCGAGCGTCCGCAGCGCTGTCGAGCCCGGCAGGACCGAGCGAACCCCGCTGCCGTGACGGCCGACGATGAGGAGGTCGTAGCCGCGCCCCGTCTCTTTGGCGAGCGCTACGTCCGAGGCTCCCTTCAGAAGCAGAACGCGCTCGCCTTCGCGGGCGAGAGACGATAGCTGCCGGACGTAGAGGTCCTGGATCGCCCGCGAGAGCGCCCGGGGCCGGCCTCGCAGGAGATCTCCCCGCTCCAGAGTCACGGCGGCCCGCACGTCCGAGAACGGCCGGACGTGGGCGATCGTCAGCTCCGCGCCGGATCGCGTCGCGAGATCCCGCGCGAAGGCGAGGGCCTTTCGCGACTGTGGAGAGAAGTCGACTCCCACCAGGAAGCGAGGCGGCCGGCGCATCGGCGGGGAGACTATCATCCGTTTCCTTCACCCCGGTGTATCCATCGGTGGAATACGATTCGCGCCGGAGGACAGACCATGCGCTTTCTCGCCGGGGTGCTCTTCGGGATCCTCCTGGTGGTGTTGGGCGCGGCCGCGTTTCTCGCGACCGGCTCCTTCAACGTCGCCGCGACCCTGCCCCCGGGCAGCGTCGAGAAACAGGTCGCCGCGATGGCGCTGTCCCGGTCGGTCCAGCGCCGCGCACCGACCGCGAAGAATCCGCTCGCGGGCTCGGCGGACGCGGTCCGCGCCGGCATGGCCCACTACAAGGAGATGTGCGTGACGTGCCACGGGGCTCCCGGCGTGGATCCCTCCGAGATCGGCGAAGGCTTGAATCCGCCCGCGCCCGATCTGACGTTGCCGAAAGTCCAGGCGCGCACCGACGGCCAGCTCTTCTGGATCGTGCAGAACGGCATCCGGATGACCGGCATGCCGGCGTTCGGTCCGACTCACAAGGACGAGGAAGTTTGGAAGATCGTGACCTTCCTCCGCCATCTACCCGAGCTGACCCAGGAGGAAGAGAAGCAGCTCAAGCCGGCGGAGTGAGCGCGTTGCGCAGCACGTCGCCCACGGAAACTCCTCCCCGGTAGCTGCCGAGAAAACGGAGACCCGGAAACTCGGCCTCGGTTCTCTCCAGCGTGGCCATCCTCTCCCGATGGCCCCCCTCGTACTGGGGGATCGAGCGTTCCCAGCGGGTCGTCATCACGACGCGCGGGGATCCGCGCGTGACGCCCTGCGCCTCGAGATCGCGCGCGGCGACCTCTGCGAGCTCGCCGTCCGACAGCCCGAGGATCTCGGGATCGCGGGCGCCTCCGAGGAAAACGGTCAAGAGCGCGAAACCCTCCGGCGCGCGCCCCGGAAAGAGACTCGAGCTCCAGACGGCTCCCAGGATGCGGCGATCCGGTGAGGGGACGACCAGATGACCGAAGCCTTCGAGAGGTCGAGCCAGGGCAGTCTGGGGCCACGCGAGATGCAGGACGGCGAGCGGTGGGTGCGGGATCGCGTCGAGCGCATCGGCGGCGTCTTCCGAGATCGGGCGGACCAGCTCCGCGGCGACTCGGGCCGGGGAGGCGAGCAGAACCGAGGCGCCCTCGAAATCGCCAGCCGACGTCCGGACGACCCACCTCCCGCCCCGGCGTTCCAGCCCCAGCGCGGGAGTGACGGGACGCAGCGACTGGCCGAGTGCCCGCGCGAGCGCACGCGGCAGCGTTTCGAGACCTTCGCGGAACGAGACCAGCCCCCGCGGAGCCGGCGGCTCTCCGGATCGCGCGCGGCGTTCGAGCAGGGCCCCGCGCAGCAGGCTTCCATGCGTGCGGTCCCAGCGCACCAGCGTCGGAAACGCGGACGCCGCCTCGAGGCGCGCCGCGCTCCCGGCGAAGATGCCGGCGACGAAAGGCTCGACGAGCCGGTCGGCGACCTCGCGTCCGAGCCTTCTCGCGAAGAAGTTCTGCACGCTCTCCTCGTCCGACGCGCCGCGGGGCTGGAACGGCTCGGCGAGGAGCCGAAGCTTCGCGGCGGGCGAGAGCAGAGCCGATGCGACGAAGGACCCCGGAGAAGAGGGAAGCCGGTGGAGGCGTCCTCGGAAGTCGACGAACCGCGGCGCGGCCGGCGAGGAAAGGAGCATCTGGTCGGAAATCCCGAGCTCGCCCGCCAGATAGCGAAGCTCCCGCGTGGACCGGACTGTGTTGGGTCCGGCTTCCACCAGGAAACCGTCGATCCGCTCGGTGCGCACGACGCCTCCAGGCCTCTGGGAGCGCTCGAGCAGCACGGCGTCCTTGCCCGAACGGACCAGCGCGTAGGCTGCGGCGAGCCCGGAGAGTCCGGCCCCGACGATGATCGTACGGTCGCTCATTCGCTCCAGAAGCGGGAGCTCGCCCCGGCGAGGTCGGCCAGCGCGCGCAGGAACGTCGGGCGGTCGTTCAAGCCTCGCGTCCGTCGGAAATGCGCGATGCCGGCGGCCTTCGCCGCTTCACCGAACAACTGGTCGATCTCGTACAGAGTCTCGACATGGTCGGTGACGAACGCGATCGGCACGACGAGCACCTGCTTCTGTCCCCGCCTGCCGAGCTCCTTGAGGACGTCGAGCGTGGCAGGCCCCAGCCACTCCACCGGCCCGAGTTTCGACTGGTAGGCCAGCGACGACGGGCCCGTCCAATTGAGTTGCGACACGATCGCGGCCACACTCGCCTCCACCTCCGCCGGGTAGGGATCTCCTTCCCGGTCCACGAGCTTCTTCGGGATCGAGTGGGCCGAGAACAGCAGGTGTACGGCCTCGGGCCGGGGGTCCGGAAACTTCGCCAGCTCTTCGCGGACGCCTTCGGCGTGCGCCTCGACGAAGAGAGGGTGCGTCGGCCAGGACGAGAGCTCCGAGAGCTCCGCGCCGGGCGCAAAGCGGCGGACCGCTTCGCGCGTCCGGTCCAGCGAGCCCTTCGTCGTGGTCAGCGAGTACTGCGGGTACAGCGGGAACGCCAGGAATCGCCGGATGCCCGTCGTGGCGAGCTCCCGCACGACGTCCTCGACGAGAGGAGCGGAGCAGGTCATGGCCGCGCGCACCACGACATCGCGGCCTTGTTCGCGCAGCAGACGCTGAGTGCCCTCTGCTTGCTGCTCCGTCAGCCGGCGGATCGGGGAGCCGCCGCCGATCGACGCGTAGAGTTGCCGGGAGGCCTTCGCCCGCCCCAGCGCGATCGAGCCGGCGATCGCCTTGCGCAACAGAGCCGGGCGGACGCGGATCACCTCGGGATCCGAGAAGAGGCGGTAGAGAAAGCCCGGAACGTCGGCGAGCGTCTCGGGGCCGCCGAGCTGCAGAAAGAGGATCGCCCTGCGGGTCACGGCGCTCGAGTCGGGCCTCAAAGGGTCCGCGAGAACACCGGCTTCTGCGGAGTCTCCTCGAGGTACGCGTCGAAGGGCATGGCGAGATTGCGCAGGAAGATCCGGCCGAGCGCGGTGGCGCGGATCTCGCCGCGCGACAGCTCCACCAGTCCGTCCCCGGCCGGCCCCGCCAGGCGCGCGATCGCGTCCGCGAACGTCTCGTCGAAACGGATGCCGAAGCGGTCCTCGATCTCGCGCTTGACGACGACGCCGTGGCAGAGCAGGTTGCCGATGACGGCGCGGCGCAGCGTGTCGTCGTCGGAGAGCCGCGCGCCGCGGAACGTCGCCGCCCCGCCGCCGAGCACGGCCTCCCGGTAGCCGGCGAGCTCGCGCCGATTCTGCACGTAGTAAGGACCGATCGCGCCGATCGCGCTCATGCCGAAGCCCAGCAGATCCATTCCGGCCTTGGTCGTGTAGCCCTGGAAGTTGCGGTGCAGCGTCCGGTCCCGACGCGCGCGGGCGAGCTCGTCGTCGGGGCGCGCGAAATGGTCCATGCCGATGTACTCGTAGCCGGCCTCGGTGAAGCGCTCCAGTGCGGTTCGAAAGATGCCGAACTTGGTCGTCTCGTCCGGAAGGTGCGGCTCCAGGACCGTCTGGTGCTTCTTCATCCACGGAACGTTGGCGTAGGAATAGACGGCCAGCCGGTCGGGTGAGATCTCGAGGACACGGTCGATCGTCCGCGAGAACGTCTCGGGCGTCTGATACGGCAGGCCGTAGATCAGGTCCATGTTGACGCTCGGGAATCCCAGCGAGCGCGCGGCGGCCACGAGGTCCCTCGTGGCCTCGAAAGGCTGGATGCGGTTGATTGCCTGCTGCACCCGTGGGTCAAAGTCCTGGACGCCCATGCTCAGCCGGTTGAAGCCGAGGCGCGCCAGCGTCTCCAGGTGCTCGACGGTCGTGACGCGGGGATCGATCTCCACGCCGATCTCGGCGTCGCGCGCGAAGTCGAAGCGCTCCCGGATTCGTCCGAAGAGACGCTCCAGCCTCTCGGGCGCGAAGTACGTCGGCGTGCCGCCTCCCCAGTGAAGCTGCGTGACCGGGCGGCCCGAGCCGACGGCACCGGCGACCCAGTCGATCTCACGCTCGAGAGGATCCAAGTAGGGCAGCTCCGGCCCGTGGTCGCGGCCCGTGATGACCACCGTGCAGCCGCAGAAGAAGCACAGCTTCTCGCAGAAGGGAAGATGGAAGTAGAGCGACAGCGGCGCGGGCGACTCGGCGGCCGAGCTCTCCGCGAGAATGCGCCGGTAGTCCTGAGCGTCGAACGTCTCCTTCCACATCGGCGCCGTGGGATAGGACGTGTAGCGCGGCCCCTGCACGTTGTAGCGCTTCAGGAGCTCGAGCGGGAGGTCGGCGGCTCTCATGCCGGGATCGCGGCCGCGAGGGGCTGCCGGGCCGCCGCGAAGAACGCTTCGACGCACTCTAGCCTCGAGGACGGAAGGACGCCGTGGCCGAGGTTAACGACGTGGTGCTGGCCTCCCGACGTCTCGACGAGCGACCGGGTACGACGCGAAACCTCCTCGGGCGTGCCGAGAAGGAGCGCCGGATCGAGATTCCCCTGGAGCGGCTTGCCGGGCAGGCGCCGCCGCGCCTCGTCGAACGGCACGCGCCAGTCGATGGAAAGAACGTCGGTGCCCGTCTCGGCGAGAGCCTCGAGCAGGTGGCCGCAGCCGTTGACGTAGAGGATCACCGGCTCCCCGTGTCGGCGGATTCCGGCAATCGCCCGGGCCGCGGCGGGCAGTGCCCACTCCCGGTAGTCCTCGCGCGTCAGCTCGCCGGCCCAGGTGTCGAAGAGCTGGACTCCCCGGGCGCCCGAGGCGATCTGGAAGGAGAGAACGTCGGAAGCGACGTCGGCGAGCAGGTCCAGAAGACGCCGCAGCGTCTCGGGCTCGCGGAGCATCATCTCCTTGATCGTGGCGAAGCTGCGCGAGCCGCCGCCCTCGACGAGATAGGACGCCAGCGTCCACGGGGCGCCGCAGAAGCCGAGCACGGCAGCCTTCGCGCCGACATCCTTCGAAAGCCTCGCGAGGATCTCGCCGGTGAACGGGATCTCCGCAGCGGGATCGAAGCGGTGCAGCCGCGACACCGCGGCAGCGTCGCGGACCGGGTCGGGCAGCTCGGGCCCGCCGTCGCCGAACGCGACGCGCGCTCCCATGGCGGCGGCCGGCACGAGGATGTCGGAGAAGAAGATGACGGCGTCGGGAGCGAATCGCCGGAAGGGCTGGAGCGAGACTTCCGCCGCCAGATCCACGGACCGGCACAGCTCCAGAAACGTCACTTTCTCGCGGATCGCGCGGTACTCGGGAAGGTACCGCCCCGCCTGCCGCATCATCCACACCGGCGGCCGGTCCACTCGGCGACCCAGGCACGCGGAAAGCAGCCGGTCAGCGGAGGGGGAGCCGGGATCCGTCATTTCAGGAGTTGCCGCAGCACGTACGGCAGGATGCCTCCGTGTCGGTAGTAGTCCACCTCGATCGGCGTGTCGATCCGGACGCGCACAGGGATCTCCTCCACGCGGCCGTCGGACCGGTGCACGACCAGAGGGATGGTCTGGCGCGGCGCGACTCCCTTCGAAATCCCCGGCAAGTCGTAGGTCTCGGTGCCGTCGAGGTTGAGCGTGCGCGCGTTCTGCCCTTCGGGCCACTGGAGGGGCAGCACACCCATGCCCACGAGGTTCGAGCGGTGGATGCGCTCGAAGCTCTGCGCCACGACCGCTCGCACGCCGAGAAGCTTCGTCCCTTTGGCTGCCCAGTCGCGCGAGCTTCCGGTTCCGTACTCGTGGCCGGCGAAGACCATCAGCGGCACGCCCTCCCGCTGGTAGCGCATGGCCGCGTCGAAGATCGACATCTCTTCGCCGCTGGGCTGATGTCTCGTAACGCCTCCCTCGATCCCGGGCACCATGTGGTTCCGGATCCGCACGTTGGCGAAGGTCCCGCGCGTCATGACGCGGTCGTTTCCGCGCCGGGCACCGTACGTGTTGAACTCGTCGGGCACGACGCCGAGCGACATCAGGTAGACGCCGGCGGGCGAGTTCTTCTTGATCGCACCGGCGGGACTGATGTGGTCCGTCGTGACGGAGTCCCCGAAGATCGCCAGCGCCCGGGCGCCGGCGACGTCGGTCACGGCCGGGGGCTGGAGCGAGAAGCCTTCGAAGAACGGCGGTTCCTGGATGTAGGTGTTGCGGATGTCCCAGGCGTATGCGGTGCCGGTCGATCCGGGAATCTCCTTCCAGAGCGGGTTCGCGTCGGCGAGATCGGCGTAGAGCTTCGCGTAGGTCTTGGCGTCGACGGCCGAAAGCAGCGCCTCGGCGACCTCCGTCATCGACGGCCAGATGTCGCGGAGGAAAACCGGCGCACCGGCCTTATCCGTGCCCAGGGGCTCGCTCGTCAGGTCAAGGTCGACGCGGCCGGCCAGGGCGAACGCCACGACGAGCGGCGGGCTCATGAGGAAGTTCGCCTTGATCGACTGATGGATGCGGGCCTCGAAGTTGCGGTTGCCCGAGAGGACGGCCGCCGCGATCAGATCCTGCGAGTTGACGGCCTCTTCGACGCCGGCGTCGAGCGGCCCCGAGTTGCCGATGCAGGTCGTGCAGCCGTACCCCACCAGGTTGAAGCCCAGGTGATCCAGATAGGGCTGGAGCCCGGTCTTGGCGAGGTAGTCCGTCACGACGCGCGAGCCCGGGGCGAGCGACGCCTTGACCCGGGGCGAGACGGTCAGCCCGCGCTCGACCGCTTTCTTGGCGAGCAGGCCAGCGCCCAGCATGACCGAGGGGTTGGACGTGTTGGTGCACGACGTGATCGCCGCGATCAGCACGTCTCCGTGGCCGACGTCCACCTGGATCGGCGCCTGGACCTCGAGCGTCTCGACGTTGGGTGTGGGCCGGTTGTTCGCCATCTCCGACTCGGTCCAG
>JBKOVK010000276.1:0-3101 GCA_046724475.1 Acidobacteriota bacterium | reverse complement strand
GCCCAGAGCTGCGTGCACCACCTCATGAGTGATGCCCTGTTCTCGGGCTGGGGCGTGCGCACGATGGCGGTGGGTGAGGGATCCTTCAATCCTCTCGGCTACCACGTAGGGACGGTCTGGCCCCACGACACGTCGATCGTGGCGTGGGGCCTGTGGCGCTACGGCTACCGGACGGAGGCGGCCCAGCTCGCCGTGGGGATCCTCGAAGCGGCCGAGGTGTTCCATCATCGTTTGCCCGAGGCCTTCGCCGGCTATGCGCGCGAAGCCACCAAGTATCCCGTCGAGTACCCGACCGCTTGCAGTCCCCAGGCCTGGGCGACCGGCGCGCCGCTGCTGTTTCTACGCATCTTGCTGGGTCTCGACCCCCACGGCGATCACCTGATCGTCGACCCCGCCCTGCCCGAAGCGTACGGCGAGCTGGAACTACTGGACATCCCGGGTCGCTGGGGCCGCAGGGACGCGTTCGGCCGCGCTCGCCGCCAGGCCTGAGTCACGCCGCCGCGGTGATCCTCGAGCAGCCGTCTGGTCCGAGATTGTCTGATCGTCGATGAGGTACTTGCCCTGGCGTCGCGCTGATTCTCGAGGCGATCGATTAGGCCGAACGAGCTGGCTTGATGGTCTATTACCGGGGACCGACTTGACGCGGCGGGCCGCGGTGCGTCGCGCGCATGACAGGCGCCCGAGTCTCCGGTTCGTTGGTGAAGAGGAAAACGCCCGCGCCGTTGGTGGCGGCATAAAGCGCCCCGTCCGGACCGGGTGCACGGACGAGGGCTAACACCCCGGGTTTCGTCAGGCCGACGTTCATCGGCGTCCAGCTCTCACCCCGGTCCGTGCTCACGAAGACTCCGTCGCTGGTCCCCGCGTAGAAAATCGATGGCGAAGCCGGATCGAAGAGAAGCGCGAAGATCCTCGGGGCCGTCAGGCCGTTGGTCACCTGCGTTCCAAAGGTCATGCCGCCGTCCGTCGACTTGAAGAGGCCGCCGTCCGTACCCGCATACACGATCGAACGGGAGACCGGGTCCTCGGCGACCGCAAAGACTCGCCGGGAAGCCAGCTCGCCGACCGTGACCAGATGCAGCCCGCCGTGCCCGCCGACGAAGGTCCCCCAGATTCCTGCGGCGGTTCCGATGATGAGCGGAGAAGTCGACGAGGGGGGATTGACCACGGCGGCATTGAAGACGGGAGGGAAGGTACCAGTATCCCCGCCGTAGATCTCCCACGTCATTCCGCCGTCGTTGCTCCTGCAGACTACGCCGTTCAGCTGGTTGAGTGAGGCGCCCACTCCGCCTACGGCGTAGACGGGCGAGGGTGAATTGGGGTCGATCGCGAACGCGAAGGTGGTAGGGGTCGGATTGCCCTGCGTCCAGGTTACCCCGCCGTCGGTGCTCCGATAGATTCCGCCATCCGTGCCCGCGAGAAGCGCCGAAGACCCCGGGAGAACCAAAAGCGCCCAGACGCGGACATCTTGCAGAGTATTGGTGACGAGCGTCCAGCTTCCGCCGTCGTCCACGCTCTTGAAGATGCCGGTTTCCCCGCCCACATAGATGGTCGAGGGCGCGGTGGGGTCGACCGCGAGAGTGTAGGCGATGAGCGGTGTGATGCCGGATTGCGCGGCCGCACAGCTCACTCCCCCGTCGGTGCTCTTGAAGAGGCCGATCTGCGTCCCCACGTAGAGAGTCGACGAGGTCACGGGATCGATCGCTACCGACCAGACGATCTCAGGCGGTAGCCCACTTATGTTCCTTTCCCACCTCCCCACTCCGTTGACGCTCTTTAGGACCCCTGCCCAAGTGCAGGCGTACACCGTGGACGGAGTCTGGGGATCGACCGCGACCCCGAAGAAAGCGTATGACTGTCCTCCGACAGCGTTCCAGCTCGCCCCGCCGTCGGTGGTCTTGAAAAGCCCCGCTTGCGACGCGGCGTAGATCGTCGAGGACGACTTGGGGTCGATCGCGAGGGAATGGATGAGGTTGTTCGTAATGCCGATTGTGGCCGCTGTCCAGCTCGCAGCCGCGTCGGGCGATCGAAAGACGCCGGCGTTCGCCGTGCCCGCGTAGATCGTCGAAGGCGATTTGGGGTCAACCGCCAGAGCATTGACAGGCTGCGCGCCGAGACCGCTGCTCGCAGCCGTCCAACTCGCCGCGCCATCGGTGCTCTTGAAAACGCCGCCGCCGGTTGCGGCGTAAACCGTCGCGGAGGTCTGTGGATCGACCGCCAGAGAGGTGACGAATCTTGCCGTCAGACCCGTGTTCATCTGAGTCCAGGTCGTGCCGCCGTCGTTACTCTTGAAGACTCCGTTGCCGCCGGTGCCGGCATAGAGAGTCGATGTCTGGATCGGATCGATCGCCAGCGTGAAGACATTGCGCCCTGCGATGCCGGAGAAAGCCCAGCTCGCCCCGCCATCGACGCTCTTGAAGACGCCGCCGAAGACTCCCGCATAAATCGTCGAGGGGATTCGGGGATCGACCACCAGAGCCCGAACGAGGCCGCCTTCCGGACTGACGCTGACCCAGTGAAAGCCGCTGGACTGCGCAAGCCCAGCGGCGGGCAAAGCTCCGAGAGCCGCGGCCGCGGCCAGGATCCGGATAGCTGAGCAACGCGACACGGGAGCTAGCCTGCTGTCGCGGCATTCTACAACTGTTGCGGCGCAACAAGTCGGGCCGGCGCACACGAAGCGAGACGGTCAATCTCGCGCACGTTGAAGCGGTCGCATGCTGTGCTACGGAGCGAAGTCTAGCGGCGCACTCTGCGACTTCTTCCGGCTGAGAGCGTGAGAGCCAGTGAAAGCCCTTCCCTGTCCGCGTTCTTGTTCGACTTCACACGGACAAGCAGGTGGAATCACGCTGGCCTCCAGTGATGGTGACCGCTCGAGCGGAACCGCTCGTTCGTCGTATCCTCCGCTCTTCGCCTGGACGCTCTGGGGTTTAGGTCCCTGTGGGTGGGGACTCGGTCTCGACGGCGTAGCCGTCGCCGTAAAACTTGCTCGTGATGCGAGTGTGGAACTGTAAGGCCTTGATCGGCTCGTATCGGGGGTTTGGCAGGCCGGGCAGTACCTCGAGCACCTCCTCCTCCCAGACGTAGACGGCCATGGGGAAGGAGAC
>JBKOVK010000324.1:0-18782 GCA_046724475.1 Acidobacteriota bacterium | reverse complement strand
GAATTCGGCTTATCGGCCCGCTCGGGGCTCTTTCGCCTCCATGCGTGACTTCGTCCGCCCTCCGAGGCTCAAGCCCGGAGCGACGATCGGAGTGGCGGCGATCTCGGGCCCTGTCGACGAGGATCGGCTGCGCCGCGGCGTCGCGTCGCTCGAGAGGCGCGGATACCGCGTCGTCCTCGCGAGCAACGTGCGCAAGCGCCGCGGGTTCCTGGCCGGCGAGGACGAGGAGCGCGCGGCGGGGTATCGGGAGCTTCTCGCCCGGCCGGACGTCGATGCGATCGTCTTCGCGCGCGGCGGCTACGGAGCCTCCCGCGTCCTGCGCCACCTCGCCGTCGAAGAGGCCGCGGCGCGTCCCCGCATCCACCTCGGCGGCTCGGACCTCACGGCCCTCTTCGCCTTTCTCGGCGCGCACGCGGGTCTGGTCACGTTCTACGGACCGATGGTCGCCGTCGGGATGGCCGGAGACGAAGAGTCGGACTGGGAACGCGTGCTGTCGGGATCGACGCCCGAGGTCCACCGCTTCGAGTCTCGCGACGTGCTCGCGGGCGGGTCGGGGGAGGGGCCTCTGCTGGGTGGCTGTCTGTCGCTTCTGGCCTCGCTGGCGGGAACTCCCGAGGCCCCCGACCTTTCCGGAGCCGTTCTCTTCTGGGAAGACGTCGGCGAGGAGCCGTACCGGCTGGATCGAATGTTGACCCAACTGGAGCGGTCGGGTACCCTCGATGGACTGCAAGCCATGATGATCGGCTCGATTTCGCCCGGCTCGCGCGGCGGAGGCGAGAGTCCCGAAGCCCTCGACGCCTGGCTCGAGGACCGCTTCGCGGGATACCCGTACCCGGTGGTGCGCGGTTTTCCAGCCGGCCACCTGCCGGCCGGACGGACGCTGCCGCTGGGGGTCCCGGTGAGACTGGACGCCGACCGCCGGCTCCTCGAGTTCTCGGGTCCCGGGACCCTCTGACGCCGATGCCCTCGGTGAAGGCGGTCTTCAAGTCGGGACAGGGTCAGGGCCCGGGGGGCGGAGGGGGAAAGAATCCGCTGGAGAAGTTCCTGGTCGCCCATCCGATGGGCGAGATCATCTTTTCCGAGGGCGACATCGGCACCGAGATGTACATCGTTCAGACGGGCACGGTGGAGCTCCTGAAGGCGATTGGAGGGGAGACCAAGGTGCTCGCCACGCTCGAGAAGGGCGACTTCTTCGGCGAGATGAGCGTTCTCGAGGACGTGCCCCGGACGGCCTCGGCCCGCGCCAAGACCGACGTCGAGCTGGTCAAAATCAACGGCGCGACGTTCGACGCAATGCTCAAGTCCAACACCGAGATCGCGGTGCGCATGATGCGCAAGCTCTCGCGCCGGCTGCGCGAGGTCACGGCGATGCTCGAGGAGTCGCTGGGGCGGCGCGTCGCCGAGGAGGAGAAGCCCGCCCAGCGCCGGCCCGTGCCCGAGGAGCGCGACGCCTGCCGCCTCGTGGGGGAGGAGTCGGCCTCGGAGTTCTTCCTGAATCGCGAGGGGGACACGTTGGTCGGGCGGAGCGATCCCGTCACCGGCATCACGCCCGACGTGGACCTGACACCTCTGGATCCGCAGCGCTCGACTTCGCGCCGGCACGCCAAGCTCTACCTGATGGCCGACACGTACTACGTGATGGAAGAGATCGGCGTGATGAACGGCACCTACGTCAACGGCCACCGCCTGGCCACGGGCGTTCCGGTCGCCGTGAATAACGGGGACGTGCTGAAGTTCGGCCTGGTGTCGCTGACGTTCCAGGCCCCCGAGCCGAACTGACTCCTTCCCCCGTCGCTCCGCCTTCGCCGATTCGTCTGCGCGACCCCGTCTCCCGGCTGCCCGGCGTGGGCATCACGCGGGCCGCGCGACTGGCCGCCGCGGGCGTGGCGACGGTCGCCGACTTCCTGCTATCCGTTCCCTTCCGTTACGAGGACCGTAGGCACTTCGCCTCGGTCGCGGGCCTGGAGTGGGGGACTCCGGCCACGCTTATGGTTCGATTCCAGGGCGTCCGCGCGACGCGCATGCGCCGCGGCCTCTTCCGCATCGAGGCGGTAGCCGACGACGGGACCGGAGGCGTCCGCGTGGTCTGGCACAACCGCTATCCCTCCTTCGCCAAGGCGCTTTCGGAACGGCGCGCGGCGCTGTACGGAACGCCCGTGGCGGGCACCCGCGGAGAGATGCGGATCGAGAACCCCGAGACGGAGCTCTTCGACGCGGAAGACGAGAGCGATCCGTTGCACTCGGGGAGGATCGTCGGCATCTACCACCGCGTCGCGGACATCCCGGCCCGGGCCTGGCGCACGCTGGCCCGCCGGGCCCTGGACCAGCTCTCGCTCCAGTTCCGCAGCCTCTCGGCGAGCCCCGACCGGATCGTCGCGGCCCTCGAGGAGGCGCACTTCCCGTCGCACGTGGACTCGGCCAGGCCCGCCCTGTGGCAGCTGGCGCGCGAGGAGCTGCTCGTGCTGGCGGCGCGCATCGAGGAGAAGCGCGCCCGCCTGCGCCAGCGTCCCGGCGTGCGCCTGCCGGCCGAGGAGGCCATCCGCCGGCTCGCCCGGTACGTCCTGCCCTTTCCGCTGACGCACGCCCAGAAGCGCGCCGTGCGCGAGATCTCCGCGGACATGGACTCCGGACGAGCGATGGCGCGGCTGCTGCAGGGAGACGTGGGCTCCGGCAAGACGATCGTCGCGGGCCTGGCGCTGCTGATCGCCGCGAAGAACGGCGCCCAGGGAGCGCTGATGGCGCCCACGGAGATCCTCGCCGAGCAGCACGCCGAGAGCCTGGCTTCGTGGCTGACGGCGGCCGGCGTCCGCATCGCACTCCTGACGGGACGCGTGCGCGGCAAACAGCGCCAGAAGCTCCTCGCCGAGCTCGAAGCGGGGCACATCGACGTCCTCGTCGGAACGCATGCCCTCGTCGAGTCTCCCGTGCGCTTCTCGAGGCTCTCGCTCGTCGTCGTGGACGAGCAGCACCGCTTCGGTGTCGCGCACCGCTCGCGGCTGTTCCGAAAAGGCAACCCGTCGCCGCACGTCCTGATCATGACGGCCACGCCGATCCCGAGGTCCCTGGCCTGGGCGATCTACGGAGAGCTCGACGTCTCCGTGCTCGACGAGAAGCCTCCGGGCCGCGCCCCCGTGATCACGCGCGTGCGCGACGAGGAGGCGAGGCCCCGCGTCTATGCCTTCGCGGGTGAGCGCGCCGCGGCCGGAGAGCGCGTGTACGTCGTCGTGCCGGCGATCGAGCTCGGCGATCGGGAGGTCGCGGCGACGAAGGAGACCGCCGATCGAATCGCGACGGCGCTGCCCGGCGTGCGCATCGGAATCCTGCACGGCCGCCTCGCTCCGGCGGAACGGCAAGCGGTCCTCGCCGACTTCGCGAGCGGCCGAGTCCCGATCCTCGTGTCGACGACGGTCATCGAAGTCGGAGTGGACGTTCCCGAGGCGACCTTCATGATCGTCGAGAATGCCGAGGCGTTCGGTCTGGCGCAGCTCCACCAGCTTCGCGGAAGGGTCGGCCGGAGCCACCGGCCCTCTTGGTGCGCGCTGGTGGCGGGCCGGGGAGCGTCGCCCGAGGCGCGCCAGCGTCTCTCACTGCTCGAGCAGACCTCCGACGGGTTCGTGATCGCCGAGAAGGATCTGGAGGCGCGCGGCCCGGGAGACCTGCTCGGGACGCGTCAGTCCGGCCTGCCGCCGCTGCGGGTCGCCGATCCGATCAAGGATCTCGCGCACCTGGCCGAGGCTCGCGGACAGATTCTCGCGATGCGCGCGGAAAAGAAGGCGCTGGCGAGCGATCTGTTCGGGTACCCGTGAGTGCCGTGATAGAACCACCGCCGCCATGAAGGTCTTAGTCACGGGTGGAACCGGCTTTGTCGGCACGTATGTCGTCAACCGACTACTCCAGGCCGAGCACGCCGTCGCGGTCCTGGCGCGCAACCCGGAAAAGACGCGGAACCGCTACAACCGCCCGGTCGAGACCGTGGCTGGGAACGTGCTCGATCCGGCGTCGCTCGTGCGTGCGGGCGGCGGGCGCGACGCGATCGTGCACCTGGTTGGGATCATTGCGGAAAAGGGCGAGCAGACGTTCGACCGCATGCATCGCGAGGCGACCGAGAACGTGCTCGCGGCGGCGCAGGCGGCGGGCGTACGCCGGTACCTCCACATGAGTGCGATGGGGACTTCCGAGGACTCGCCGTCGGAGTACGGCCGGACCAAGGCGGCGGGGGAGAAGGCCGTCCGAGCCTCGGGACTCGACTGGACCGTCTTCCGTCCGTCCATCATCTTCGGTCCGGGCGACGGGTTCGTTTCTCTTCTGGCTCCGATCGTTCGCCACAATCCGGGCTTCATTCCAGTGATCGGTGCCGGGACGACCCGGTTCCAGCCGGTGTCCATTCGCGACGTCGCCCGTGTCTTCACGGCCGCGCTGGAGAAGCCGGACACGGCCGGCAAGGTGTTCGAGGTCGGCGGTCCCGAGATCTTCACGCTGAACCAGATCTATCGCGAGATCGCGGTGGCGGTCGGCAAGCCGCGCAAGCCTCTGATTCACTTTCCGCTCTGGTACGGCCGTCTTCTGGCCGCCGGATTCGAGCGGGCGGCCCGCCGCGGGCTCTTCGCGTCGCCTCCTCTGACGAAGGATCAGCTCCGGAGTCTGTCGCGCGACAACGTCGGCGACGTGTCCGCGACGGTCGCCACGTTCGACGGAGAGTGGCGGCGTTTCGCTCCGGGGATCCGCGAATACCTCTCCAACGGCCGGCACGATCCCCGCTCGGGAATCGGCGAGGAAGTGGAGCTGGAGAAGCGGTCGGTGCTGCGGATCCGCTAGCTCGGAGATTAGGCGCCCTTCTTGAGTCGGATCGTCCCCGACGTCGTTCTCACGACGATCTTCTCGCCCCCGCCGTTGAGCGAACCCGTCGCCCGCTGAGAGCCGGACCGCTTCGAAAACGAGAGGTCCGGGAACTCGGAGCGGATGGCGCGATCGTCGTCGGCGCCGGTCACGATCAGCTCGACATCCGCCTTGCAGTCGGCCGGGAGTGTGAGCGAGACGTCGCCGCCGGAGTTGTTGATCGTGATTCCGCCCTTGATGTCGCGCGACACCGCGCCGATGCGCACGTCGCCGCCCGCGGTCACCGCCTTGACACTGCCGCCGACCGACGGGACGATGATGTCGCCGCCGGAGGTCCTGGCGTCGAGGCTTCCGCCGACCTTCTGGATGCGGATGTCTCCGCCGGCCGTGTCGGCCGCCGCGGACCCGCTGACGGAATCGATCCGGATGTCTCCGGCCATCGTGCTCACCTTCAGGTCCCCGGTCACGGGTCCGAGCACGATGTCGCCGCCGAAGGTCTTCAGATCTCCGCCCGCGCCGATGCCGGCGACGCGGATCTCGCCCGAGTGCGTCAGGATCCGGACCTTGCCGCTGACTTTTCCGATGCGATAGCTGTTGTCGGTCGCGGTCGAGAGGAAGTCTCCGGAGACGTCGCCGCGCCGCACTTCGCCCTCCTCGTCCGCCACCGGAGGCGCGGGAGGCACGGGGGGAACGGGAGGCACCTGAACCTTGACCGGCGGCACCTGCACGTTGACCGGCGGGATCGTGACCACGAAGGAGCGGCGCTCCGAGACGAGCGGCTTCGCGTCGGCCTCGGCGGTTCCGGCGGCGAGCAGCAGCACGGCGCCGTTCAGCGTCTCGATGCGCACGCTGGCACCGCCCTTGCCGATCGCGCCGGAGTACTCGCGCCTCGGGTCCGGAACCCGGATGCGGCGGATCTCGCGCTGGACCCGGCGGCCCTCCTTCTCGCTGCCCTCCGGTTCGTCCCTCATCGACTCGTCGAACTCCGCTTCGATCTCGCCGATGTCCACGACGCTCTCGTCGCCCTCCTCGTCTTTGACGACGATCTTCTTGTGCTCCTTGGTTTTTCCCGGCTTCTCGGCCGGTTCCGGCGTCGGCGGCCGGAACGGGAACGTGGACGCGATCGTCCCGTTCATCGTCTCGCCCGAGAAATCGAAATGCGCGTCCTTGGGGAGCGTCAGCTTGATGGGACCGTTGACCGTCTGGAGCTCGATCTTGCCGCTCGGCGGAAGCGCCACGGCCACCGCCTCGATCCGGCCGTTGACGGTATGGCCCTGCAGCGTTCCCTTCACGCCGCGAGCTTCGATGGAGCCGTTGACCGTCTCCAGCTGCAGCTCGCCGTCGCAGTCCTGGACCTTGACGTCCCCGTTGACCGTCTCGAGCGAGAGGTTCACCCCTGAGGGGACCGTGATCTCGTAGCGCGCGACGACCTTGCAGTCGCGGCAGCCCAGGCCCCGGTGCCAGTCGCCGCCGTGGCGGTTTCCGGGAAGGATCGTCTCCAGGTTCCAACCGTCCTCGTCGTGGCTCTGATCGATGCGGGTGCGCGACAAGAGCTCCTCGGCCTTGGCCTTCGTCGCGGCCGAAGCCGTGAGTGTGACGACGGCTGAGAACTGGTGGCCCGGCGACACGATGACGTCGCCCGACACGTTCTGCACCTGGAGCGTCTGGCCGGAGGACAGCGTTCCGTTGACCGTGGTCGTGCGGGTGACTTGCTCGGCCTTCGACGCCGACACCAGCATCAGGAGCAGACCCAGGGCCAGCAGGATCCAGACGGCCAAACGGCCCGCGCGTACCGAGGGAACGTCGGGCGCCGCTTCGCGCGCCGGAAACTTCAAACTGTTCATCGTCAGAGAGAGACGTCCGCTCGTCATCGAAGTTCCGCTCGCCTCCGTCAGAAGGAGATGGCTTTCAGAGCCGACGCCGCCTTGGCGCGCACGAAGCCGTTCTCCTGGGGATCCACTGCCTTCTCGCGCAGGGACTGAATCGTGCTCGGATCGTTCGAGTGCTTGGCCTCGGCGGCGAGCGCGTCGACCGCGACCAGCCGCACCGCCGGGTTCTTGTCCGCGCGCAGGGACTCCAGGAAGACGGCGCGGATCTCGGGCGTCATCAGGAAGGAGGCCAGCGCGTCGGCGGCCTTCTTGCGCACGCCGGGGTTCTCATCCTTGCGAAGCGTCGCCGCCAGCGCCGCGACGATCTCGGGAGACGCGACCGACGCCTTGGCTCCGTAATGCTCCGAAACGAGCTCGATCGCGCGCGACTTCTCGCCGTCGGTCTCGGCGTTGCGCGCCACCATGTAGGCGAGGAGCCGCGCGACTTCGGGCTCGTCCACCCGACCCATGACCGTCTGCCGCGACGTGATGTCGAAGCCGATCTCCACGCGGCCGTCCTTGTCGACCGGCCGGTAGGAGACGTTGGACAGGCGGGGATTCGCGGAGAAGTCGGGAAGGGCCGAGCCGCCCTTCGGGAACGGGATCGGCGTCGGCACCGCCGAGACCGGTCCCGCGATCGTCCCGCTCGCGGACGGCCGGAAGACCTCGCGGGCGGCCAGGAATCCCAGGCCCGCCGCCACCAGCAGGGCGGCGGCCTGGAGCATCGGCCGCGCCCAGCGCGTCTTCGGCCGGAACTCTCGGACGCGCCGGCGAAGCGTTTCTTCCTCAAGGAGCGCCAGCGTCTGCCGCCGGAACTCGGGCGTGACCGGGGCGTCCGGATCCGTGCCCAGGACGGTCCAGAGATCCTCGAGCCGCGCCATCTCGGTGCGGCACGACTCGCAGGAGTTCAGGTGCGCCGACAGCTCGCGTCGGGCCGACTCTCCAGCCTCGCCAGTCAGGCGCTCGATTGCGATGTTCGTTACGTCGCGGCAGTCCATGTGCCTTCTCCTTCCGCGAAGTGAGCCTTCAGGGTTTCGACGGCCCGGAAGATGCGTGTCTTGACGGCCCCCACGGAGATGCCGAGTGTCTCCGCGATCTCGGCGTAGGGCATGCCGTGGTAGCGAGCGAGGACGAGCGCCTCGCGCTGCTCTTCGGAGAGACGTGCCAGGGCTTCGCGCACCGCTCGCCGGCGCTCGCTCGAGACTAGCGACGCCTCGATGCCCTCGCCATGTGCGCGCGGCTCGGCCACCGCCTCGAGCGGGACCACCGCCGCGCGGCGATCGCGACGGCGCCGGTCACGGCAGGCGTTGGCGGCGATGGCGAACAGCCATGACGCCACCCCGGCCCGGCCGTCGTACTGATGCGCGCGTGAGATCACTTTGACGAAAACCTCCTGGGTCACTTCCTCGGCCGTTGCCCGATCCGAGAGCATCCGGTCGGCGAAACGGAGGAGCGAGGGCGCGTAGCGTTCGAAGAGCTCCGCGGCGCCGCCGGTGTCGCCGCGGCGAACCCGCTCCAACAGAGTCAGATCGTCGCTGCCCGAGGTCATCTCCATTTCGACCGGCCATGGGGAGAGACGCCGGGGTCCGGCGAAGGTTCCTCCCCTGCGGGCGGAATGTACGGCTTTTTGCCGCCCCTCGGCAACGCACTGGTATCGTGCGGGTTCGTCGCGTGCGGAGGTGGCGGTGAAGGTGCGGATGCTGGCGACCCTGCTGGTCGCGGCCTGGGCAGCCGGCTGCGCGATCGACCTGGTCGTTCCCGCAGGCGGCGCCGCGGGGCCCCCTCCGGCGGATGTCGCCAACGCGGCCTGGGCGCGGGTGTTGTCGCGTCATGTGGACGCCGAAGGCCGGATCGACTTCGCGGGTGTCGCCCGGGAGCCCGCCGATCTGGACGCCTTCGTCGCCTACGTGGCCACCGTCAGCCCGCGGCTCAAACCGGCCGAGTTTTCGACGCGGGGAAGCGCGATCGCCTGGTACATCAACGCCTACAACGCGCTGGCCATGTACGACGTCATCCAGTCGGGCATGCCGCCGGACCTGGACGAGGTCAAGGTCCGGTTCTTTTACCGCAACCGGCTGCTCGTCGGCGGCCTTCGCATATCGCTCTACGATCTCGAGAACAAGGTCATTCGTCCGCTGGGCGAGCCGCGCGTCCACTTCGCCTTGAACTGCATGGCGCGCGGCTGCCCGCGCCTTCCGCGGGAGCCGTTTCGGACCGACGAGCTCGGCCGGCAGCTCGAGGCCGCCGCCAGCGAGTTCCTGAACGAGAAGCGCAACGTGGACCTCGAGGCCGAGAAGCGGATCGCCTACGTGTCGATGATCCTGAACTGGTACGAGCCCGACTTCCTGAAGACCGCGTCGAGCCTCGCCGCCTACATCAATCGCTATCGCATCACGGCGCCGATCCCCGCCGGATGGGAGATCCGGTTCATCCCCTACGACTGGACGCTGAACGCGCAGTGAGCGCGGACCGCTCTGCGTCCGCCGTGGAGGACGCCTTGCTATAGTCCGCCTGCTTGGAACAAAAGCTCGTCGACTTCGCGATCCAGTACTCCGTGCTGCTGTTCGCCCTCTCTTTCCACGAATCGGCGCATGCGTGGTCCGCCCTGAAGTTCGGCGACACGACGGCCCGCGACCTCGGACGCATCAGCCTGAATCCGCTGCGGCACATCGATCCGATCGGGACTTTTCTCCTCCCGATCCTCTTCTTCATCGGGGCGGGCCACTTCATGTTCGGCTGGGCCAAGCCGACGCCCGTCAACCTCTCGCGGACCCCCAACCCTCGAAAGGCCAACCTCGTCGTGTCGGGAGCCGGACCCGTCTCGAACCTGCTTCTCTGCGCGGTGGGCGTCCTGCTCCTCGTCGTCGTTCGGCGCCTGCCGATCGGCGGGGCCATGTCCACGACGGTTCTCGAGCCTCTTTGGGAGATCCTGGTCTCCTTCACGATGGTCAACTTCGGCCTCGGGATCTTCAACCTCCTGCCGATCCCGCCGCTGGACGGAAGCCACGTCTTCGCATCGATCGCGGGCGGCCGCGTGGGCATGGCTCTGGAGAGCGCGAATCCCATGCTGGGCTTCGGGATCCTCATGCTCCTGATCTACACGGGGCTTCTGAACCGGATCCTGACGCCGTTCTTCATCGCCTTCCGGACGGTCTTGACGACGCTCCTGTCATGACCGGCGAGAAGATCGTCCTATCGGGCCTCCGTCCGACCGGCCGCGTCCACCTCGGCAACTACTTCGGAGCCGTCAAGAACTGGGTGGATCTGCAGAACTCGGGGCAGTACCGCTGCTTCTTCTTCGTGGCGGACCTCCACGCGCTGACGACGGATTACGCCGACACGGCGGCGTTGGCCGCCAACACGCGTGAGGCCGTCCTCGACTGGCTGGCGGTCGGGCTGGATCCCGCGCGCTCGACCATCTTTCTGCAGTCGCGGGTTCCGCAGCACGCCGAGCTTTCGCTGTACTTCTCGATGATCACGCCGCTGGGCTGGCTCGAACGGGTGCCGACGTACAAGGACCAGATCGAGCAGCTCCGCTCCAGAGACCTGGCCACCTACGGATTTCTCGGGTACCCGGTCCTCCAGACCGCCGACATCGCGATCTATCGCGCGGATCTGGTCCCGGTGGGGGAGGATCAGGCGAGCCATCTGGAGATCTGCCGCGAGATCGTGCGCCGCTTCAACGGTCTCTACGGCGGTATCTTCCCGGAGCCCAAGGCGCTGTTTACGCCGACGCCCAAGGTCAACGGCATCGACGGCCGCAAGATGTCCAAGTCCTACGGCAACACGATCGGCATCACCGAGGCGGCCGACTCCGTGCGCGAGAAGGTCATGGCGATGGTCACGGACCCGGCGCGCGCCCGCCGCTCGGATCCGGGCAACCCCGACAATTGCAATCTCTTCCCGTTCCACGTCCTCTACTCGCCGCCCGAGGAAGTGGAAGTCGTCGACGTGGAGTGCCGCACGGCCGCGCGCGGCTGCGTGGACTGCAAGAAGCATCTAATCCGGAACCTGAACGCGGCGCTCGAGCCCTTCCGCCAGAAGCGTGCCGACCTCCTCGCCGCTCCGAAGGACGTCGTGCGCGAAGTGCTCCATGAGGGAGACGCCGCCGCGCGCGTCGCGGCCGAGGCGACGATGGAGAAAGTACGGGCAGCCGTCAAGCTGTCGCCGGAGCCCTGATGCCGGACGAGACCACCCAGAGCTCTCTGCCGCCGGTCGCCATCGCGGCCTTCTCGGGCCCGCTCGACCTGCTGCTGCACTTGATCCGCATCAACGAAGTCTCGATCACGGACATCCCGATCTCCGAGATCACCGAGCAGTACACGGCATATCTCGACGCCATGCGGGAGCTCGACCTCGACGTCGCCTCGGAGTACGTCGCGATGGCGGCCGAGCTGATCTACATCAAGTCGAAGATGCTCCTGCCTCGCGTGCCCGGCGCGCCCGAGGAGGATCCGCGGGCCGACCTCGCGCAGCGTCTCCTCGAGTACGAGAAATTCAAGCGGTCCGCCGAGACCCTGCACGCGATCGACACCCTCCGCGGAGGGCTCTGGCCGAGGCCCGAGACCGAGATCCCCCGCGCGGAAGGGTCCGAGCAGACGCTGGAGGTCGCGCTCTTCGATCTCATCCAGACTTTCCGGACCGTCACGGAGAACTACAGACTGGCGCACCCTCCGGCGCTCGCGATTCACCACCTGCGCTTCTCGGTGCGCGACAAGATGCTGGAGCTCCTGGCGCGGCTGGACGAGAAGCGCACGATGCCGCTGCTCGAGTTCCTCGGCCAGATGCGCTACCGGGCCGAAGCCGTCACGGCGTTTCTCGCGTGCCTGGAGCTGATCCGGCTGGGCGTGGTCCGCGCCTTCCAGACGCGGCCCTTCGCCGAGATCCACGCCACGCGGACGGATGTCGTGTTCTCCGCCGACCAGATACGCGATACTTACAGCGAGTGACCCCGTGAACGAGACTGCCGCGCCCCCTGATGCCGCAGAGGCTCCCGTCGAGCGACGGGACGTTCCGGTCGAGAAGCTGCTTCCCTCCCTCGAAGCCGTGCTCTTCTCCTCGCCGCGGCCGGTCCGCGAGAAGGACCTCGGAGACCTGCTCGAGGCCACGACGAAGTCCGTCGCGCGGGCGCTCGAGGCCCTGGCGGAGAAAACGGACCAGTCGGAGCGCGGCGTGCGCCTGGAAAAAGTCGCCGGCGGCTGGCGGTTCGTGACGCGGCCCGAATTCGACGCGCTCCTTCGCAAATTTCACGAGGTCACTGAGCGCAGCCGCCTCTCGCTGGCGGCTCTCGAGACCCTCGCGATCATCGCCTACCGGCAGCCCATCACGCTGCCCGAGATCCAGGACATCCGGGGCGTGAACTCCTCGAGCGTGCTGAAGACGCTCTTCGAGAAGAAGCTCATCACGACGGCGGGCAAGAAGCCGGTCGTGGGAACGCCGTTCTTCTACCGCACGACGCAGGACTTTCTGGTCCGATTCGGCTTGAACGACCTTGCGGAGCTTCCGCGGCCCGAAGACCTGGACGCCGACCTCGCGGCGACGGTCGAGGCGCGCGAGATCGCACCGCTCACGGCGCAGGAGACGGCCATCCACATTTCCTCCGAGGAAGCGCTCGACGAGGAACCGGGTCCGGAAGCCGAGCCGCCCGGCGCGGAGGACTGACGCTGCCGTCGGTCCGCATCCAGAAGATCATCGCCTCCGCCGGGCTCGCTTCGCGCCGCGCCGCCGAGGAGTGGATTCGCGAGGGACGGGTGCGCATCAATGGCCGCCTCGCGACTCTCGGCGACCGCGCCGACCCGGCAAAGGACTCGATCAAGGTGGACGACAAACGCGTGCGTCCGGTCGACTCGCCCCGGACGTACGTCCTGCTGAACAAGCCGAAGGGATTCGTCACGACGACCGCCGACCCCGAGGGCCGCGACACCGTGCTCGACCTGATGCCGGGACGTCTGCGCCGCAGTGTCAAGCCGGTCGGGCGGCTGGACGTCCAGACCGAGGGGCTGCTGCTCCTGACCGACGACGGCGACCTCGCCCGCTCCATCGCGCATCCCTCGACGGGTTGTCCCAAGGAGTACGAGGTCAAGGTCTCCGGAGAGCCGTCGGAGGCCAAGCTCGAGAAGCTGCGCACCGGCTTCCCGCTCGACGGCGAGCGCACACGGCCGTGCGAGATCGTGCGGATGCGGTCGACACCGCGGCGGGATTCGTCGGAGGGCAACACGTGGCTGCGCGTGACGCTGCGCGAAGGCCGCACGCGGCAGATCCGGCGTATGTTTGAGGCGATCGGCCATCCCGTCTCTAAGCTCCGGCGCGTGGCGATCGGGCCGATCCGCGACCCCCGCCTCACGCCCGGCGCCTACCGGCGGCTCTCGACCGAGGAAGTGGCCGCGCTGCGCCGGCTGGGAAAGAAGCCCTGACGCGCCCGCCTCTGATCGTGGCCATCGACGGCCCCTCCGGCGCCGGCAAGTCCACCGTGGCGCGCGCCCTCGCGGCGCGCCTGGGCGTCCCGTACATCGACACCGGGGCGATGTATCGCGCGATCGGGCTGGCGGCGCATCGCCGCGGCGTACGTCTCCCGATCGAGGATGCGTCCGCCGTGTCCGCGATCGCCGAGGCCTCGCGGATCGAACTCGCGCCCTCGCCGGAAGGCAGCCGCATCATCCTGGACGGCGAGGACGTGTCCGCCGAAATCCGCCGCCCGGAGATCTCGGCTTACGCCTCGGCGGTGTCGGCGATCCCCGCCGTGCGCCGGGTCCTCGTGGTCCAGCAGCAGCGGATGGGACGCGAACGGGGAGGCGTCATGGAAGGCCGCGACATCGGGACCAAGGTCTTTCCCGAGACGCCGTTCAAGTTCTTTCTGACCGCGGACCCCGCGATCCGGGCCGACCGCCGCGCTCGCGAGCTCGTCGGCCGTGGCACCCCCCAGTCCTACGGCGACGTCCTCCGGGACATGCAAAAACGCGATGCGGACGACTCCTCCCGGCCCGATTCCCCCCTGACCCTGGATGGCCGGTACGAGGTCGTGGACTCCAGCGGACGCCCTGTGGAGGCGGTGATCGACGACATCGAACAGCGCGTGCGCAGGGGGATTTGACTCCAATCAAGCCGCCCCATAGGATATTGCTTTGCGTCTCAGCGACTTATGAGAGGGGATCCCTTATCTGATGGCGGGTGAAAAGCGCAAAGGAGGTCGGGAAACCGAACCGATGGAAACCGAACAGGAACTGACCGCGCAGGAGTACGAGCACCTCCTGGCCCAGTACGAGGACTCTTTCAAGAACCTTCAGGAGGGGCAGATCATCCGCGGCCGGGTTCTGGCCATCACGCCGTCGGAAGTGATCGTGGACATCGGCTACAAGTCCGAGGGCATCATCCCGCTCTCCGAGTTCACCGACTTCTCGGGCCAGGTCACGATCAAGCAGGGCGATCCGGTGGACGTTCTGCTCGAGCGGACCGAGGACCAGAACGGCTATGTCGTTCTATCCAAGGACAAAGCCGAGAAGATGAAGGTCTGGGACGAGGTCGAGAAGTCGTACCGCTCCGGCTCGACCGTCCGCGGCCGGGTCATCGACCGGATCAAGGGCGGCCTCGCGGTGGACATCGGCGTCAAGGCCTTCCTGCCCGGGTCCCTCGTGGACGTCAAGCCGGTCAAGAACCTCGAGTCACTTCGGGGTAAGGACCTCGACTTCAAGGTCATCTCGGTCGACAAGAAGCGCGGCAACATCGTCCTCTCGCGCAAGGCCGTGGTCGAAGTCGAGCAGGAGGCCCGCAAGAAGGAGACGCTCCAGCTTCTGGAAGAGGGTCGCGTTCTGCGCGGCACGGTCAAGAACCTGACCGACTACGGCGCGTTCGTGGACCTCGGCGGCCTCGACGGTCTCCTGCACGTGACCGACATGTCCTGGGGACGCGTCAACCACCCGTCGGACCTGGTCAAAGTCGGCGACGAGATCGAAGTCGTCGTCCTGAAGTTCGACCGTGAGACCGAGCGCGTCTCTCTCGGCACCAAGCAGCTGACGGAGGATCCGTGGGCGCACGTGCCGGAGAAGTATCCGGCGGGTTCCCGCGTCACCGGCCGCGTCACCAACGTCACCGACTACGGCGCCTTCGTCGAGCTCGAAGGAGGCGTCGAGGGGCTCGTTCACGTCTCCGAGATGTCGTGGTCGAAGAAGATCAAGAATCCCTCCAAGGTCGTTTCGCCGGGCGACACCGTCGAGGCGATCGTGTCGGACGTCAACCCGGAAGCGCGGCGCATCTCGCTGTCGCTGAAAGACACGCTTCCCGATCCGTGGGAGAGCGTGGCCACGAAGTACGCGGTCGGCAGCCGCGTCTCGGGCAAGGTTCGCAACCTGACCGACTTCGGCGCCTTCGTCGAGCTCGAGGAGGGCATCGACGGGCTCGTGCACGTCTCCGACATGTCCTGGACGCGCCGGGTCAAGCACCCCTCCGAGGTGCTCAAAAAGGGCGACGACGTCGAAGCCATCATCACTTCGATCGACCAGGACAACCGTCGCATTTCGCTCTCGATCAAGGAGTTCCAACCCAACGACTGGCAGACCTTTAAGGACAAGCATCAGCCCGGCGACGTCGTGGACGGTGTCGTCACGCGCGTGGCCGACTTCGGCGTCTTCGTGCAGATCGAAGGCATGGTCGAGGGGCTGATGCATGTCTCAGAGACGCCCCTCTCCCGCGGTGCCAAGCCCCAGGAGCACTACAAGGAAGGCGATCCCATCCGCGCCCGGATCCTTCGGATCGAGGACGCCGAGATGAAGGTCGGCCTTTCGGGAATCGGCGTGGACGAGCCCGCAACGGCCGCTCCGAAGGCGGAAGCCGCCGAGGAAGCTCCGGCCGCCGCACCGGCGGAGGCGGCTCCCGCCGAGCCTGAACCGGCTCCGAAGAAGAAGAGGACCCGCAAGAAAGCAGACGAGGCCGCTCAGGAGTAGCGCGGCCTTGCGGAGGCGCGCCGCGTCGGCTCGCCAGGAGTGCACGGCAGATGACGAAGGCCGAACTGATCGAGCGCGTGGCGGTGGCGACGGACGTGACCAAGAAACAGGCCGAGGCGATCGTGGACACGGTCTTCGAAGCCATCGTGCGCTCCCTGAAGGAAGGCCAGAAGATCGAGCTTCGGGGCTTCGGCTCCTTCCGCCTGCGGGAGCGGGGAGCCCGCATGGGCCGGAATCCCAAGACGGGCGTGAAGGTCTCCGTGCCCGCCAAGAAGATCCCCTATTTCAAGCCGGGCAAGGAGCTGAAGGAACTGATCAACCGGTAATGCCGGACGTTCTGTTCGCCCCCTGGCGCTACGAGTACCTCGTGTCGGAGAAAGGCGGAGCGTGCATCTTCTGCGAGGCCGCGGCCTCGCGCGACGACGCGGCGTCCCTCGTGGTCGCTCGCGGAAAGCGGGTGTTCGTGGTGCTCAACCGGTATCCCTACACCAACGGCCACGTCATGGTCGCGCCCTACACGCATGAGGGGTGGCTCTCGGACTCCGCGTCCGAGACGCTGCACGAGCTGATCGACACCGTTGCCTTTGCGCAGAAGATCCTGGTCTCCGCGTACCACACCGACGGTCTGAACGTCGGCATCAACTTCGGATCGGCGGCGGGCGCGGGGGTCCTGGGCCATTACCACGTGCACGTCGTGCCTCGCTGGGCGGGGGACACCAACTTCATGACGGTGGCCGCCGACACGCGCGTGGTGCCCGAGGATCTGGAGACCACCCGTCGGCGGCTGGTGCCGCTGTTCGCGGAGATCGCCGCGTGAGCGCCGAAGCCACGGCCGTCTCGGTGTCCCGGCCGCCGCTGGCCGCCGCCGCCCTGGCGTGGGTATTCCCGGGGCTGGGTCACTTCTACCTCGGGCGGCGCAGGCTCGGGATCGCGTTCGCCGCGATCGTCACGGCGACCTTCCTCCTGGGCATCCTGTTTCAGGGCCGGCTCTACTCGATCGAGCCCGGTCAGCCTCTGACGATCCTCGCGACCTTCGCCGTGTACGGCGCGGGCCTGCTGAACATCGTCGCGCGGATGATCTCCGAGAACGCGGGCGGGACGATTCTTTCGCCCACGTACGAATACGGCTGCGCGTTTCTCCTGACGGCCGGGCTGATGAACCTGTTGCTCGTGCTCGACGCCTGGGACATCGCGAGCGGGACCAAGCCGTGATCGTCCTTTTCCCGGTCGACCATTTCCTGATCATGACGCTGTACGCATTTCTGGCGTCCGCCTTCTTCGCGCTGCTCTGGAGACGGGAGCGCCGCGAGAGGTGGAAGCTGTTCGCGACGCTGATGGTCTCGCTCGTGCTCGGCGGCCTCGCGGTGGCGTGGCTGATGTATCCGTTTCCGAAGTAGGGTCGATCGTCGACGATTGATGCCGTGAACCTCCTGATCTCGGCGGGCGAGGCGTCGGGCGACCTCCACGGCGCGCGGCTCCTCTCGGCCCTGCGGGCCGCCCGTCCGGATCTGTCGGCCTTCGGGATGGGAGGAGCCCGCCTCGAGAGCGCGGGTCTCGAGCGCATCGCGAAGTCGGAGAGCGTTGCCGTCGTCGGGTTCTCGGAGGTGTTCGAGAAACTCCCGCAGCTCGCCCGCGCCCTCCGGACGCTCTCGACCGAGGCCCGGCGCCGGAGACCCGACGCGGCCGTCCTCATCGATTTTCCCGACTTTCACGGACTCCTCTCGAAGCGTCTCCGGCGTGACCGCGTCCCGATCGTGTATTACGTGAGTCCGCAGGTCTGGGCGTGGAGGCCCTGGCGAGCGCGGCGGATCGCCGAGCGGGCGCGCCGGATCATCACGCTCTTTCCGTTCGAGGCCGAGATCTATCGCCGCCTGGGTGCCGACGCCGTGTGCGCCGGGCACCCGCTGGTGGAAGACGTTCGGGAGGGACTCGCCGCTCCCGCTCCGCTCCCTCCCAAAACGCGGCGGAGGCTCGTGCTGCTGCCGGGCAGCCGCAGCGCGGAGATCGAGCGGCACTGGGAGATCCTTTCGGAGGCCGCCGCCCGCATCGCGCGCCGGATGGACCTCGACGTCGTCGCCGTGCGAGCGCCGTGGCTTCCCGAGAAACTCTACGCCGGGGCGTCGGAGCGCGGGATCACGCTGGTGTCGACCGGTCTGCACCCGCTGCTCGCCTCGGCGGACCTGGCGTTCGTGACGTCGGGAACGGCGACGCTCGAAGCGGCGCTGTGCGGGTCGCCGATGGTGGTGGTCTACCGGACCTCTCGCGTGAGCCACCAAATCGCCAGGTCGCTGATCACGGTGCGCTGGATCTCGCTCGTCAACATCGTCGCCGGCGAGGAGATCGTGCCCGAGCTGATCCAGAGCGACTGTACGGTCGAGCGGCTCGAGAGGGAAGGCGAGAGTCTCCTCTCTTCGCCGTCGCGTCTGGACGCGATGAAGGCTGGCCTCGCCCGCGTTGCGGCGGAGCTCGGACCTCCAGGAGCGAGTGCCCGCGCGGCGGACTACGTCCTGTCGGCCATCAAGCCGCCGTTGCGGATGACGAGCGACGTGTACCGGGTGGCGCGATGAAGACGCTGCCGCGGCTGCTGCGTTACTTCGGACGCTACAAGGTCCGGGCCATCCTCGCGCTGGTGGCCATGGCGATCGTGTCGTTTGCCACGGTGGCGCTGCTGTTTCTCCTGAAGAAGGTCATCGACGACGTTCTCGGCGCCGGCGCGGCGAGCGCTCTTCCCGGCGTCGGCGCCGCGGCGGCCTCCGAGCGGATGGCCCCGCTTCTGCGGTGGCTGGAGACGGCGTATGCCGCCACTCGCCGGGCCGCGGCTTCCGCGGGGTTCGACCCGCGCTACGCGGTACCGCTGCTGCTCCTGGCGGCGCTCCTCGTCAAGAACGTTTTCGCGTACGTCTCGGAGTTTGCTCTCAACTCGATCGGCCTCGCGATGGTGCGGGACCTGCGCGCCGACGCCTACCGCTCCCTTCTGGACCAGTCCACGCGGTACTCGACGGATCGCTCGTCGGGCGATCTCATGACGCGCCTGCTGTCCGATGCCGAGCAGATCCAGTCGGCCTTCGGATCGCGAATGGCCGACTTCGTCCAGGGACTCCTGACGATGGCCTTCGTGCTGCTCTACGTCTTCTCGCTGCAC
>JBKOVK010000306.1:0-5331 GCA_046724475.1 Acidobacteriota bacterium | reverse complement strand
CCCTACGAGATCGTCGCGCCGCTGGGCGCGGGCGGGATGGGGGAGGTCTACCGGGCGACAGACACGCGGCTCGATCGGACCGTGGCCGTCAAGGTCCTGCCTCAGCATCTCTCCTCCTCGCCCGAGGTCCGCCAGCGTTTCGAGCGGGAAGCCAAGACGATCTCGCAACTGTCCCATCCGCACATCTGCGCGCTGTACGACGTCGGCCGCGAGGGCGAGACCGAGTACCTGGTCATGGAGTATCTCGAGGGCGAAACCCTCTCGGACCGGCTCGCGAAGGGGCCGCTGCCCTTGGAGCAGACGTTGCGCTACGGCGTCGAGATCGCCGACGCGCTGGACAAGGCGCACCGCCAGGGGATCGTGCATCGAGACCTGAAGCCCGGCAACGTGATGCTGACGAAGTCGGGAGTGAAGCTCCTCGACTTCGGACTCGCGAAGGCGTTCGAGACCCCCGCGGCGAAAGAGAGCCTGACGTCGCTGCCGACGAGGGCCGCGCTGACGCAGGAGGGAACGATCCTGGGGACGTTCCAGTACATGGCGCCGGAGCAGCTCGAAGGGAAGGAGACCGATGCCCGGACGGACATCTGGGCGCTTGGCTGCGTGCTCTACGAGATGGCGACGGGGAAGAAGTCGTTCACGGCGGGGAGCCAGGCCTCGCTGATCGGCGCGATCCTGCACACGGATCCGCCTCCGGTCTCGACGGAACAGCCCATGTCGCCGCCGGCTCTGGACCGCGTCGTCAAGAAGGCGCTCGCCAAAGACCCGGAAGACCGCTGGCAGAGCGCTGCGGATCTGGGAAGCGAGCTGAAGTGGGCCTCCGAGAGCTCGCAGGCGGGCGGTGCGGCGCCGTCGGTCTCCCGGCTACCGAATCGCCAACGATTCTTCACCTGGGCGGCGCTTGTCGCGGCAGCCGTCGCTCTCGCCTACGCGGCGCTCCGCCGGCAGCCATCCGAAGCTCCTCGAAAAGTCCGCTTCACAATTCCCATGCCGGAGGGAAGCGCTTTCGGATCCTACGCGGAGGCGGGGGCCCTGGCGCTCTCGCCCGACGGGCGCCGCCTTGCGTTCACGGCGGTCCAGCCGGGCGGCCGGAGCGTCCTATGGATCCGAGATCTCGAGACCCTCGCGCCGAGACTCATGACCGGGACGGAAGGGGCCGCGCTCCCTTTCTGGTCACCCGATGCCCGCTCAGTCGGGTTCTTCGCGGGCGGAATCCTGAAACGGGTTGACGTCTCGGGCGGCCCGCCGCAAACGGTGTGCGATGCCCCTTACTCTTATGGCGGCTCGTGGAACCGGGAGGGAGTCATCCTCTTTTCTCCGGACGCGAATCGACCCTTGATGCGCGTGGCGGCTGCGGGTGGTGCGCCGGTGGCGGAGACGACTCTCGCCGCGGGAGAGCTCGGCCACTACTGGCCCTGGTTTCTGCCGGATGGCCGCCACTTCCTGCTCCTCGTGGACAACGAGAAAGGGCCGACGACGGAGATCCAGGTCGGCGCGCTCGGGAACAAGGAAAGAACGCGGTTGACCGTGGCCGAGTCGGGAGCGGGGTACGCGCCCGGATACCTCCTTTTCGTGCGGGAAGGCGTCCTCACCGCCCAGCCATTCGACACCGAGAGCCTCAAGCTTCGGGGAGAGCCGATCCCCGTGGCCGAGCGGGTCGGGCGAATGGGAGGAGCCGGTCCGACTCGGTACGCGCCGTTCTCGGCGTCCAACAACGGCGTGCTCGCCCACGGCGTCGCTTCGACGGTCACTTCCCAGCTCGGCTGGTTCGACCGCACCGGCCGCCTTTTGAGCGCGACCGGACCTCCCGCTGACTATGCGGATCCGGAGCTGTCGCCGGACGGAAAGCGGCTCGCAGTCTGCCGCGACAACCCCAGGATCGGGACTCCCGACATCTGGCTCATGGACATCGCGCGCGGCACGTTTTCGAGGCTCACGTTCCATCCTCGCTGGGAGGTCTATCCCGTGTGGTCGCCCGACGGCAGTCGAATTGCCTTCTCATGGGACAAGGAGGGGGACAACAACATCTACATCAAGCCCGCCGGCGGTGGCGCCGAAGAGCTGTTGTGGAAGGATCCGAGCCCGGCGTATCCACTGGACTGGTCTGCGGACGGTCGTTTCCTGGTCGTTGGCGTTACGGACCGGAAGACACGAAGCGATCTGTGGATGTTGCCGCTCGAGGGTTCCCGAACGCCGAAGCCACTGCTCCAGACTCCTTTCAACGAGGCTGAAGCCCGACTCTCACCCGATGGACGCTTCCTCGCCTACACCTCGGATGAGTCCGGAAGGCCCGAAGTCTACGTCTCGCCTCTGGCTTCCATGACGAACAAGTGGCAGGTGTCGTCTCAGGGAGGTTCGAAGGCCCGATGGCGGCGCGACGGGAAGGAACTCTTCTACCTCGCCGAGGACGGGACGCTGATGTCGATCGAGGTCAGAGGCGGCACAGGCTTCAAAGCGTCCGATCCGCGTCCGCTATTCAAGACGCGGGTCCCCCGGACCGATTTCCCGAACTTTCACAGCTTCTACGACGTCACGGCGGACGGACAGCGATTCCTCGTGGTCTCCGAGCCCGAAGTCCGGACCTCTCCCCCGATCACCGTGGTTCTCGACTGGGCGGCGGGGTTGGCCGTCCCTTCCCGTTGAAGCGCGCACCCGGACCACGAGCGCCTTTTCCCGGAGCCCATGTCCTCGCCATGCGGCGCGATGCGCTGGGATTTCTGATGGAGATCGCGCGCCGCTACGGCGACGTCGCGCGCTTTCGGATTGGACCGACGACGCTGCACATTTTGAGCCGGCCGGAGTGGATTCGCGATCTGCTCGTCACGCACGCCGACCGCTTCCACAAGGGACGTGGGCTGGAACGCGCCAAGCGGGTTCTCGGTCAGGGACTGCTGACGAGCGAAGACCCCGTCCACCTTCGCCAGCGGCGCATGATGCAGCCGGCCTTCCACCGCGAGCGGATCGCGGGCTACGCCTCGGTCATGGCGGAGTATGCGGCGCGGCACGCGGAAAGCTGGCGCGACGGCGACACGCGCGACATGTCACGAGAGATGTCGCGCCTGACGATGGCGATCGTGGGCAAGACACTGCTCGATGCGGACGTGGCTTCGGACTCCGACGAGATCGGGAGGGCGCTGACGGACACGATCGAGAGCTTCGGGCGGACGATCTCTCTCCAGTTCTTCCCCATCCTCGACCGTCTGCCGTTTCCGTCCAACCGGCGATTCGACCGGGCGCGCGAGCGAATCGATTCCACGATCGCTCGCCTCATCGCCGAGCGCCGGAAGTCGCCGAAGGGGCGCACGGACCTTCTGACCATGCTCGTCGCGGCGCAGGACGTCGAGGGCGACGGGACCGGAATGAGCGACTCGCAGGTGCGCGATGAGACCGTAACGATCTTTCTCGCCGGCCACGAGACGACGGCCAACGCTCTGGCCTGGACCTGGTACCTGCTTTCTCAGAATCCGGAGGTCGAGACGCGCCTCCACCGCGAGCTCGACGCGTTTCCGGAAAACGCGGTCTTCGGCTTCGGCGATCTGTCCGCGCTGCGCTACACCGAGATGGTGCTCGCGGAGTCGATGCGTCTCTATCCTCCGGCATGGATCCTCGGCCGCCGTGCCCTCGTCGACTACGAAGTCGGCGGCTACCTCATCCCGAAGGGCTCGATCGTCGCTGCGTGTCAGTGGGTGACGCACCACGACCCGCGCTTCTTCCCGGAGCCGGAACGATTCGATCCCGAGCGATTCCGGCCCGAGGTCCGGGAGACGCGGCCGAAGTTCTCCTACTTTCCCTTCGGAGGAGGGCCGCGCGTCTGTATCGGCGAGAGTTTCGCCTGGATGGAAGGCGTGCTCCTGCTCGCCACTCTCGCGAGGCGCTGGCGGATGCGCCTGACGCCGGGGCAGACGGTCGTCCCTTTACCCTCGATCACCTTGCGTCCGAAGCATGGAATGCGAATGGTCCTCGAGCGGCGGGGCGCGTAGAATCCGCGTGCAGGAGTCGACATGACAATGGAAGCCGGCGCCCGTCTGGGCCCTTACGAGATCGTTTCGCCGATCGGGGCCGGAGGCATGGGCGAGGTGTACCGCGCGAAGGACACGCGCCTGGGCCGCGACGTCGCCGTCAAAGTCCTGCCGGCGCACATGTCCGCTTCGGCGGAGCTGCGCCAGCGCCTCGAGCGCGAGGCCCGGACGATCTCGCAGCTCTCCCACCCGCACATCTGCACGCTCCACGACGTCGGGCATCAGAACGGCACCGACTATCTCGTCATGGAGTTCCTGGAGGGCGAGACGCTGGCGGACCGGCTCGGTCGCGGACCGGTGCCGGTCGAGCAGGCGCTGAAGATCGGCGTCGAGATCGCCGGCGCGCTCGACGCCGCGCATCGCCAGGGCATCGTCCACCGCGACCTGAAACCCGGCAACATCATGCTGACGAAGTCGGGAGTGAAGCTCCTCGACTTCGGCCTCGCGAAGCTCGCCGCGGGCCCGGCCGCCGCAGTCTCCGGCGTCACCAGCATGCCGACGGCGATGCAGGAGAGCCAGCCGCTGACATCGCGCGGCACGATCCTCGGGACGTTTCAGTACATGTCGCCGGAGCAGCTCGAGGGCAAGGACGCCGACGCGCGCAGCGACATCTTCGCGCTCGGCTGTGTGCTCTACGAGATGCTGACGGGCAAGAAGGCCTTTACGGGGAAGAGCCAGGCCTCGCTCATCGGCTCGATCATGACCTCCGAGCCGCCTCCGATCTCGTCGATCCAGCCCATGACTCCGCCGGCGCTCGACCGCGTCGTCAAAGGTTGCCTCGCGAAGGAGCCCGAGAACCGCTGGAACACGGCGCACGACGTCATGCTCCAGCTCCAGTGGATCGCCGAGGGAGGTTCGGCCGCGGGACTCCCGGCGCCGGTCGCCGCGCGGCGCAAGAGCCGCGAGAAGCTCGCGTGGGGAATCGCGGCGGCGGGAATCCTGGCGGCGGCCGCCCTCGGCTATGGCTTCCTCCGCCGCGCGCCGAAACCGCCGCGCGTGGTCCGGTTCGACGTCGCCAATCCTCCGGGTCTCACGACGATCGACGCGCCCAAGATTTCCCCCGACGGAAAGATCCTCGCGTTCAACGCGACCGACACCAACGGCAAGACGCAGATCTGGCTCCGGCCGCTCAACGCGCTCGCGGCGCAGCCGCTGCCGGGGACGGAGGGAACGCGGCGGCCCTTCTGGTCGCCGGACAGCCGATTCCTCGGGTTCGTCGCGGACGGGAAGCTGAAAAAGATCGACGTGACGGGAGGGCCGCCCACGAAGATCTGCGACGTCCCGACCGGAGTCGACGGGAGCTGGAGTCCCGAAG
>JBKOVK010000019.1:0-19532 GCA_046724475.1 Acidobacteriota bacterium | reverse complement strand
GTCCCTCTCCGTCCGCCTCGGCCCCCTCGAGCTCGCCAACCCGATCACGACTGCGTCGGGGACCTTCGGCTACGGGCTCGAGTTCACCGACTTCGTGGACCTCTCGAAGATCGGCGGGCTCTGCACGAAGGGTCTGTCTCTCAATCCCCACGCCGGCAACGCTCCTCCGCGCATCTGCGAAACGCCGGCGGGGATGTTGAACGCCATCGGGCTCCAGAACGTCGGAGTCCGCGCGTTCCTTGAGGAGAAGCTGCCGAAGCTGCGCTCGCTCGGCGCGACAGTCATCGCAAACGTCTGGGGAGACCTCGAGGAGGACTACGTCACCGTGGTCCGCGCCCTCGAAGGCGCCGACGGGCTCGCGGCGGTCGAGCTCAACATCTCCTGCCCCAACGTCGAGCGCGGCGGCATGCTCTTCGGCAACTCTCCTGAGGCGACGCGCTCGCTCGTCGGGCGCGTGCGCGCGGCCACGCGGCGTCCCCTGATCGTCAAGCTTTCCCCCAATGCACCGGATCTGGTCGAATCGGCGCGGGCGGCGCGCGAAGCCGGCGCCGACATCCTCTCGCTCGTCAACACGTTCGTCGGGATGGTGATCGATCCCGAGACCGCGAAGCCGCGCACCTCGTTCGGCACGGGCGGCCTCTCGGGGCCGGCGATCCGGCCGCTCGCGGTGCGGATGGTCTACCAGGTCCATCGCGCTATGCCCGACGTGCCGCTCATGGGAATCGGCGGCATTGCGGGGCTCTCCGACGTCCTGGAGTTTCTCGCCGCCGGCGCGACGGCGATCCAGGTCGGCACCGCGAATTTCAAGGATCCCGGCGTGTCGGACCGCCTCGTCGACGAGCTCGCCGCCTACTGCGAGGCGAAGAAGACGACGGTGGCGGCCCTGATCGGCCGCGCCCACCGCGTGGGGAAAACGGGCGGCGACGCCGGGGCCGAAGGATGACGGCGCCATCCGCGGCCGAGCATGTCTGCATCGCGCTCGACTTCGCGTCGCGCGACGAGGTGCTCGCCGCCGCGCGGCACTTCGGCGGCCGGGTCGGGTGGCTGAAGATCGGTCTGGAAGCGTTCGTCGCGGCAGGCCCCGCTCTCGTCGAAGAGGCCGCGAGGACGGGCTCGAGAGTTTTTCTCGACCTGAAGTTTCACGACATTCCCGCCACCGTGGCCGGGGCCGTCGCGTCGGCCGCGCGGTCGGGTGCCGCGATGGTCAACGTGCATGCGTCCGGCGGACGCGCGATGCTCGAGGCCGCGCGGGACGCTGCGGCGCGAGCCGGACTTCCGAAGCTCATCGCCGTCACGCTGCTGACCTCGCTGGACGCGCGCGCCCTCGCCGACCTCCCGATGGCAGGGAATCCCGAAGGCATCGCGCGTCGCCTGGCGCTCCTCGCACAGGCCTGCGGACTGGCGGGCGTCGTCTGCGCGGCCGCGGACCTTCCCGGCATCCGCTCCGCGTGTGGTCCGGACTTTTTCACGGTCGTGCCGGGGATCCGGCCGGCGGGAGCCGACGCGGCGGATCAGAAACGCATCGCCACGCCGGCCGCGGCCATGGAGGCCGGGGCGGATCTTCTGGTCATCGGGCGCCCGATCACCGCGGCTCCGGACCCGGACGCCGCACTGGCCGGTATCCTGGCGGAAGTCGAGCGGGCGGCACCGGATCACAGATAATCTCGCGCCGATGAGCGACTGGAAGGCCGCGCACCGGACCTGGGTGGTCGGACACCGCGGGGCCCCGCGCCGGGCCCGCGAAAACACGATCGAGAGCTTCGACTTCGCCGAGAGCTTCGGCGTCGACGCGATCGAGTTCGACGTTCGGCTGACGCGCGAAGGCGAGGCGGTCGTCTTCCACGACGACGATGTCGTTCTCGGGACCCAGCGCATCCCGGTCCGCACCTTCACGTGGCGGGAGATCGAGAAGCTCGTCATTCCCTCGGAGATGGGCGAGTACCGGATTCCCAGGCTCGAACAGGTGTTCCACCGCTACGGTCCGACGATGGCGTACATCGTCGAGGTCAAGAGCGGGCCGGGGCTGCCTCTCGGCACGATGGCCCGGCGGATCGCGAAGCTCGCGTCCGTCTACGGCGTGGAGGCCCGCTGTCTCGTGGCCTCCTTCGACGCCGAGTTCTTAAAGCGCATGCGCGAGGCGGCTCCGTCCATCGCCACGAGCTATCTCTTCGATCATCCCGTTGCGCTCCCGACGCCCGGCCAGACCGCGCCGCTGTTCCCGCCGGTGGACGCGATCGGGCCTCGCAAGGATCTCGTCACACCGACGCTCCTCTCGCAGGCGGCGATGGTCAATCTCTCGGTCCACCCCTGGACCGTGGACGAGCCCGAGGAGATGCGAAGACTGCTGGCCGCGGGCGTGGCGTCGATCACGACGAACGCCCCCGACGCGGCGCTGGAGATCCGCAACGGCGTTCCGCACGACACGGGACTCGCCTACCCGACCCCGCCCGAGACCTGAGAAACACAGGAGGACCCATGCAGCTGGCCGGCCTGGCCCTGGTCGGAGTGCTCGCCGGAATCTTCGCCGGCATGTTCGGAATCGGAGGAGGGCTCATCATCGTTCCGGCCCTCGTCCTGCTCTACGGCATGAAGCAGCACGCGGCGGTGGGGACTTCGCTGGGCGCTTTGCTGCTCCCCGTCGGCGCGCTGGGCGCCTGGGTCTACTGGAAGAACGGAAACCTGGACGTGAAGTACTCGGCGCTGCTGGCAGGCGGCTTGCTCGTCGGAGCGCTGCTGGGGGCCAAGCTCGTGGAGCCGGTCTCCGATCTGACGCTGCGTCGATTGTTCGGCGGCTTTCTGCTTCTGGTTTCGATCAAGATGCTCTGGGGCAAATGAGGGAGTAGAGTCGGCCCATGTCGGTCCACAATCCCGGAACGTTTACTCCCCGTCGTATCAAGGGTCCTCGGGAAATCGCAGGGATCTCGGCGCGTCAGGCGCTGGCCGGACATCCCGTCGACGCCGGAGTTCTAGGGATCGCCGAATCGGCCAACTGGCTGATCGCGCACATGGGCAAGTCGCTTCGGCCGCGCGTGCGCTGCTCGTGCTGCGGGCACGAAGGCGTATCGTTTCTCGCCGTGTTCAACAGCGCCGGGACCGCGTGGAACGCGGCGTGCCCCCGGTGCGACTCCCGAAGCCGTCATCGCGGCCTGTCGTTGTTGATTCCGAAACTGCTCGCGTCGCGCATCGCGAAGCCGCGTACCCTGCACATGGCCCCCGAGGAAGTTCTTCGACGCGTGGTCGAGCCGCTCTCCGCCGCCTACCACACCAGCGATCTGAAGATGGAAGGCGTGACGTATCCCAACGAGGACCTGATGCGCTCGCGGCTTCCGGAGGCCTCGTACGATCTCGTTCTTTGCAATCACGTCCTGGAGCACATCGAGGACGACGTCACCGCCGTCGCCGCCATCGCGCGGACGCTGAAACCCGACGGCTTCGCGGTCATCACAGTGCCGGGGAATTGGAGCCGTCCGGAGACCGTGCGCTTTCCCGACGATTCCGTCGGCGGTCACTGGCGCGACTACGGTCTCGACATCGTGGATCTCTTCGAGACGTCCTTCGGCGAGGTCGACAAGATCGATCTCTACGGCTTCGACCCCGCTCCCGGAGGCCTGTCGCACGCGATCCATCGCGGCGAGCTCGCATTCATCCTGCGCAAGCCTCTGGCCCGATCGCATTGAAGCGCATCGCCGGTCTCGCCCTCGCCGCGCTCGCGCTCGTCGGCGCCGGTCCGCTTCGCGTCGAAGTCCAGGCCAGCGGCTCCGCGGCCGAGCTTCGCGGGCTCGCGGTGCGCGACGCGAAGACCGCCTGGGCGACCGGATCGCAGGGCACCGTGCTGCGTACGCGGGACGGCCGGAAGTGGGAGAAGGTCGCCATACCCGGAGGCGGAGATCTCGACTTCCGCGACGTCGAGACGCCGTCCAAGGACGTGGTCGTGGTGATGGCTGCCGGGCCGGGCGACAAGTCCCGCATCTTCCGTAGCGCCGATGCCGGCGCGACCTGGAAGCTCGTCCATACCAATCCCGACCCGGAGGGCTTCTACGACGCGATCGCGTTCTGGGACGAGAACAACGGAATTCTCGTCGGCGACCCGGTGAAGGAGGCACTCGGAGCGTTTCGAGTGCTCCTCACATCCGACGGAGGAGCGACCTGGAAGGCGATCCCGCCCGGCACGATCGCCAACGCGTTCAAGGGCGAAGGCATCTTCGCCGCTAGCGGCACCTGTCTCACGACGGTCCCCGGCGGTAAACGAGCGTGGTTCGTGACCGGCGGCGCGCGCATGTCCCGCGTCTTTCGAACCCTGGACGGCGGGTACCACTGGAACTCCGCCCCTGCGCCCGTTCCCGCCGGCACCGCCTCGAGCGGCCTCTTCTCCGTGGCGTTTTTCGACGACGCCACCGGCTTTGCCTCCGGCGGCGACTACAAGCAGCCCAAGCTGCAGTCTTTGAACGGCGCACGCAGCCAGGACGGCGGAAGGACCTGGACTCCCTCCCCGATCTCCGCGTCCGGCTTCTACTCCGCGGTCGTCACCCTGCCGGGCGCGACAGGTCGCCTCGTCGCCGCCGGCCCCGTCGGCATCGCCGTCAGCGAGGACGCCGGCCGGACCTGGGCCGCCATCGATCGGACTCCTCTCAACGCCGTCGCGTTCGGCGCCGACGGCGCGGGCTGGGCCGTCGGCCCGAAAGGGACGATCGTGCGCCTGGAACGAGGGCGCTGAACGGATTCGGCCTCAGTCCCTCTCGAACGGATTCTCCGGCTCGAGGGAGGCGCGGCCGCCGCCCGCTCCCGCTTCGTCCTCCTTCTCCCATGTCGCGCGGGTGAGGAGCTCGATCTTGAGCTGGCCTTTCGCGGCGAGGGACTGGTTGATGCCGGGGAGGTCCTTCGCGGCCCAGGCGTCGAAGTCTCGGACGACGTCGTCGAGCTCGCGGCGGAGGGCGTCGGCGCGCTGGACCTGAGTGGCGGAGGGGCGGCCCTCGTAGAAGTTGACTCCGAAATAGAGGTCGGTGAGGTATTCGCGCAGGCGTTCCTCGCCGGTGATCATGCCGCCTTCCTTGGTGGCGACGATCTTCTTGCGGAGCTCGTCGACGTCGGCCGACGCCTTGCGCAGTTGGTCGGCGAGGGGGTCGGCGCCGAGCTTGGCGGCGCGATCGTCGAGCGCGACGCGCACGCCGTTGATGCGGTCGACGGCGAAGGTCATGTCGCCGAGCTGGCGATAGATCTTCATGACGAGGTCGAACTGGGCCTTGCGATCTTCGGGCGTGTGCTTGGACCTGGGGTCGGGCACGACCTGGAGCTTGGTCTCGTAGACCTTCTTGTCCTTGGTCATGCGGACGGTGTAGGTGCCGGGGAGAACGCGGGGGCCCTGATTTGCGCCGAAGGACGCGGACGCGGCGGTGGGCACGCGCGGGGGCTTTAAGCGCATGGACCAGCTCGCGCGCGAGAGGCCGCGGCGCTTGCTGGTCGGGATTGACGACAGGAGCTTTCCGTCGGGACCGAAGACTTCGATCTTCAGATCGCCGAAGATGTGGCGCTTCCTCTGGTAGTAGACGATCTGCGCGTCGGCGGGAGGATTGGGTCCCTCGAACGCCGCGTCGCCGTTGACCCATCCGCCGAAGGCATTGAGCCGCTGGACTGCCGGCTTGCCGGGCACGAACACGGCGTCGCTCGTGAGCATGTCCTCGGTTAACGAACGCAGCGGCGTGATGTCGTCGACGATCCAGATGCCGCGGCCGTGCGTCGCGATGACGAGCGCAGAGTCCCTCGGGTGGACGACGAGGTCGCGGACGGCGACGTTGGGCATGTCGCCGCCTTTGTACTGTGCCCACTTCTTTCCACCGTCGAGGGAGACCCAGAGGCCGAGTTCCGTGCCGACGAAGAGAAGCTTCGAATCGACGGGGTCCTCGCGGACGACGTGGGCGTATCCCTTCATGGTGCCGTCGGTAGGCGCGATCGGCGTCCAGGTCTTTCCGAAGTCGGTCGTGCGGTAGACGTAGGGCTTCATGTCGCCGGAGGTGTGGAGGTCGAAGGTGGCGTAGGCGGTGCCGGACGCGAAATGGCCGGCGTCGATGTAGGAGACCCACGCGTTCTTCGGCAAGCCGGCGATGTTGGCAGTGAGGTTGGTCCAGGTCTTCCCGCCGTCGCGGGTCAGCTGGACGTTGCCGTCGTCGGTGCCGACCCAGATCAGATTCGGATCCTTGGGTGACTCGGCGATCGCGTAGATGGTGCAGTGCATCTCGGCGGCGGAGTTGTCCACCGTGACGCCGCCGGACTGCTCCTGTTTCTGCTTGTCGGGATCGTTCGTCGTCAGGTCGGGTGAAATGCGGTCCCAGATCTGGCCGTGGTCGCGTGACCGGAACAGGAACTGCGCGCCGATGTAGACCACGCCCCTCTGCGTCGGGCTCATGTGGATCGGCGTGTTCCAGTTGTAGCGGAGCTTGCCTTCCTTGTAGCCTGCAAGCGGCTTGAGCGTGCGCGTCTCGTGCGTCTTGCGGTTGACGCGGCCGATCTCGCCGCCCTGCGACTCGGCGTAGATGTAGCTCTGGTCGGCCGTGTCGGCGAACATCCAGAAGCCGTCGCCGCCGAACATGTTTTCCCACTGCGCGTTCGCGATGCCGCCCGGATACGCCGACATGCCGACCCAGGAGCTGTTGTCCTGAAGACCGCCGTAGACGTTGAACGGACGCTCCATGTCGACGCTGACGTGGTAGAACTGCGAGATCGGAAGGTTCTCCGCCTTCCACCACTTGTTCCCGCCGTCGTAGGAGTACCAGACACCGCCGTCGTCGCCGGCGATCAGGCGGTCGGTGTTCGCGGGATCGATCCAGACGTCGTGGTAGTCGCCGTGCCCGCCGCCTCCGATTTCCGAGAAGCTCTTGCCGCCGTCGTTCGACGCGATGAGCGTCAAGTCCGGCTTGTAGACCTTGTTCTCGTCCTTGGGATCCACGATCAGGTTCGCGAAGTAGAACGGACGCCAGATCATGTTCTGGCTGCGGTCCATGGCCTGCCAGGTCGCGCCGCCGTCGTCGGAGCGGTAGAGGCCGTTCTTGGGCACGGCGGCCTCGATGAACGCGTAGACGACGTTGGGCTTCGACGGCGCGACGGTCACGGCGACGCGTCCCCAAGGCTTCGACGGAAGGCCCTTCGCCGACTGCTCGTCGAGCGGCGCCCATGTCGCGCCGCCGTCCATAGACTTGAAGAGCCCGCTGGCGCTCGACGCGTCCGGACCGTCGCCGCCCGAGCGGAACGTCCAGCCTTTGCGCCGGAAGTCCCACATGCCGGCGAAGAGCGTCGACGGATTCTTCGAATCCATCGAGATCATCGAGCAACCGGTGGAGGGATTGGAACCCTTGAGGACCTTCGTCCACGTCTTCCCGCCGTCCGTCGTCTTGTAGACGCCGCGTTCGTCGGAATCCGACCACAGCTTTCCCGGCGCGCAGGCGTAGACCGTGTCAGTGGCGGTCGGGTCCACGAGGATCTTGACGATTCGCTCGGTCGCGCCCAGCCCGACGTTGGTCCAGTTCTCGCCGCCGTCCGTGGACTTGTAGATGCCGTCGCCGATCGAGACGCTGTTGCGCGTCCAGGATTCGCCGGTGCCGACCCACACGACCTTGGGGTTCTTGGGATCGATCGTGATCGCGCCGATCGACTGGACCGGCTGCTTGTCGAAGACGGGCTTGTACGTCGTGCCGCCGTTGAATGACTTCCAGACGCCTCCGGAGGCCGCGCCGATGAAGACGGTCAGGCGATCGCCCTCGCGCACTGCGTCGATGGCCGCCACCCGGCCGCTCATCGTGGCCGAGCCGATGTTGCGCGCTCCGAGCCCGGAGATCGTTTCGGAGTCCATCTTGACGGCCGGTGCCGCCGGAGTCTGGGCCGGCGCGGAGCCCAGGGCCGCGCCGAAGAGCAGGGAAGCCGCGATCGTCGATCTCACTCTCATCGCGTCCTCACTTGGCCGGCGCCGAGGGAGCCGGCGCCGGGTGGAAGAGACTGTCGTCGAGAGGCACGTTGGCCTCGATCTTGTCGTAGACGACCTTCTGCCGGTTGGGGCTGCCTTTTTGTCCGAACTCGAAGGAGTGGGGGAAGTACACGCCGGCGACTTCCTTGTAGTCGCCGAGCGAAGTCTCCGATTCACGCTCGGCGCCGCGGATCATGCGCTTCTTCTCGACCTTGATCGGGACGAAATCCTCGGTGTCCACGAAGAAGTACTGCACGTCGCCGTTCTTCAACGTCACCTTGAGCTTGTAGGCGTCGGTGCCTTCCACCGGCTCGGTCCCGGCGAGCTCCACTGAGTTGCCCTTCTCCTTGGAGTGAACCAGCGGCCCGTCGAAGTCGGCGTCCTCGAGGATCGCCTTCATCTCCTCCTCGCCGAGGGGCTCGACGTCCTTCTTGCCCTGCCATGGCTCGATCTTCCAACCCTCTTTTCCGTCGTACGCCGTAACGCCCACCATTCCCTGGAGGACGAATTCCTGCCGGATCATGTTGGGCCGTTTGTTTTCCTCCACGACCCTGGCCTCGAAGCCGCCGCCTCCCGTGTACTTCCCGGTCTTCTTGAGGGTCTGGATCGCCTCGAGCTTCGGCATGCCGCCGATCTTGGCCACGTACTTGGCGACGATCTCGTCGGCGGTCTGGGCAGGCAGGGCGGCCGCGGCGAGCACGATGCCGGCCATGGCTCCGATGAATTTCCGCATGAATCCTCCGTTAGACGGCAAAAGGGCCCGTTGGGGGCCCGACGAAGCCTATTACGGCGGAAACGTCCGGGAGTTCGAGCCTACGGCGCGATGACGAGGTGAGTTCCGCCCAGGACCTCGAGGACGGCGCCGGTGATGCCGGCGGCGTCGTCGGAGGCGAGGAAGAGCACGGCGCGGGCGACGTCCCTCGGCCAGAGCTTCTCGGCGAGAGGCTCGGTGTGAAGGGCGTCGCCCTCGTCCTTCTTGTTCTCGACGGTGCCGGGGGAGACCGCGTTGACCGCTACGTTGCAGGTGCGGAACTCGCGGGCGAGGCTCTGCGTGAGCCCGATGATGCCGAACTTAGCGGCGCTCTGGGCCGCGACGTTGGCGTCGCCGCGCATGCCGTGGATCGATGCGACGTTGACGATCCGGCCGCGGCGCCTCTCGACCATTCCGGGCAGGACCGCCCGGCAGAACGAGGCTGCCGCCGTCAGATTGGTGGCGAGAACGCGGTCCCAGTCCTCGGCGGTGAGCTTCAAGAACGGCCGCCAGATGAATATCCCGGCGTTGTTGACCAGGACGTCCACGGGACCCAGCGCTTTCTCGGCCGCGGCGACGCACTCCTCGGCGGCGCCGGGAGAGGTGATGTCGGCGGGAATTGCCAGGCTCTTTCCGCCGAGCTCCTCGGCTCGCTTCGCGGTTTCCTCGAGCGCGGCAGCGGTGCGGGCGACAACGGCGACGTGCGCGCCCTCCTCGGCAAAGCGCAGCGCGATCGAGCGGCCGATTCCGCGGCTGGCTCCGGTGACCAGGACGGTCCGATCCTCGAATCTCATTTCGGTTTGACCTTCCCGAGCTCGGCGAAGAGCTCCTCGGAGAAGAGACCGTCGGCGTCGCGTCCTGCGAAAGTCAGTCCCGTCAGAAGCTCCACGTCGCCTTCCTCCTGAGCCGGCCGGTCCACACGGACATGCTCGACGGAAAGCGGGAAGACGCAGCGGCCCGGATCCGCCGCCGAGACTCTCCCGCGTCCGGCCCGCGCCTGGACCGACGCCGCGATCGCCCTGTGGAGATAGACCAGCGTGGCCGTGGTCCGTCGCACGAGATTGAATGCCGTCCGGCTCTCCGCGCGAACCGCCACGGCCAGCTCCGAGACGGAGTTCGCGCGCACCTCGCCCAGAGTCAACAGGGCGACTCTCGGAAAGCCCTCCGGGTCCGTCGTCAGAAGCGGGAGGACCAGCCGCCGCCGTCGCCGGAACCCCTCGCCGCCTAAAGCGGCGTGGAGATCGCGAGGCATCTTCCGCAACTCGGGCATGGCTCCAGTCTAAGACACGAGGCATATGATCGCCGTGTGCAGATGGCAGCCGTAGCGCTCCTCGCGGCATTCCTGGCGGCTCCGCCGGCCGGCCGCGACGCGAAGGCCGACGCGGTCGGCAAGGAGCTGATCGCCGCGATGGGCGGGATGCCCGCCTGGGAGAAGTCGCGGCAGTTCCAGTTCGACTTCGTCGTGGCGAAGGAAGGCAAGGACGTCGCTCGGGTCTCTCACGTCTGGGACCGGTACACCGGCGACTACCGGCTGAAGGGCGTTGACAAGGCGGGCGCGCCGTACGTCGTGTTCTTCAACGTCAACACGAAGGTCGGCAAGGCCTTCGTCAACGGCGCCGCCGTCCCGCCGGAGGAAAACGCGAAGCGTCTCGAGAGTGCGTACGGGAGATTCATCAACGACACGTACTGGCTGCTCGCTCCCTGGAAGATCTTCGATCCGGGAGTCAACCTGACTTACGACGGCGAGAAGCCGTGCCCGGGCGGCGGAACCTGCGACGTGCTGAAGCTGTCGTTCGACAATGTCGGCCTGACTCCCAAGGACGTCTACTGGCTCTGGATCACGCGCGACGGCCGCCACATGGTGCAGTGGCAATACGTTCTGGGCGGCGCGGCCGAGGCTCCGACGACTGTCGCCTGGAAAGACTGGAAGAGCATGAACGGCATGCTGCTTTCGATGGACAAGCCGATGCAGTCCGAGCCGTTCGAGATCCGTTTCGAGAACGTCGCGGTCTCTCCCTCGCGAGACGACGCGCTCTTCAAGCCCCCGGCGCCCTGATCCGCCGCGCGCTGCTTCTCCCGTTGCTCGTGTGCGCCTGCTCCATGGCGCCCCGGCCCGGGATGCACATCGACCGGTTTCCGACCAAGGCGCTGCCGAGCGCGCCTGAGTGCCTCGTCGTCGTGCCCCCGTCCTACGAACGGTCGCCTCACCGCCGTTACCCGGTCCTCTACTTTCTCCACGACGGATACGGCGACGACCGCTCGCTCCTGCGTCGCGGCGTGGCCGAGGAGGCGCTGTCGCGCATGCGGAAGGGGACGCTGCCGGAGTTCCTCATCGTCGCTCCGGACGGCAGCGGGAGCTGGTTCTCGGACTCCTACGACGGCAAGCGGCGTTTCGAGGAACTGTTGACCGAGGACCTGCCCCGCTCGATCGAGGAGCGCTATCGCGTGGTCCCCGGCCGCGCCGGCCGCGGGATCACGGGCGTCTCGATGGGTGGCTACGGCGCAGTCAAGACCGCGCTGAAGCATCCCGATTTCTACGGATCGGTCTCGGCGCTTTCCGGCGCCTTGATTCCCTTCGGATGGTCGGACATCCAGCGCTACAACGCGATCGCGCGATTCACGCTGATGCGCGTCTTCGGTCGCTCGAAGCAGGCCAATTCGCTCGCGGAAAACGACGCGTGGAACATTCTCTGGAGTCTCTGTTTCGAAACGTCTCCCTTTCCGGTGCAGCTGCGGGCGGGTACCGAGGATTTCTACGGCCTCGAAGGCGTGGCCGTGCAGTACGGGATGCTGTTGAACGAGCGCGGCGTTCCGACGACCGTGATCCTGGAGCGCGGCGGACACGACTGGGATTACTGGAGCCGGGCGCTGCCGGAGCTGATGGCCTGGCACGCGGCGCGCTTTGAATATGATGCGGAGTGATGACTGACGGCACGCTTTCACGCACCAACGGCCACCGCCTCGTCCTCTTCGACATCGACGGAACGCTCGTTTCGGCGGGCAAGGTCGCCCGTGACTCGATCCTTCGTGCGCTCGCGTCCGCCTACGGGTGGAATGCCGCCGAGGAGCACTGGAACCGGGAAAAGTACGACTTCTCCGGAAAGACCGACCCCCAGATCGTCCGCGAGCTCGTGCTGGCGGACGTCGGGCAGGAGCGATTCGAGTCGGGTCTGCCCAACGCGCTCCGGCTCTACCTTGAGGAGCTCGAGCGCCAGCTCACGCCCGAGTCCGTGGTCCCGAAGCCCGGGATCTCGGAGTTGCTCGCGCGTCTGGCGGAGCGGCCTGGCGTCACCCTGGGTCTTCTGACCGGAAACCTCGAGCGGGGGGCTCGCCTGAAGCTCGATCCTCCCGGCTACAACCCGTTCTTTCCTTTCGGGGCCTTCGGCAGCGACTCGCACGACCGATACCAGCTGCCGGCGGTCGCCGTCGAACGCGCGCGGGCGCACACAGGCCGGCGCTTCGAGGGCAAGTCGGTGGTCGTCGTCGGGGATTCGGTGCACGACGTGGCGTGCGGACGGTCTCTCGGCGTCCGCGCGGTCGCTGTGGCTACCGGGCTGACCTCGGTCGAGAGGCTGTCGGCGGAGAAGCCCGATGCGGTCTTTGAGGACTTCTCGGACACGCGCCGTGCCCTCGAGGCAATTCTGGGATGAGGGCGGGCTTCGCGATTCTCGCCGCCTCGCTCGCCGGAGCCCCGGCTCCGACTCCGGTGGCGATGCAGAGCGCGACGTCGCGGGCGCCGTACGACAGCCCGCCGGTTGCGCAGGGCAAGGTCGCGATCACGCTGGACATGCGCGCCGCGCGGGAGATCCTGCACCTGCTCGGGCAGACGGCCTACAACCCCGCGGAGACCAAACAGCTCGAATCCCTGATTCCGGTGCAGCTCGCGATCAAAGAGTCGGCGCGGCCGCCCGAGTCCTTCGAGCGCGACTTCGCGGCGGCGTTCGATCCGAAGGTGCGCGTTTCCGTCTTCGACTTCCGGAAGATCCGCGACGAGAAAAGCCGCTGGGACGAGCTGCTCGGGATGGTGTCGGCCCGCGAGGCCGAGCTGACGAAGCTCGCGTCCGATCGGGCCGCGTCGCTTCTCCCGCGCGACGTTCCCGTGGACGCCACCCTTCCGATGTACCTGACCTTCGGCCTTCCCGGCCGTGCCGACCACATTGCGATGCCGATCGAAGGCGCCGAATGGGCGGTCGTCATCGACCTGGCGCGCGCGTTGTCGGACGTCGAGTCTTCGACCCCCGCCGACCAGATCAAGCACCTCTCCCGAATGATGGCGAGCGAGGCCTATCAACGGGCCTGGGCCGAGTATCGGATGAAGAGCCCGGCCTGGCAGAAGCACGACCCGTCGCTCGGCCAGCTCGAGCCGTTGATGCGCGCGGTGGCCGAGGCCGGACCGGTCACGCTCTATACGGTGGACGAGAATTTCTTTCCGCTTTCCACGTGGCTGAAGGAGCCGATGAAGTCTTCGATCGACGCGTTGAACCGGGCGGCTGACCGCCTCATGTCGTCGGAGGGAGACCTGGACGCCCGCATGACCCTGGCGGCGGAGATTCGCAAGCCCGAGTTCGCCGCGCAGGTGGCCGGTCCGGCGGGTGCGTTCCTCGCGGACGGCATCATTCAAGTGTCCGGGCTCGACGCCTATCGGTCGGCGCTGGCGGGGGGCCCGAAGGCTTTCTTCGAAGCCTACGACCGCGCGTCGCAGAAGAAAGGCTCGGGGCTGATTTCCCTGTCCAAGGTGTTGCGCGAGCGGCTCGCGGCAGCGGCGCCGCATTCCTGAGGGAGAGGCATGGATTCGTACCTCGAGCTCGAGAAAACGCTCCTGCTGCTGTGCGCGGACCTGGCGATCATCATCGCGGCCGCCCGCGTGTTCGGCTGGCTCTTCGGCAAGGTCGGGCAGCCTCCGGTCGTCGGTGAGATCCTCGCGGGTGTGATTCTGGGGCCGTCGCTCCTGGGTCGGCTGTACCCCGAAGCGATCAAGACGCTCCTGACTCCGAAGACGTCGAGCTTCCTCTCGGCGATGGCGCAGGTCGGCCTCATTCTTCTGATGCTCCTGATCGGGCTCGAATTCCCGTTCGACCGGCTGCGCCACGCGGCGCGAGCCTCGACGGCCGTGGCGATCGCAGGGATCGTCGTCCCGTTCGCGTCGAGCTACGCGCTCGCGGGCTGGCTCTACGGTCTGACGCCGATCTCCGCGCCGGAATTCGCGTTCCGGCTCTTCTTCGCGACGGCCGTGTCCATCACGGCGATCCCGATCATGGGCCGCATCCTCATGCACACGCGGCTGACGCGGACGCGGCTCGGCCTGACCTCGATCACCGCCGCGGCCATCGACGACGTGCTCGGCTGGATCCTGCTGGGCGCCGTCGTCTCGATGGTCACGCATGGAAGGGCGGACTTTGCGGCTCTGGCTGTGTCTTTCGTCGGCGTGGCCGTGCTCGGAGTCGGATTCTGGGCGCTGGGACGTTTCGGGCTCTCGCGCCTGCGTCTTTCCCGAGGGGAAACGGGCGGCCTTTCGCCGGGAGCGCTGGCCGCTGTGCTCGTCGTGGTTTTCACGGCGGCGGCCGCCACCAACGCGCTGGGAGTCTTTTCGATCTTCGGCGGTTTCCTCTGCGGAATCGCCGGATCCTTCCACCGCGGACTGGCCGAGGCGATCCGGATCTCGATCGGGGATCTCGTCTCCGTTCTCTTTCTTCCGATCTTCTTCGTGTTCTCGGGTTTGCGCACGGACATCGGGTCTCTGGGGACAAACCCGCAGCTATGGCTCGCTCTCCTGTGGGTGATCCTCGTCTCCTGCGCGTCGAAGTTCGGAGCCACCGCTCTGGCGGCGCGGGCGGCGGGACTGCCCGCGAAGGAATCCTTGATGATCGGCCTTTTGATGAACACCCGCGCTTTGATGGCCCTCGTCGTCATCAACATCGGGGCCGACATGGGCGTGATCTCGTCGGCGGCGTTCTTCTGGCTGGTGACGATGGCGCTCTTCACTACGGTGATCACCACGCCCATCCTCGCCCGCGCGTATCCGACGACGGAGGCGGCGGGAGGCTGGAAGGACGAGGCAGCGGCGGATTTCGAGAGAGCGGGATAAGGGAGGGGAATTGAAGGCCACGATGCGGTTGTTTGCTGAGGGTCTGCGCGTCTTTGTCGCGGTGGTGGTCTCGGGGATCACAGCCCTCGCCGCCTCCGCGCAGACTCCGCCAATAACTCTGGCGGTGGATGCCTCCGAGGCGCCCCGGCGGATCTTTCACGTGCGCGAGACGATTCCCGCCGCGCCCGGCCCCCTCACGCTCGTCTATCCGAAGTGGATCCCGGGCGAACACAGCGCGGCGGGGCCCATCACCGATCTGGTGGGGTTGAAGCTGACCGCCGCCGGCAAACCCGTGCCCTGGACTCGCCAGGCGACCGAGATGTGGGCGTTCGACGTCCGCGTCCCCGACGGAGCGTCGGCCCTGGAAGCCATCTTCGATTACGTGGCGCCGCTCGGAGCCTGGACCACGGCCACCGCGCAGCTCGCGGTCGTAAACTGGTGGAGCGTGCTCCTCTACCCGCAGGGCCCCAGTGACAACGAGACGCGATTTTCTCCGTCGCTGAAATTGCCGGCCGGATGGAAATACGCGACGTCGCTCAAGGCCGCATCGCCGGCGGGGGAGTCCGCGAACGCGATCGCCTTCGCGCCGGTCTCGCTCGTGACGCTGATCGACTCTCCTGTGCTCGCCGGAGCGCACTTCCGCACCGTGGACCTGACGCCCGGGCAGACGCCCGGCCACTGGCTGCACATCGCGGGTGACACCGACGCCTCCGTGGCGATCTCTTCCGAGGACGAGGCGAATTACCGGCGGCTGGTGGCCGAGGCCCAGGCGCTCTTCGGCGCTCGCCACTACCGGCAGTACCACTTCCTGCTCGCTCTCTCCGACCATCTGCCCTCCAACGGTCTCGAGCACCACGAGTCCAGTGACAATCGCGCCTCCGAGCACGCGCTCACCGAGGATTCCGCGAAGAAGGTCCTCGGCACGCTTCTCTCGCACGAGTACGTGCACTCCTGGAACGGCAAGTACCGCCGGCCCGCGGGTCTGGTCTCAGGCGTATCGGCGGACTACCAGGTTCCGGTCAAGAGCGATCTGCTCTGGGTCTACGAGGGTCTGACGGAGTATTACGGCGACGTGCTCGGCGCCCGCAGCGGGCTGCGCTCGCCCGACCTGTATCGCGAGAACCTCGCGCTTCTGGCGGCGGGGATGGACCGGCAGGCCGGACGTTCGTGGCGTCCGCTCGCGGATACGGCGACGGCCGCGCAGCTCCTCTACGACGGTCGCCCGGAGTGGGCGGACTGGCGGCGCGGCGTGGACTTCTATCCGGAGAGCGAGCTGATCTGGCTCGATGCCGACGTCCTGATCCGCAGCAAGACCGGAGGCAAGAAATCGCTCGACGACTTCGCGCGGGCGTTCTACGGTCCGCCGGAGAACGGTCCGGAGGTCAAGACCTACGGTTTCGACGACGTCGTCGCGGCGCTCGCCGCGGTGGCGCCCAACGACTGGTCAGCGTTCTTTCAAGAGCGGGTCTACCAAGTCGCTCCGCGCGCACCGCTCGCCGGCATCGAGAACGGGGGCTGGAAGCTGACCTACACGGACGCGCGCCCCGAGCTCACCCGCGCGACGGAGGAGGAGTCCAAGCTGTACGACTTCTGGTACTCGTTCGGCATCGAGGTCCAGGGCGACGGCGACTCTCCCGAAGACGGGACGATCCGGGACGTCGTGCCGGGGGCTTCGGCGGCCCGGGCAGGTGTCGCGCCGGGAATGCGGCTGATCGCGGTCAACGGGCGCCGGTACAAGGAGCAGGGTCTGCGGGACGCGTTGCGTTTCGCCAAGGACGGCAAAGCGCCGATCGCGCTGCTGGTCGAGAACCTGGACACGTTTCAGACGTTCGAGGTGGACGAGCACGGCGGCGAGAAGCATCCCCGGCTGGAGAAAGACTCGTCGAAGCCGGATCTGGTGTCGGCGATCGGCGCGCCGCGGACGAAAGCGGGCTCTCCTCCGGCGCCCTGAAATATGATGGCGCTTCGGAAGCGCCATGGCCTCATCCCCCGCGGCTCCGCTGCCGGCCGACGAGCCTGAACGGCTCGACGCGCTCCGCCAGTACGAGGTCCTCGACACCCCGCCCGAGCACGCCTTCGACGACCTGGCGCTGCTCGCGTCGGAGATCTGCGAAACGCCGATCTCGCTGGTCTCGCTGGTAGACCACGACCGACAGTGGTTCAAGGCGCGCGTCAACTTCGACCAGACCGAGACGCCGCGCGAGGTCGCCTTCTGCGCACACACGGTGACCGGGAAGGATCTCTTCGTCGTCCCGGACGCGTCGGCCGACCGGCGCTTCGCCGACAACCCGCTGGTCACCGGACGCGACGGCATCCGCTTCTACGCCGGCGCGCCGCTGGTGACTCCGGAAGGCCACTCGATCGGAACACTTTGCGTTATGGACCGCGAGCCCCGCCGCCTGACACTGCGCCAGTCGGCCGCGCTGCGGGCGCTGTCCCGCCAGGTCGTCGACCAGCTGGAGCTGCGGCGCCGTCTGCGGTCCGAGCGCGCCGAGGCCGGGGAGCTTCTCTTCGAGAAGGAGGAGACGCAGCGCGTCCTGGTTTCCCAGATGCCCGCGGTCCTCTGGACGACCGACCGGGAGCTGCGTTTCGTCGAGTCGATGGGCGCCGGGCTGCCGGCGCTGGGCCAGGTTCCGGGTGACGTCATCGGCCAGTCTCTCTTCGCGTACTTCAAGACGACCGATCCCGAGTTTCCGCCGATCGCGGCGCACCGGAAGGCGCTCTCCGGCGAATCCGTCACCTACGAGGCGACCTGGAAGGGCCGCTCGTTCCAGTCGCACGTCGAACCCTTCCGCGACGCGGAGGGAACGATCCGCGGCGTCATCGGCGTGGCCTTCGATATCACCGAGCGCAAGAACGCGGAAGAGGAGGGCCGCCGCTCCCTGGCGCTCCTCTCCGCGACGCTGGACGCCACGGCCGACGGCATTCTCGTCGTGGACGCGGCCGGGAAGATCGTCCACTACAACCGCCGCTTCGTCGCGTTGTGGGGAATCCCCGAGGAAGTCGCGGCGACGCGCGACGAAACTCAGACCCTGGCCTACGTCCTCGAAAAGCTCAAGGACCCCGCCGCATTCGTCAAGAAAGTGATGACGGTGTACTCGCAGCCTGCGGCCGTCAGCCACGATGTCCTGGAGCTGACGGACGGCCGGCGGATCGAACGCGACTCGCTGCCCCAGGTCGTCGACGGGAAGACCGTGGGGCGCGTGTGGAGCTTCCGCGACGTCACCGAGCGAAAGCGCTCCGAGGAAGACGCGGAGTCGAGCCTGTCACTGCTGCGCGCCACGCTCGAGGCCACCGCCGACGGCATCCTGGTCGTCGACAACGAGGGCCGGATCGTCAGCTTCAACCGAAAGTTCGCCGACATGTGGCGAATCCCCGAGGACATCCTCTCCTCCCGCGACGACAATCAGGCGCTCGCCTTCGTGCTCGACCAGCTCCGCGACCCCGAGCGTTTCGTCCGGAAGGTCAAGGATCTCTACGACGAGCCCGACGCCCGCAGCTACGACTGGCTCGACTTCAAGGACGGGCGCATGTTCGAGCGCTACTCGGCGCCCCAGAAGGTGGCGGGCAAGACCGTCGGCCGCGTCTGGAGCTTTCACGACGTCACGCGGATGCGCCTGATGGAAGACACCATCCGCAGGCACGCCCGGGCCTTCGATCACATCAGTGACGGTGTGATCACGATGGACCTGGAGGCCCGGATCGTGGACTGGAACCCGGGCGCCGAGAGGTTGTTCGGCTACTCCAAGGAGGAGATGCTCGGCCGCACGCCCGACCTGCTCCGTCCTGACGACGTGAAGACCACCGCCAAGGAGGTCCTCGGCACGATGCGGCGCGAGGGCCGGTGGACCGGCGAGATGCGTTTCAAGAACCGGGAAGGCAAGGCCGGGGTCGTCGACGTGGTCGTCGTTCCTCTCTTCGACGACTTCGGCCGCACGCTCGCGGCGCTCGCCGTCTGTCGCGACGTCACCGACCGCAAGCATCTCGAGGAATACCGGCGGCGGGAAACGAATCCCTAGCCGTCGCCTTCACTTGCGAGTAGACCTGCGGCCTTCGGCCGCACCGGCCGTCCGCTCGCCGAAAAGAGGCTCGACGGACGGCCTGGTCTCCTCGCTGCGCTCCGGCTCCCGCGGCGCGAACCTCCTCCCTTCCTCCGGTCGGGAGACTATTCGCGCCGCGAACGATTGGAAGATTGCCGCGAGCGATCCACTTCGAAACGCGATCTCCCCTCTCACCCGTGAGCGGGAGAGGGCGAGGGTGAGGGGGGGCCGCTTCGTTATACTCGCGCATAACGCAGTCCAAGCCGAGTCGACGGGCGTCCGTTCCTGACGACGGGAGACACCCCTGACCGAACCGAGCAGCGCCGGCACCGGGCTCGACGCCGAGACCGTCCTCGGCATCGACAACGTTCCGCTCACGCTGCCGGTGGCGGGCGTGGGCTCCCGCGTTCTCGCGGCGATTCTCGACGGCCTGATCCAGATCGTGCTCCAGCTGGTCTGGCTGTTCGCGCTCGGCTTCTTCACCGCCCTGGCCGGATGGGGGGGCGCCGTTCTGTTCGTGGGCTTTTTCGCCGGCAGCTTCCTGATCGACTGGGCCTACTTCGCGGGCACCGAGATCGCGATGCACGGCCGGACTCCCGGCAAGAAAGCCGTGGGACTACGGGTCGTGACGCGCGGCGGCGGGTCGGCGGGCGCCGGGGCGCTGATGACGCGCAACCTCGTGCGGGTCGTGGACCTGATCGTGGG
>JBKOVK010000166.1:0-5081 GCA_046724475.1 Acidobacteriota bacterium | reverse complement strand
AACATGTGGGCGGAACGGATCGACCCTTCGATGGCGCGGTACTAAACGCGGCCGGACGTCCCCCGGTCCGGTGAACGGTGGGGGAATGGACCAAAGTCCCAGGGCGATTTCGCGAAGGAAGACGGGGCGGCCCCACCCCCGGGCCTCGGCGCGCAAGAATCGGACTCCCAGGCCCGCGCCCGCATCCGCGGCGCTCCCCGCCGGGCGCCTGACTCTGGTCGTCGCCTCGCGGCCCGCGCTGGTGCGCGAGGTGCTGGCGCGGCAGCTCAGCGCCGAACCCGGCCTGAGCATCGTGGGCCTCGCGCGTGACGAAGACGGAATCTGCCAGCTCCTGAGCACGGAGAGGCCTCGGGTGCTTCTGATCGACTACGAGGGTCTCGGTCCGAACAGCGAAGGCATGATTTCGCGTCTGCGACGCGCCTCCGCGTCGACGCGCATCCTCGTGATGGCCACGCGCTCGACAGACGAAACCGTCGAGCGCGTGCTTCGCGTGGGAGCGATGGGTCTGGTGGGAAAGCAGCTTGGGTTCGCCACGCTCGTGCGCGCAATCCGGGTAGTCGCCTCCGGCGAGCTCTGGGCCAACCGCCGGGTGACGGCACAGGCCGTGGAGCATCTGGCCGCCGGCCCGGACCGAGGCTCCTGGGACAGCAGACTCACGCAGAGGGAACTCGAGATCGCCACGGCCGTGAGCCGGGGCTTGCGCAACAAAGACATCGCGCGCCGCCTCTCCATCAGCGAGAAGACCGTCAAGAGTCACCTCAACAACATCTTCCGAAAGCTCGGCGTCGACAACCGATTCGCCGTCGGCCTCTACGTCCTCGACCTCAACCCCGCGAATTGAATCAGAGGCCCGGGGGGTGCGGGGGGGGTAGGCCTCGTCGGCCTAAAGACCTAGGCCCATCTCAAGACCGATAGGACGGCGTCGGCGCGGGGCATAGGCTCACGCTCCGTTTTCCCTCTTTGGGTCGAACAGGCGTTTCCAGTCCGGGACAAATCAAGGCGGGGTGCACGATGAACGGTGCCGTCAAGGTCTCCCTGGTCGTCCTGCTCCTGGTCCTCTGCTTGGGAATCCTGTTGTCAGGCCCCGGAGTCGCGCGCTCCGGCGGCGGACCGCCGGGAGGCGGCACCGGCGGGGGAGACCTCGTTGCCAAGGCGCTGGAGGCTGCGGAGGGCGCCTCCGTCGTGACCGACAAGTCGGACTACTCGCCCGGCCAGAAGGTGACGATCACGGGTTCCGGATGGGACGTCGCCGAAGTCGTGACCCTGGTGCTCCACGAAGACCCGACGATCGATCCCGACCACGTCCTCTACGCGAACGCCGACGCCTCCGGAGCCATCTTCAACGACGAGTTCACGACGGATTCCCACGACGTCGGCGTGACGTTCACGCTGACGGCGACCGGGGCGATGTCGGGCCTGACCGCGCAGACCGTGTTCACCGACAACGCGTCCGTCGAGATCGACCAATGCGCGAACGGACCGCTGTCCGCGCCGGTTCCCTGCGTGGGCGCCGGCAACAACGGCGCCTGGCAGAACGGCAACTTGAACGGCAACCAGGCCCACTACCTGGAAGGCGACTCGGTGCCCTACCGCGAGGTCTTCTCGGATCTGAACTCGACGGGCAGCTACAGCCTGACGATCGGGTACGACACTATCGTGAGCGGCAAACACGCCCTCGACTATCTGACCAGCTTCGATCGCACCGACACGACCGCCGACCCCTGCTCCGACATCCTGTCCGCCGCCGTCTGCGCCGCGCCGACGGTCTTCCAGATTCCGCTGGCCCCCAACACCGTCAACCAGCTCCTCGGGTTCTTCACGATGTACAACGGAACCATCAACAGCGTGTCCAGCTACACCATCTCGACGAAGCAAAACGGGGACACGCACACGGCGATTACCCTGAACTTCACGCCCACAGCCGACGGCGCGGCCGTGATCGCCTGGGGAGGACACATCGCGACGCGGGCCGACTGGGGCATCGGAAACTCCGCCGTGTCGATCTCCGGATCGCCCTGGCACATGAGCCAGGACTCCTTCGATTGCTTGCCTCCGCTCAACTGCCACACCGGCGCCCAGGATCGGTCCCTGACGGCCGACGCGGTGACGTTCCCCGCGGAGATCACCATCATCAAGAATGCCGACGTCAACGGCTCCCAGCAGTTCGACTTCACCGCGTCGCCGATTCCGCTGACGAACTTCTCGCTCGTCGACGACGGGACGACGGCCAACACCAAGGACTTCACCGGCATCATCAACTTCACGACGTACACCGTCGCGGAAACGGTTCCCCCGAACTGGCACATCGGCACCATCGACTGTGTGATTCTCGATCCGGGTGTGGGCGGCGGCTCCTTCAATCAGCCGAACTCGACGACCGAGACGATCTCGCTGGTCGAGGGCGAGCACGCGCAGTGCACGTTCCACGACATCGCCCCGACGCCGACGCCGACGAACACGGCCACGCCCACCAACACCGCGACGCCCACCAACACTCCGACCAGGACGTTCACGCCGACCAACACGCCGACGAACACGCCCACCGACACACCGACGTTCACGCCGAGCAACACGCCGACCAATACGCCCACCAACACGCCGACGAACACGCCGGTGCCGCCGACGAATACACCGACCAATACCCCGACCGACACGCCGACGAAGACTCCGACCAAGACGCCGACGAATACTCCGACCAACACGGCGACGCCGACGGACACCCCCACGAACACGCCGACGAACACCCCGACCAACACGCCGACGAACACGCCGACGCCCACGGACACGCCGACCAATACGCCGACCAACACTCCGACCAACACTCCGACCAACACGCCGACGAACACGGCGACGCCGACCAATACGCCGACGAACACGCCGACCAACACGGCGACGTTCACGCGGACGTTCACGCCGACGAACACGCCCACGTTCACGCCGACGCCCACGCCGACACCCTTCCCGGAGATCGGAACGATCGGGTTCTGGAAGAACTGGCGGAACCACTACACCGCCGCGCAGCTTCAGTGCCTGATCGATTACCTGAAGGCGAACAACGCCAGCGTCTACAACGAAGATCTCGTGATCGGGACCGCGGACGACCTGACGATCGCCAAGATCGACGCGATCTTCAACGTCGGAACCGTGACGCCGCGCAATCAGATGATCCTGGCCCAGCTGACCGGGCTGAAGCTGAACATCGCGATCACGGCGCTGAAGGGGACCTGCAACAACCTCCAGCAGTTCAACGCCAGTGTGTGCCTCAACGGCACCGTCAGCGTCTCCTCGATTCCGGGAGCGGCCGCGTTCTTCGGAACCTCCACGCCGACGATCGGGCAGGTCATCAACGCCGTCGAAGCGCGGTGGACGGGCTTCCTGACCACGAATCGGAACGACTGGACGTTCAACCTGACCAAGGCGCAGCAGGACATGGTCATCCAGACACTCACCGGAATCAACCAGGGCAACCTGATCGTGAGTTCGGGCTGCTAGAAGGGTCCGGCCTCGTCGAGGCCGGAGGTCTTCGAAGGGGGCGCGGCGACGCGCCCCCTTTTGCTATCGTTCCGGTCGTTTCGTGATTCGGCCGCGAGCGTGGCCGCGGGCCGTGCGAGGAGGAGCGGATGCGGCGGGTGGGCCTGATTCTTCTCGTGGTCGGGCTCGCCGGCTTTCTCTTCGCCTCCGCGCAGCGATCGCGCTACGAAAAATCGGCGAGCGAGGCCACCGCGTCGGACCGGAGTCGGCAAAGCCGCCGACTCGAGGCGTGGGAGACGGCGCGCTGGATGATCCTCGGCGCCGCGGTCATGGGCCTCGTCTTTACCGTCCTCCCGGGGAAGGAGTCGTAGCCGGTTTCGCGCGCTCGCGCTTTTCCTTCTCGCGTTCGCGTTCCTCTTCCCGTTCCCTTTCCTCTTCCGACTCGCGCTCGGAACGCAGCTCGACCGGCTCCGTGCCGGTCTTGCCTTCGCGTTGCACCTCGACGTAGATGACGTGCAGTCCGTCGTAGATCCGATCGAAGGTCGGGTGCGGCGCGCCCGCACCGTCCGCCTTGTCGCCGCCGAATCGCCGGCCGCTGACGACCTGCTCCCGATTGAGGACCTTGACGCGCAGGTCCGTGTACTGCGCGCTGTAGACGCTTTGCGGAAGCGCGCCGACGTCGTTGGAGGCGAGCAGCGCGACCAGATTCTGGAACTGTTTGTCGGAAAGGGTCAGCTTTTTCGGGGCGTCCGGAGCGCGTCCGCCAGGCATTCGCCGTCCGGTGGCGTCTCGTCCCTCGAGGCGCAGGATCCAGTTCTCGGCCCCGGCCGCCGAGCTCGAACGGCTCTCCCGACGCTGAACGAGCGCTTCGAAGGCCTTGGGTGAGAGCTTGCCCGATGAGAGCTTGGCGAGCCCGTCGGCCAGGCTCGACGCGCCGATGCCGCGTTTGGGCGCGCCATTGCAGGTCTTGAGGATTCGGGTCGCGAGGACCTCGAGCTCCTCCGACTGCTCGGGGCCCTGCATCTGCAGGACGGTCTTGGAGACGGGTCCCAGGCGCACCTCGAGTCGTCCGCGCATTTGCGGGATGTCTCCGCCCTGGCGTTCGTTTTCTTCCTCTTCGCCTCCGAACCGATCGGGCATTGCGCCGAAGCGGGCCGTGCGCACGGCCTCGAGGAGCGCGACGACTTCGGAGCGCGAGACCGGGATCTGGTACGCGTTGTCGCAGATCCCGACGCCCCCGCCGTAGACGCGCGCGTTCTGCTTGCCCCAGAGAAGATCCAGCTCGACGTCGCCGAGCTTCTGTTTGCCCGAGATGCGCTGGGACAGAGGATTGGCGAGCGCGTCCGGACCGGGCGGCGGCGTGGGCGTCTTCTTCGGCGGCGTGTCCGGGGCGCCGAGGGCCGCGGACCCCGCCACGGCGAGGGCCAGAAGCGCGGCGGAGGCAAACTTCGATCGGGCTCGGTTCATCGTGTCTCCTCGGATAGGGATGATTTCGCGCCCGAGATTATCCCGCCACTCGCGCGTCGGGATCGTCTTCGAGCAGGCGGTTGATCTTCGCCGCCAGGATGAAGTCGTTTTCGTGGAGTCCGCCGATCTTGTGCGTCCAGAGG
>JBKOVK010000288.1:0-7527 GCA_046724475.1 Acidobacteriota bacterium | reverse complement strand
GCTGTTGACGCCGCGGCGGAGGAGCTCGCCTCCCGGGGCCTTGCGCGCTTCGTAGAAGGACAGCACGTGCGCGATCGCGCCGAAGCGGAACTCCCTGCGCGCGATCTCGATCTCGTAGAAATCGTTCGCCTCCAAAAACGGAGCGCGCGACGCCACGAACTCGTCGAAGGAGAAGATGCCTCCGGCCGGTCCTCCCTTCGCCTGCCGCGCCGGAATCAGCAGCGCCTTCGGATGATGCAGCGCCCGGTCGCGCTCCCACTGCCGCGGCTGCCCGGCTGCCCCGGAGATCGTCTCGTACATCGCCCGGATCACCGAATCGATCGACACCGCGTCGGAATTGCTCATCGCCGCACCTCGGCCGCGCATTATTGCCGATAGCCGATAGGATGACTGCGTGAAGGAGTACGCGCGGGACGCCCTGATCTCGGCGGCCGTGGGCGTCCTCATCGCCTACCTCGTCACGATCGACTCGGCCAGCGGGCCCCGCTGGAGCATCGTCCGGTACGGTGCGCTACTCGGATTCTTCGCCTACGTTTTCTGTGCGGGGCTGACGTATCTCCTGCGCGGCTGGCTCGCGCGGCTCCCGGTGCCCGGGTGGCTATCGCGCGCGGTGCTCTACTTCATCGGCGGCGCCGCCGCGTTCCTCCTGGCCAACTACGTGGTCTCGGCGCTGGGCTGGATCCGGTTTCGCTCGACGTTCGAGGCGCTCAGGGCGTACGTGCCGGTCGCCGGCGCGATCGGCGTCCTCGTCGGCCTCCTCTTCTACGCGTTCGGCATCTTGCAGGGCCGGCTGACCAAGTCCATCGAGCGCCTGAAGGAAGCCGAGTTCGCCGAGAAGGAGCTCGAGCTCGCGCGCACGATCCAGCAGCGCATCCTTCCGCCCGAGGAGCTGAGCGGCCGGGGCTACCGCGTCCATGCCAGGAACCTCGCGGCGCAATTCGTGGCCGGCGACTTCTACGACGTCTTCCAGCTTCCTGACGGCGCCGTCGGTCTCGTCGTCGCCGACGTCGCGGGCAAGGGCATCGGCGCGAGCCTCATCATGGCGACCGTGAAGGCCTCACTGCCGTTTCTCGCCGCCGGCCGCCCCGTCGAGCAGACGCTGCGCGAGGCCAACCGCCGCCTGCTGCCGCGCCTGGAGGCGCGTGAGTTCGTCGCACTCACGTACGTGCGCTACGAGCCGGGGACCGGCGCCTACTCCCTCGCCAACGCGGGCCTCCCGGATCCTTATCTGCTCGGCCGCGACGGCAAGGTGCGCGCGATCTCGGTGCCGGGCCCGCGGTTTCCGCTGGGAATTCGCGCCGACACCGAGTACGAGCGCATCGGCGGCGTGCTCGCTCCGGGAGAGCGCCTGATGCTCCTGTCCGACGGACTCCCCGAGGCCGTGACGGTCGAGGGAGACCCGCTCGGCTATCCGGCCCTCGAGCGCATCCTCGCCAGAAACAGCGACCCCGATGAGGTCTTCGACGCCGTGCGCGCCGCGACGGGCCGCTCGCTGACCGACGACTGGACCCTGCTCGTGCTCGAGCGGACGGCATGAACCGCGAGGATCTACTCGCCGAGCTGGCGTCGCACGCGCCCTCGGACGCGCACGAGGCGGAGTTGCTCGCCTGGATGCGCCGCTTCGTGGCGGGGCCTGCGGACCCGTTCGCCCGCGAGAACCCGGAAGGGCACATCACGGCGAGCGCGATCGTGGCGCGGCCCGACGGCTCGGAGTTCCTGCTGCTGTATCACCGCAAGCTCGGCCGCTGGCTCCAGCCCGGCGGCCACACGGAGTATTCGGACACGTCGGCCTTCGACGCCGCGCTGCGCGAGGCGGGGGAGGAGACCGGGATCGCGGAGCTCCGTGCTCCGCTCGGGCGTACGATTCTCGACGTGGACGTGCACACGATCCCGGCGCGGGGCAAGGACCCCGCGCATCATCACTTCGACGTGCGTTTTCTCCTGACGACTTCGGCGGACGTCGACCGCGATGCCGCCGAGGACTCGGAGCGGCCGATGAAGTGGCGCCGCCTCGAGGAGGCGCGGAAAGCCGGAGCGGACGCATCGCTGATGCGCGCGCTGGAAAAAGCGCGAAAGGCCCTCGTGCCCGCCGGGAGTCCCGCATGAGAAAGAGCTACTCGTCCGACGCGATCACGGTTTCGTTCGACCCGCGGCTCTGCATTCACGCGGCGCGATGCGTGGCCGGCGCACCCGAGGTCTTCGATCCGAACGCGCGGCCGTGGATCCGGCCGGAGAACGCCGGCGCCGACAAGCTGGCCGACGTCGTGGCGCGCTGTCCGACCGGGGCGCTCCGCTACGAGAGACGCGACGGCGGTCCGCCGGAAGCTGTGCCGCCGGAGGTCGCATTGACGCTCGAGAAGGACGGGCCGATCTACGTGCGCGGACCGATGCCTCTCGTCGACGGCGCCGGGAATCGCTACGAAGACGCCGGACACCGGTACGCGCTCTGCCGTTGCGGCGGCTCGGGCAACAAGCCGTTCTGCGACGGAACGCATCGCACGATGGGATTCGAAGGGTAGACGAGGCCGACCCCCTCACCCCCACCCTCTCCCCCTGAAGGGGGAGAGGGAGATCGAGAGCATTCCCCTCGTCCCCCGTGAGGGTGAGAGGGCAAGGGAGAGGGGGCCTGCTTAAATCGGCGTGACCGTCGGCGTAGCCGCGCGCAGCTTCTTCGGCACCGGGATCATCGTGGGCGCGCGCTCGGTCGTGCCCTGCAAAACGACGTAGACCACTCCGACCGCGATCACGAAGACGCCGGTCGCGCGATTGATCGTCACGAGCTTGCGGAAGTCGAAGTGGCCGCGCAACAGGTGGGCGCCGCCGCAGAGGATCATCCACCACAGCGCCGACCCCAGGAAGACGCCTCCGACGAGCTCGGCCGTCAGGATCGGCCGGCCGCGCACGACGCCGATCCCCATCGTCGTGAACACAGCCGCGAAGGCGACGAACGTCATCGGATTGGTCAGCGTCAGCATCAGCGTCGACAGGAAATCACCCGTCAGACCCTGTTTGCCGTTGCCATTGATCGAGTCCTGCTGTTTCGGCTTCGCCAGCAGCAGCCTCAGCCCCATCAGGATCAGGATCACCCCGCCGATCCGCTGCAGCCAGTTGCGCTCGTTGATCAGGAACTCGGAGATGATCGTCGCGCCGAACGCCGCGACGGCGCCGTAGAGCGCGTCCGCCGCCGCCGCTCCCAGGCCCGAGATCACTCCCGACAGCCAGCTCTTGGCGATCGTCCGCTGCACGCAGAGCGCCGCGATCGGGCCAACCGGCGCAGCGAGACAGAATCCGACGATCAGGCCCTTGACGAAGAGGTTCTGCATGGGCGAGCAGCTCGTTGGGTCGAAGCCTATCTCGCCCGTTCTGGGGGAGGCTTAGGTCCCGGGCGGCTCGCCTTCGGGCTGAAAGATCTCCTCGATGAGCGAGTCGAAGAGTTTTCCGATTCGAAAGGCGAGCGCCAGGCTCGGATCGTTGCGTCCGGTTTCGATCGCGTTGACGGTCTGACGGGACACGTCGAGGCGGTAGGCGAGTTGTGCCTGCGACCAGTCGCGCTCGGCACGAAGGATTTTGAGCCGATTTCGCACTTCGATATGGAAACTAGTACTTACATTATGACAAGTCTAGTTAACTACAGATTTGTCCTAGTGGAAGGCGTAAGCTTCCGCTTGACTTACGCCTTTATTACGCCTATTTTCGCTCCTTCTACTTTATAGGGGGCGGCCATGGGCGCTGCGGCAGTCGAGCGGTTCCTGGAGGGAACGGGGCTCCAGCGAAAACCCGCCGCGCTCTCTCTTCTATCAGGACTCGGCGCGAAGCTGACGCGCGCGTCGGACCTGCCGTCGTCCTCGTTACCGCGCGATCCGCTTCCGACGACCGTCGCCGCGCTCGACCGTCTTCTTCTGGGAGGCCTGCCGCGCGGCGGATTCGTCGAGGTCTCGGGCCGCCGCTCCTGCGGGCGCTTCTCGATCGGCATCGCCACGCTCGCCGCCGCGACGTCGAGCGGCGAGACCGCCGTGCTCGTAGATCTGGGCAGCCACCTCGATCCGCAGTCGGCCGAAGACGCGGGCGTGGATCTGACGCGCGTTCTCTGGGTGCGCCCCGCGAAGCTGAAGGACGCCGTTGCGAGCGCCGAGATGACGCTGTCGGCGGGATTCCCGCTCGTCGTGCTGGACCTCGGGCTGCCGCCGCTTCGCGGACGCTTCATCCCCGACGCGGCGTGGGTGCGTCTCGAGCGCGCCGCCCGGCAGCGGCACGCGATGCTGCTGCTTCTCGCGCCGTATCGCATCAGCGGTGTTGCCGCCGACGCCGTCGTCGCGGCCGACGCGATGCGGCCGGTCTGGCGCGGCGCGGCAATGCCCGGCGCGCCGAAGCTTCTCGCCGGCGTCGCTTCGCGCCTGACGCTTCAGAAGGACGCGCGCGCGCGATCGGGGATCGCCGAACAAATGGGACTTCGAGTGGACGCCACCCTCTCCATCCCCTCTCTCCCCGCCACCGGGGAGAGAGGGACTTTTTCCCGCCGTCGGGGTGAAGGGCATCTCATCGCCGCTGCGCGGTGACTCTTGATCGCCTGTCTCTTCGTCCCGCTCTTTCCGCTCGCGGCGCGGCTGCGTAGCGAGCCCGAGCTCAAGGACGAGGATCTCGCGATCTTCGAGGGCAACGGCAACGCCGCTCGCGTCGTCGCCGCTTCGCGCAAGGCGCGCAAGGCCGGCGTCGAGACCGGCATGACGCTGCCCCAGGCGCGCGCCCGCATCCCGAAGCTGATCGCCCGCGGCCGTGACCGCGAGTGCGAGCGCGCCGCGCAGCAGTCGCTCCTGGAAGTCGCCGAGTCCTTCTCGCCGCGCATCGAGGACGCGGGGGAGGGAGTGGCGTACGCGGACCTGGAGGGACACGCGAAGCTCATGGGCGGGGGCAAGCCCCGCCCCTACGATGCCGATGTAGGGGCGGCCCTTGAGGCCGCCCGTGACCTCGCGCGCGATATCGTGCGCGCCGCCGAGAAGGCGGGACTGCCCGCGCGCGTCGGCGTCGCCGCATCCAAGCTCGCCGCCCGCATCGCCGCTGGGCTCCCCGACACTCCCGCCGTCGTCCCCGAAGGAGACGAGGCGCGCTTTCTCGCGCCCCTCCCGCTCGAGCGTCTCGCTCCGCAGATGGAGATCGCCGCCACCCTCGAGCGCTGGGGCCTCACTTCCATCGGAGATCTCGCGAAGCTTCCCGAAGGCGAAGTCGCCAGCCGCCTCGGAGAGATCGGCCGCGGGCTTCACGCCGCCGCCCGAGGCGTCGATCCCCGCCCGCTCGAGCCCTACCTGCCGCCGCCCTCCTTCACCGAGGGCATGGACCTCGAGTGGCCGCTCGCCACCCTCGAGCCGTTTCTCTTTCTCGCCAACGCCGCCCTCGAGCGCCTGCTCGCGCGCCTGGAGTTCCGCGCACTCTCCTGCACCCGCCTCGAAGTGACGTTGAAGCTCGATCCCGACGGCTGCGACGCGCGCGCCATCGCCCTGCCCGCCCCCACTCGCGACGCCAAGACGCTTTTGACTCTCGTCCGCCTCGAGCTCGAGGCCCGTCCCCCCGGCGCACCCGTGTGCGGTTTCGTCTTCACCGCCCATCCCGATTCCCCGCGCCGTGCCCAGCTTTCCCTCTTCGGCCCCGCCGCCCTCTCGCCCGACCGCCTCGCCACCACCATCGCGCGTCTGGCCGCGCTGCTCGGCGCCGACCGCGTCGGATCCCCGCGCGCCGTCGACGGCCATCGCCCCGAGCGCTTCACCGCCACCGGCTTCTCTCCGCCCCCGCCTCCCCGCGAGCGCCTCGCACCGCGCGCCGGACGCGGACTTCTCTCCGTGCGCGTCCTGCGTCCGCCCGTCCCGCTCGAAGTCATCTTGGACACGAAAGCGCACGGTGCGCGTCCGTCGACGCTGAAGTCGCCGCCCGAGGCCACGCCCGCGATCACCGGCACCGTCCGCGTCGCCGCCGGCCCATGGTCACTCGAAGAGGGCTGGTGGTCCGACGCCCCCGCAGACCGCGACTACTGGGACGTCGAGCTCTCCGGAGGAGGTCTCTACCGCATCTACCGCGAGCGCACCGCCAACGCCTGGTTCGCCGACGGCGTCTACGACTGATCCTGGGTTACAGTTCCCTCAACAGGTTCCCATGCTCGAAAAGATCGTCCGTGACTTCATGATGATCTGGACGACCGTCGATCCGATCGGTACGCTCGCCATCTTCGCCGGTCTGACCGCCTCACTCACTCCGCGCGAGCGCCGGGGCGTCGCCCGCCGCGCCTCGATCTACGCCGCCATCATCCTGGTCGTCGCCGTCGTCATCGGCCAGATCATTCTCGACGCGATCGGGATCCACCTTCTCTCGCTGCAACTGGCCGGAGGCCTCATCCTCTTCATCTTCGCCATCCAGATGCTTCTCGGTACTCACGACGGCGGATCCGCGACGGTCGAGCCGGGCAAGGACATCGCCGTCTTTCCGATCGCCGTTCCGTCGATCGCCGGCCCCGGAGCGATCATGGCCGTCATCATCCTGACCGACAACGACGTCTACACGCCGATGCAGCAGGCACAGACCGCGGCCGTTCTCGTCGTCGTCCTGTTCCTCAACTACGTCATGCTTCTCTTATCCGAGCCCATCCTGCGGATCATCGGACGCCAGGGCGCGTCCATCCTCGTCCGCGTCATGGGCATCATCCTGGCCGCCTTTGCCGTGCAGCTCGTCATGAACGCTCTCGGCATCGGCGTCTGGGCCGAGATGAAGCACTAGGGCCGCTACAATACGAGGGAGGCGCGATGCCGACTCTCGAAGAACTCCTCGCCGAAGCCCTCAAGCTCGACCCCGAGGTCCGCTCCGACCTCGCTCGCAGGCTCACCGAGAGCGTCGAGCAGTATCGCCAGGCCGCTGTCGCGGCGACGGAAAACGAGCGCGAGCGCCAGTGGATCCAAGAGGCCATGCGCCGCAGCCGCGAGCTCCGCGCGAAAGCCGCCGAGCATCCCCTCGGCTCTCCCCCCGATCGCGAGATGGTCAGCGCTCCGAAACCCGCCGAGCGCGCGACTGAGTCCACCGAGCCGAGTGAGCCGCGCAAGCCGGCCGCGAAGCCGAAGCCGCGGCCCAGGCCCGTCGCGAAATCGAAGCCGAAGGCGAAGGCGAAACCGAGACCGAAGTCCAAGCCGAAGGCAAAGCCCAAATCCAGACCGAAGCCCAAGCCGAAGTCCCGGCCGCGTCCCAAGTCGAAACCCAAGGCCCGCCCCAGGCGCAGACGCTAGCCTCGCGACAATCTTTAGGCAGGATGCAAGACGGCCCGGGCGCGCCGCCGAAGGGGTCCCCGCGCCTCCTCGACCGCGTCCGCTTCGCCGTGCGCGCGCGACACTACAGCCTGCGCACCGAAGAGGCGTACGTCGGCTGGATCCGCCGATTCATTCTCTTTCACAACAAGCGTCATCCCCTCGAGATGGCCGAGCCCGAGATCAACGCCTTCATCACCAGCCTCGCCGTCGACGGATCCGTCAGCGCGTCGACCCAGACCCAGGCCCT
>JBKOVK010000247.1:0-18099 GCA_046724475.1 Acidobacteriota bacterium | reverse complement strand
TGCGTGAGGATCGGGATCGTGCGGCTTGCGAGCGCCGGCGAGCCGCTCGTCTGGCCTGACGGGCGAGGGCGGTCCGAGACGCGGCGCGGCGCCGCTCTCGGCGCAAGGCCTTCGAGATCGCGCGCGATCTGGTCCGAGACGTCGAGCGGCGTCCTCTCTTCGCTCCTCTCGCGTAGGCGCGCCGGGCGCTCGCACGGGTCTTCGCGGAAGCGGCTCCCTTCCGAGGCGGCCGAAGCCGAACGCCGGATCGACGGGCCTTGGAAAGGCCGATGGCGATGGCCTGTTTGGCGGAACGTGCTCCTTGCTTGCTGCGCCGGATGTGCTTCATCTCTTCATGGACGAACTCCCCGGCCGGTGTCGTCGGAGCCATCCCCCGCCGTTTGTCACGTCGCGCACGTTTGATCGTCGATTTCTCAGGCATCTTTACCTCCTGGGGCTTTCACGCCCGCGTCCCGGAGCAGAGGCCTCGAGATGGCGCGAACCGACCCGACGAGGATGGCCGCAACATCCATGCCAGACGCGAGGTGCGGCACTTCGCTTGCACGTCTACGCGCGAGAGGCGATCACGATGGCGGGCCGCAGCCGAAATGCCAGACCCAGGAAGAGACGCTGGTCCCGCCGCGTGACCGAGACGAGCAACGCGCTCACGCTCGAGCAGCGAGTCTTCGCGCAGAAGGATCCCCACAGAATCGCACTCTCCCTGAAACGGTCCGCCGATCGCAGCCGGCGCCGCAAGTCCAGCTCTTTCCGGTCCGCCATGTCGATGCTGAATTTCTACGTCAACCGGGCCGGCCGGAAGCTGCCGGTCCGGCAGCGGGCCCGCCTCGAGAGAGCGAAGGTCGAGCTGCGAGAGGTGTACGGGAGATCTCCGCGCAAGAGGCGATCGGAGTGATGACGTCTCGTCAGAACTTCGAACCTTCCTCGTGTTTCCGGATCCACAGAGGATCCGGCACCCGCACGCCGTAGCGCACGGAGACCATGCGCAGAACCACTACTGTCAAGAAACCGAGCGTGGCCCCCAGCACCGGCGGCAGCGAAAGATACGTCGAGCCGAGATACACCCAGGCCCCTGCGAATGAGGAGACGGCGTAGAGCTCGCCCGGCCGGAAGACCACCGGAATCTCGGTGGAGACGACGTCGCGCATCACGCCGCCGAAGGTTCCCGTGATCACCCCGACGAGCGAGGCAACGAACGGCGGCATTCCCTTGTGCAGCGCGAAGGAAACTCCAGTCAGCGTGAAGAGCGCCAGACCCATCGCGTCGATCAGAACCGCCTGTCCGTGCCACCGGGAAATGTGCGCGTGAAAGGAACGGCTGTAGACGAAGGAAACGACGAGCACGCCGATGATGAGCAGGTACTCCTCGTGAACGACCCAGTAGAACGGACGCCGGTCGATGAGCAGATCGCGCAGCGTTCCGCCGCCGAAGGCGGTCGCGACCGCGAGACAGTACGTCCCCACGATGTCCATTCCCTTTCGCGAGGCCGTGATCATTCCCGAGAGCGCGGAAACCAGGACGGCCGCGGCCTCGAGCGCCGCCCCGATCGACGCGGTCACTGACGGTGCGGAGCGGCGATCGGAGGCAGCGGCGCGATGATCGGAAATCCGTTCGCGCCGATCGGCGGCGGAACGGAGCCCGGCGTTCCCGGCGGAGCGAGGATCGGGAACCCGTTGGGACCGATGCGCGACGGAACTTGCGGTGCGGGCGGCTGCGGCGGCACGTATCCGCCGCCCCAGTAGCCGTACCCGTAGTCGTAGCCGTAGCCGTAGCCGTAGTCATAGCTCGGGGCCGAGACGACCGCGTCCGGACCCGTCGAAGGCGGCGCCTGGAATGCGGGACCGGAGAGGGCGGGCCCGACGTAGACCATCTGGCCCGGAGCGAGCTCCCCCGGGGCCGGAGGCGGAGCCGCCTCGAGAGAGACGACCTTATCGACTTCCGCGGCCGAGAGGCTCATGTACGTCCCGTCCGGGTACCGATGGAACAGGAGGACGCGGCCCTTCTTGACGGGCGGGTCCATCGAAAAAATCCGCGAACCCCCGCGAACCTCGAGTGCGTAGTACTTCACCGGGCCCGCAAGAGCGGCGACGGCGACCCCCGAGGCGGCCAGGACACACAAAAAGATGCGTTTCACGATCGGACCCCCTGTTCTTGGGTACAGGAACGTTAATGGTATAGACTCATGAGTCTGGGCGAAACAGGGCCGGTTCCGGCAGGGGTGGTGGGGATCCCGCCCAGTTCGCAAAACCTGAAGACATCGAGGGTGGAAGAGCATGTCCGTCCGAAACGATTCGGGCCTGGGGCCTGAAAGCGTCCCAGGCCAGACGCGCCGCGTCTCGGTCCACAATGCGGTCGAGGCCGCGCAGCGCTATCTCCTTTCGATTCAGGCGCCCGACGGGCACTGGTGCGGGGAGCTCGAGGGCGACACCATCCTGGAGTCCGAGTACATCCTGACCATGCACTTCCTCGGCCGGGCGGATGAGCCGAAGATTCGCAAGGCGGCCGAACATCTCCGGCGCAAGCAGCTCCCGGGCGGGGGCTGGGCGATCTACGAAGGGGGCCCGGCCGAGGTCAGCTCTTCGGTCAAGGCCTACTTCGTCTTGAAGCTGATGGGGGACCACCCCAATGCGCCGCACATGGTCCGCGCGCGCACCAAGATCCTGGAGCTCGGCGGCGTCGAGGCCTGCAACTCGTTCACGCGGATCTACCTCGCGATCTTCGGGCAGTGCTCCTGGGACGACTGCCCGGCCGTGCCTCCGGAGATCGTGCTTCTTCCGGACTCGTTCGTCTTCAACATCTACAAGATGTCGTCCTGGTCGCGCGGCATCGTCGTCCCCCTCTCGGTGATCTGGGCGTCCAAACCGTTCTGCCCGGTGCCCGAATACGCCGCGATCCGGGAGCTGCACATCCGCCACCCCAAGGCGCCGCACGTGCCGCGGACGCGCAAGGAGCGCTACTGGCGGCGGTTCTTCACCCGCGTGGACAATCTGTTGAAGCGGATGGAGTCCGGCGGCTTCACGCCCTATCGCAAGAAGGCGCTGGCGGCGTGCGAAACCTGGATCCACGAGCGGCTGCAGCTCTCCGACGGCCTCGGCGCGATCTTCCCGCCGATCATCAACACGATCATCGCGTTCCGGTGCCTGGGCTACGCGCTGGACGATCCGCGTCTCCTCGCTCAGGTCCACGAGCTCGAGAAACTGGAGCTCGAAGACGAGGAAACGCTCCACCTCCAGCCCTGCTTCTCGCCGGTCTGGGACACGGCGCTCGCGATGGAGGCGCTCTCCGACGGCGGGACTCCGGCCGACGATCCGGCGATGCTGAAGGCAGCCCGCTGGCTGCTGGATAAAGAGGTCAAGAAGATCGGAGACTGGGAGAAGGCGTGTCCTGGCGCCGAGCCGGGCGGCTGGTATTTCGAGTACGCCAACGAGTGGTATCCCGACACCGACGACACCGCCGAGGTGCTCACGGCGCTCTCCCGCGCGAAGTTCCCGGGCGAGGCCGATGACCTCTCCCGGCAGGGCGCGATCGCGCGTGGCCAGGCGTGGCTCCTCGCGATGCAGAACAAGGACGGCGGCTGGGGCGCGTTCGACAAGGACTGCGACAACGAAGTCCTGACGTACATCCCGTTCGCGGACCACAACGCGATGATCGATCCCAGCTGCGAGGACATCGCGGGCCGCGCGCTCGAAGCTCTGCATGCGATCGGCGTGGCGGCGAACCATCCGGCGGTCAAGCGCGCGGCGGAATTCGTGGAGACCAAGCAGCTCACCGACGGGACCTGGTACGGACGCTGGGGTTGCAACTACATCTACGGCTCGTTCCTCGCCCTGCGCGGTTTGCTCCATGCCGGCGCCGACCTGCGCGAGCACCGGTTCCAGAAGACGGCGGATTGGATCCGCGCACATCAGAACGCCGACGGTGGCTGGGGCGAGCTGCCCCACTCCTACGACGACCCCACGACCAAGGGCCAGGGCCCTTCGACGCCTTCGCAAACGGCGTGGGCGCTCGTGGCGCTCTTTGCGACCGGCGACCGCGACTCCGAGGCCGTCCGCCGCGGCGTGGAATACCTGCTGGCCAATCAGCTCTACGACGGTTCCTGGAAGGACGATCACTGGACGGCGACGGGCTTTCCCAAGGTCTTCTACTTGCGTTATCACCTCTATGCGACGTACTTTCCCCTTCGCGCCCTGGCGCTCTACGCGCGAGAGGGCACGACGGGAGTTTCCCGCAGGGCCGGGGACGGCGAGAGCGTGGTCCCCGTTTCCCCGCGCCAGGATCACGGAGTGAACTGACGATGCGTTTCCCCGTTCACATCATGACCGATACGATTCAGCACTCGGTCCGCAACGCGATCCGCGGCAACAAGCGGTATCCCTTCGTGCTGATGCTCGAGCCCCTCTACACCTGCAACCTCGCCTGCATCGGCTGCGCGATCGAGCGCCACACCGGGAAGCTGAAGGACCGGCTGCCGATCGGTAAGTGCATCGACGCCGTGGAGCGCTCGGGAGCGCCCGTGGTCTCAATCTGCGGCGGCGAGCCCACGATCTACCCCGAGCTGCCGGAGCTGGTCGAGGAGATCATCAAGCGCAAGCGCCACATCTACCTCTGCACCAACGGGCTGCTCCTCGACGAGAACGTCTACGGCACGATCCCACCGCACAAGCGCCTCATGATCAACGTGCACCTCGACGGCATGCGCGACACCCACGACTACGTCTGCGCGCGCGAGGGCGTGTTCGACAAGGCCGTCGCCATGATCGAGAAGGGCGTCGGCCTGGGCCACCACATGATGGCGAACACGACCGTCTTCAAGGAAACCAACGTCGAGGAAGTCGAAGAGCTCTGCGAGCTGCTGACGAAAATGGGCGTCGAGGGGATGCTCGTCTCCCCCGGCTACCACTACGAGTCCGTCGGAGCCGACATCTTCCTGACGAAGTCGGAGATCCACAAAAAGTTCAAGCGCGTGCTCGAGATCTCCAAGAAGTACAAGCTGACCTCCACGCCGATGTTCCTCGAGTTCGCCGCGGGCCTGCGCGATTACAAGTGCTCGCCGTGGTCGACCGTGACCTACACGCCCAACGGATGGAAGGGACCCTGCTACCTGATCGGCAAGACCTGGTCCCCGACGTTCGACGAGTTCTGGAACGGCACCGACTGGGCCTATTGGGAATCCCGCAAGGACCCGCTGTGCCAGAACTGCCTGATGCACTCGGGCTTCGAGGCGTCGGTCGTCATGGAGCTGCCCAAGCACCCCGGCGACATGGTCCGCATGATCGCGTGGAATTTGGCGGCGTAGCCCTTCTCGACGCATCCCTCCGACACGTGTCATCCCGAGGGCCGGCAGGCCCAAGGGATCCCGTAATTCACGGAGAGGCAATCGATTCCGGGATCCCTCGCTGCGCTCGGGATGACAGACTAAAGACGTGGACCTCGTCACCGGAGGCACCGGGTTCGTCGGGACGCACGTCGTGCGCGCGCTTCTGGCCCGGGGGCGCTCCGTGCGGTGCCTGGCGCGGCGTGGCGGCCGACGGGACAATCTCGCGGGGCTCGACGTCGAGGTCGTCGAAGGGGATCTGACCGATTCCGCCTCGCTCTCGCGGGCCGCGAAGGGCGCCTCGACGCTCTACCACGTGGCCGCCGACTACCGGCTCTGGACCCGGCATCGCGACGATCTCCACCGTTCCAACGTCGAGGGCACCGAGAACGTCCTTCGCGCCGCCGCCGACGCGGGAGTGGAGAAGGTCGTCTACACCAGCTCGGTCGCGGCCTTGGGTCTGGTGGACGGCGGCTCCGCCGACGAGACGACTCCGGTCGTCCGGGACCGCATCATCGGCGAATACAAGAAGTCCAAGTACGACGCCGAGCGCGTGGCGGACGCCTGGGCCGGCAAAGGCCTGGCCGTCGTCATCGTGAACCCCTCCACCCCGATTGGAGAGCGCGACATCAAGCCCACGCCGACCGGGCAGATGATCGTGGACTTCCTCAATCGCAAGATGCCGGCCTACGTGGACACGGGATTGAACCTCGTCGACGTACGCGACGTCGCGGAGGGTCACCTCCTCGCGGCGGAAAAGGGGAAGGTCGGCGAGCGCTACATCCTCGGGAACCGCAACATGACGCTGAAGGAGATCCTCGACGCGCTCTCCGCGCTGACGGGGATCCCCTCGCCCACGGTGAAGCTTCCGCACTGGATCCCGTTCGCGGCGGCGGCCATCGACACGGCTTTCGCCCGCGTGTCCTGGCGCGCGCCGCACGTCTCCCTCGACAGCGTGCGGATGTCCACGCACCGCATGTACTTCGATGCGTCCAAGGCCGTGCGCGAGCTGGGCCTTCCCCAGACGCCGGTCGAGGACGCGCTCGGGCGCGCGGTGTCGTGGTTCCGCGAGAGCGGCTACGTCCGTGGCTGAAGACCGTCCGGTCGCCATCCTGACGGCGCTCGAAGAGGAGCGCGCGGGGATTCGCCGCGCTCTGCCGGACTCGCCCGGGATCGTCCTGACCGCGACGGGCGACGGGCCCAGACGCGCGGCCTCGGGCGCCGCGAGGTTTCTGGAGCGGCACCGTCCGTCGGCGGTAATCGGGGCCGGACTCGGCGGCGCGCTCACACCGGGGCTGAAGGCCGGCGACCTGGTCGCGTCGCGGCGCGTGCGCTTCTCCGTCGGCGACGCCGCGACTCCGGACGCGCGTCTTCTCGCACGGGCACAAGCGGCGGGAGCGAAGCCCGCCATCCTGATCACCGTCGACCGCCCGATCGTCTCGGCGGCCGACAAGGCGGCGCTCGCGGCAACGGCGGGCGGATCGAGCGCCGATCCGATCGTCGCGGACATGGAGTCGGCGGCCTGGGCCAAGGAAGCCGCCGCCCGCGGCATTCCCTACCTCATATTGCGGGCCGTCAGCGACGCCGCCGGCGAGGAGCTTCCGGAGTTCCTGCCCGACAGCGTCGGGCCGGACGGGAGCATCCGGAGGGCCGAAGTCGCACGGCGGGCACTCGTCCGTCCGTCCTCGTGGGGTACGCTGCTGCGGATGCGCCGCCGCCTCCACGACTACTCCGACGCCCTGGGCGCCTTGCTGGCGAGAATGCTCGCGCCGTGAAGACCGCGTCGCTCGACGATCTCCTCGAAAAGACCAGCCGCACGTTCGCGCTGTCGATCCCGGTCCTCCCCGAGCCCACGCGCCGCGAGGTGATGATCGCGTACCTGCTCTTCCGCATCGCGGACACTTTCGAGGACGCGGCGCACTGGCCGCCCGACGCACGCATCGCCGCCCTCGCCGACTTCAACGCGCTGCTGCGCTCCTATTCCCGCGACAAGGCGGAGACGCTGTCGCGCGACTGGGTGCGCCGCGAGGTCGCGCGTCATCCCGGCTACCAGGAGCTGATGGCCGAGGTTCCGTTCGTCCTGGACTCCTTCTTCGCGCTCTCACCCGGGGCCGTCGATCCGATTCGCATCCACGTAATCCGTTCCGCCGACGGCATGGCTTCGATCGTTTCCCGCACCCGCGACGGCCATCTGACGCTGCACTCGATCCCGCAGCTCAAGGATTACTGCTACATCGTGGCCGGCATCGTGGGCGAGATGCTGACCGAGCTCTTCCTGCTCGACCGCCCGGGGATCGCCTCGCTCGCTACGTTCCTGCGCGAGCGCGCCGCGACGTTCGGAGAAGCCCTCCAGCTCGTCAACATCCTGAAGGACTCGGCCGTGGACGCCGAAGAGGGACGACGCTACCTTCCGGCGGAGGTGCCGAAGGCCGAGGTCTTCGCCCTCGCCCGTCGGGACCTCGGAGTCGCCGGCGACTACATTCGCGCGCTCCAGCAGATCGGCGCTCCGCGCGGCCTCGTCGAGTTCACCGCGCTGCCCGTCCTGCTCGCCTGGGCCGCGCTCGAGCGCGTCGAGAAGCACGGACCCGGTTCCAAGGTCTCGCGTCCCGAGGTCTTCCTCATCACGCAGCGCTTGAAGCGCGCCCTCGATCGCGGCGAGCCCGCGGTTTAAGACGCCGCGGCTACGGTTCGCGACGGATTCCTTGCCGACGCCGCCGCGCTTGGAGATAATGCGGCCTCCCTCAGAACCCGAAGCATGAACTCACGCGCGATGAAGGTCTGGGCTCGACTGCTCAAAAGGCGGCGCCTTCGCGCCTCGTTTCTCGCCGCGGTGTTGCTCGTGCTCGCATCCTCGGCCGCGGCCCACGAGTTCCATCTTTTTCCGGAGACGTCCGCCCTGCCGGCCGACTCGTGGAGGATCGACTGGAGCGACGAGCCGACGCCCCGAATCGCCGAATTCGCGGAGGCGTATCCCTGGGCTGGCGCGACGGTTCCGGAGCTCTCCGCCGACGCTGCCCTGAGGTCCGCGGTGGACTTCCAGGAATCGGCGTCTGCGAGTCCCCACGTCATCGCTCCCGCGCCCAAGCTCTTCACGACGCCGACGACGCTGGTGACCGCCGGGGCGCTTCTCGGCGGAGCGCTCGACGCGTTGAGTGCTCCGCTACAGTACGGCTGGATCAGCTTTCGCACCACCAACGAGCACTGGTTCGGACGCAGCACCTACGCCGGCGGCGCGGACAAGGCTTCGCACTTCACCGTATCGAGCGGCATCTCCCGGAACCTTTACGACATCTACGTGCGACAGGGCCACGGGCCCGACGAATCCGCGGCCCTGGCGTTTGCGACGACATTCATGATGGGCCATTTCGTGGAGATCCTCGACGGCGTGTCCGTCTATGGATACTCACTCCAGGACCTCACCGCCGATGCCGTCGGTTCGGCCGCCGGGGTACTGATCCACCGATTCTGCGTCCAGGACCTGATCGGATTCCGGCTGGGTCCGGCCGACACCCCCGACCTCCCGGAGTCCGTGATCGGGTCGAGCCAGGAGTATCTCGGCACGAGCTATATCAACGAGATCTACGTCGCGGACCTGAGGCTCGGCGGACTCATCACGCGCCTGGGAGGGAAACCAGGCTTTGCCCGTTTTTTCCTGACGTCGTTCGCCTTCTTCACGAAAGGCTTTGGCTACGTCCCGCCGCTGCCGACGCGCTACCAGGAGATCGGTTTCGAATTCGGGCTGAACTTCGTCGAGATCATCAAGGCGGTGGGCGTCACGGACCAGACGTGGTGGGGAGCGGGACTGATCGCCTTCTTCGATTTCTTCCGCATCCCGTTCACCCAGGTCGGCGTCTACTACAACCTGTTCAACCACAAGTGGTACGGTCCGGGCGCGCCGTACCACTACTACTGATTCGCGGGGAGAGGGCTCCTACTTTCCGCAGGCCCGCAGATCTCCTCGATCCGAGAAGACCTGGTCGGCATCCGGGTTGCGGCAGGGCTTCTCGCTCGCTTTGACGGCTCCGCGCAGCGAGGCATAGTCGGTCCCGTCGGGCTTTCCGTCGCGGCCCAAGCTGACGAGGAGAAAGCCGTCCCGATCGCGGCGGTAGAGGACCGGATGTCCCCAGAGATCGGTGCCGTTGGCGGTCGCCGGCGGTCCGACCGCGGGACGCTCGCGCAGCGCCGCCGTCAGCGCTTCCGGATACTCGCCGTGCCGCTGTTTGTAGCTCGTCACCGACTCGACGTAGCCCCGCATCAGGCTCACGTTCGCGATCTGTGTCGTCGCGAGCTTCGCCGGGCGCACGATGAAGCCGTACGCGCCGCCCAGAAGCAGGGCCAGCGCCGCGGCGACCACGAGGATCCGCGCGATGAGAACCCGTCCCCGCGCGGCGCCCTCCTCGACGCCCCGTTCGCGGGCGTTGAGCGCCATGAGGACCAGTGCGAGGAAAAACCCCAGCGTCCCCACCGACGCGGGCGCCACGAACCAGTACGCCTTCCCGAAGAGGGCGAGGACCATCACGAAGTAGATGAAGTCGCGGCGTGCGAGAGCGTCGAGGACTTCCGAAAGGCGCGACCTCTTCGAGGGCGAGACCGAGGTCAGGACGGGGCCGCCACCCGAACGGGGCCGCATGGCGTACATGTATATGAACCCGGCGCACAGGAGCGTTCCCGCAACGGCCATCGCGCCGAGAACCAGCGGCCACGATCGTCCGACCGCGGTGCTCCACGCGACCGCGAACCCCGAGAAGACCGCGACGTGAACGACATTGTCGGCCCAGAAGTCGAGGATGCCGCCGAGTCGGGACTCCTGGAACTTCAGCCGCGCCAGCTCGCCGTCGCAGCCGTCGAGAATCGAATGGAGAAGAAAGAGGATCCCCCCCGCAATCTGCCATGGACGCGCGGGAGAGGTAAAGCACGCCGCGGCCACCAGGCCCAGCGCCAGGCAGACGATCGTCATCGCGTTGGGCGTGATGCCCGTGCGCGCCAGCCGCCGGGTCGCGGCGAGCGAGATCTTCCGGCTGATGAGCCTGGTGAGCAGCCCGTCTTCCTTCTTGACCAGACCCTTGAGGAGATGCGACTCCGCCTTCGGAAGATCCGCGTCGGCCCTCACCTCGAGGGGAGGCGACACCGGAGCGTCCGAGACGCTGGCGGGGAGAGTCTCGGCCCATCCGGACACCACGGAGGAGAGGTCCGACGCGCGGGCGAGCGTGCGGGCCAGAGGAGCGGGCTCGCTGGTCTCGACGATGGCTCCGGCCCCGAGCCGGTAGAGGCGTCCCGCCTCTGCCGGGGCCTCCCGCAGACTGCGCAACCACCGTGGGCTCGCAACGACACGGTCCGGCAGAAGCACGATCCGCCCGGGAGGCAGCGACGACTCGGGGGCGTCGCGCGGGAACAGGCGGGCGCACGTCCCGGCCAGGGCGCCGCTCGTGGCTCCGGCCCGTCCGTCGAGCACGTAGACGCGGTCGAATCCGGCGCGCGCCGCGGCCAGCGCGGTCCGGCGCACCAGAGGCAGCCCTAGGAGCACGGTCTCCGCCGACGGCGACTCCGGAGCCGCGGTCCCCGAGCCTGCGAGAACGAGCGTCGAGGTCTGCGTCATGCCGTCACCCGGGCCAGCCGCCGGAAGCGCGCGGCCAGGTTCGCGGCGATGTGGTCCGCGGCCTCTTCCCGAAAGAGAGCGAAGCTCGGCCATGCGTTGACGTCGATGACGAATATCTGTCCGGCTCGGTTGACGATGGCGTCGCCGCCCCAGACCTCGAGACCGAGCGCGGCCGTAGCGCGGCACGCGATGTCGCGAAGGGCCCCCGCGGCGAAGGCGTGTCCCGCCACGGGATGCTCCCTGGGGTAGAACCACCGAAACCACGCCGGGATCGACGTCTCCTCGTCCGGCGCCGTCGCGGCGGTGACGCCGTAGAACTTCACGAGGTCTCCGTCCACGTGCCGCTGCGCCACGGCGCGCGACAGGCCGCGGTCCTGGAGGCGTTCGAGAGCGTCCCGGACCGAGGACGGGTCGGTCGCGAAGACGACGTCGCCCTCGCGCGTCTTGTGCTCGGTGGCCTGCTTGATCCAGCACGCCGAGAAGATCCCTTCCGCGTTCGTGCCGGAGGGAAGTGGATCCGCAAAATCGAGCAGCAGACTGTCGGGCATCGGGACTCGTCCGCGCAGGAACAACGGAATCATCCGCTCGCGGTGCGTGTTGGCCACGGCGCGCGCGCTGTTGACGACGCAAACGCCCCGGCTCTCCCAGCGGCCCAGGCCCTCCAGCGCCGTGCGGCCTTCGCACATCGCGAAGGCGAGGCCGGGCAGCACGCGCTCGCGGCCGTTGACCTCCGCCGGCGGGCGGTAGCCGACGACGAATCCCTCTCTCTCTTCGAGCCGCCGGCCGGTGGCATTCAGGATCGCGGCGTCGTCGGCTTCGCGCCCCGGCGAGTGCTCGACTTCGCGAAAGACGCCGCAGCAGATGGGGGTTTCCCCCGTCTTTCGCTTGTTCACAGCGAAAGCTCCAGCAACCCCGAGAGCCGCGTAATCACGGGATCCCGCGGGCAGCAGGGCCCGCCGTTGACCGCCGCGCCTTCCGGGCGGAGCCAGACGTGCCGCATGCCCATCGCGCGCGCCCCCCCCATGTCGCGTTTCAACGAGTCTCCGATGAAGACCGCATCCGACGGCGCGGCTCCGAGCACGTCGAGCGCCGCCTGAAAGATTCTCGGGTCCGGCTTCTTGCAGCCGACCAGTGTCGAGTCGATCGCGGCGCCGATCGAGGGCGACAGACCCGTTTCGTCGCAGACGGCCTGGAGGTTCCCGTAGAAATTCGACACGATCCCGATCGCGTGACGCTCGCGGAGACGCGCCAGCAGTTTCGCGCTTTCGAGGAGCTGCCGCCAGGAGTCCGCCGCGAACCGGTCGCCAACCTTCCTCAACCGCGTATTCTCGCGCGCCAGCCGGGCCGCGAGACCCTCCACCACGCCCTCGACGGTTTCGCGAAACCCGGCGCTCCGGGAGATCGTGCCTTCGAGGGAGTCCGTCGCTCCGTAAAACGCGGCGTCGAATTCCTCCTGGGGCAGGTCCAGCCCCTCCTCGCAGGCGATCCGGTAGAAGCGCTCCTTCCAGGGCACGCCCTCCGCGTCGAGAGTACCTCCGAAGTCGAAGAGCAGAACGCGCGGCCGGCCGCCCGTCGCCGTCATCGAGCTTGCCCGGATCCGACCGCCTTGGCCTCTTCCTCGATCTCCTCTCGCGGCGAGCTCTCGCTCGCGTGATGGCCGAGGAGCGCGAGGCCGGGACCGACCCAGAGGAGCTCCCGGCCTCGGCGCACGAGTCCCCAGGCCACGCCGATCGAGGCCGGAAGCCCGAGCAGGGCCAGGACGCCGGTGCGAATGCTCTCCGCCGTGCCGACGCGCGCCGGGACGAAGAGGAAGAGATTGTTCAGAAGCATGGCGAGCGCCTCGGCGGCCCACGCCGTCTCGAGTCCTCGGCCCGTGTGAAGGACGCGAAGGATGAGGTAGGTCTCCAGCAGTCCGCCGCACCAGCCGAGAAAGCACCAGCCGGCGGCGGCGAAGAAGTGAGGCCGACTGTGCACGTAGAACCGCCGGATGTGCTCGTCGAGCTCCCGCGCATCGTCGCGATAATGGGCGAGCCGCTTCGCGAGGGGTTTGAAGCGGCACAGCCACGCGACGATCGGCTCGAAGGAACCCTTCTGGAGTCCCCACGTCACGAGGATCAGGAGCCCGGAGAGGAACGCGAGGCTCGCGACCGCGGCATAGCGCACGCCGCTGGGCAGATCGAAGAACACGACCGCGGTGCCCAGGCCGATCGCGACGAAGAAGGACTGCGACAGCATGTGCGCGTGCTTGAAGATCCACATCGCGGCGATCGCACGCTGCATCCCCATCCGCTCCCGGAGCAGGTTCACGCGCACGGGCTCCCCCGCGACGCTGCCGGGATAGAGGTAGTTCAAAGTATTTCCCACGAGATAGATGCGCAGCAGGTATGGCAGGCTCGAGAGCGGCGGGCGGGGATCCATCACCGATCTCCACCCCAGGGCGAACGCGATCTCGGCCAGCAGGTAGAGGGCGACGAATCCGAAGAATCGCCAGCCGATCAGTGAGAGGTTGGCCTGGACGTCGTCCCACCCGGTCCTCCAGACGAGGACGACCGCGAGGGCGACCCCGAGAAGAAAGAGGACAGCCCGAGTGTACCTGGCGCGCGATGCGCGCCCCTGTTTGGGGGACATCTCGATCCGCAAAGAATACCAGCCGGGAGGACCCCGATTCCCGCGTTCGGAGCGGTCGGAGGCCCTTCTTAGGCTGCTTTTTCCTCGGGGCTCGGCCGGGAGGGCGCCCGGCGGGGAAGCACCTTCACGACCTGACGCACGACCGACGGCACGAGCGTGGGGCGCAGAAGCCTCGGGTCGTAAGGAGAAAGCCGCTTGTCGTTCTCCTCCAGGCACAGCTCCAGGAAAGAACGCAGCGAGAAGTCTCCGAACACCGAGTGAGACTTCAGCGTGAAGCCGGTCTGCGCCTTGTCCTGATCGGGGGCGATGTCCTTCGGATTCTTTTTCTTTCCATCTCCGCCAGCCATCCGCATCGCGCCCGTCAGGCGATCGAAGGCCTGCGCCCCGATGTTCCACCCGCGCCAGACGTCGAAGCCAGGGCGAAGCAGGATTGGACGCTGCGCGCGGAGGTACGCCGCCCAGTTGACGATGAAGAGGATGTGCCGGGCCTCCTCCTGCATGATCGTTTCGAAGATGGAGATGAACGGCTTGGGAAACACCTCCGCCCGCTCGCCCAGCCGAAAGAGACCGAACGCGAAGAAGGAGTCCAGGCACTCCCCGTAGCCCGTCCGGAGGAACGCCAGGGTCGGGTCCTTCGGCACCTCGGGAGGAGGAAACGGAGCGACCTCGATCCGGTAGTGCCGGGTCAGGAGGCGCAGGACCTCCGCGTGACGACCCTCCTCGTACCCCTGCAGGCTGATGGCCTCGGCCAGAAGAGGGTCCTTCTCGGTGTCACCCAGAGACTGCACCTTGACGGCTGTGGCCGCCTCGGTCCGGGTGGCCTCGTTCCAGATCGGCATCGACTTGAGCCTCTCGAGGCTCTCGGGGTCTAAGTCCGGCCACCGGATGTCGGCCGGCCGGAAGGGGTCGTGCGTGTCGATAAACGTCCGGCAGAGAAGCTCTTTGTGCTCCTGGCTGCCCTTTTTCAGTGAATTAGACATACGAAGTTGTAGAGTATCATTCGCGTTTCTTTTCGCCTTCGGAGGGGTAGGCAATCCTATGTCCATTTTGAGTCGGATCGAGAGGCCCAAGGACCTCAAAGGGCTCTCTCACGAGCAATTAGCCCAATTGGCGCAGGAGTGCCGCGACGTGATCGTGCAGACGATCACGAAGACCGGCGGTCACCTCGCCTCCAATCTCGGCGTCGTGGAGCTGACCCTCGCGCTCCACCGCGCCTTCGAAAGCCCGAAGGACCGTCTGGTCTGGGACACGTCCAACCAGTGCTACACCCACAAGCTCGTCACCGGACGGCGCGACCAGTTCCCGTCGATCCGAACCCCCGGAGGCCTGTCGGGATTCGCGGAGCCCTCCGAGAGTCCGCACGACACGCTGGCCGCGGGTCACGCCGGGACCGGGCTCTCCTACGGGCTCGGCGTCTCGATGGCGGTCCAGGGCGAGAAGAAGGATCCTTACGTGGTCGTCATCGTGGGCGACGGAGCGCTGACCTCGGGTCCGTCGTACGAAGCGCTCAACAACATCGTTCACGTCAAGCCCAAGCGCCTCATCATCGTCTTGAACGACAACGGCTGGTCGATCTCCGAGAACGTGGGCTGGCTCGCTCACTGGAGAAACCGTTTCGAGCTCCACCCGACGTACCAGAAATTCATCGGCGCGGGACACAGCTTCTTCAAGCGTCTCCCCCACGGCGACAAGGCGTGGGAGCTGGCGCGGAAGCTCAAGAGCTCGGTCGAGGGTCTCTTCTTCCCCAACCTGATCTGGGACGAGCTGGGGTTCCACTACGTCGGTCCCGTCAACGGCCACGACTTCCGGGAGCTCGAGGAAGCCCTCGCGCGCGCCAAGGACGTCTCCTCCGACGGCACCCCGGTCGTCATCCACGCCCTGACCCACAAGGGTCGCGGATTCCAGCAGGCCGAGAAAAACCCTTCCAAGTTCCACCAGCCGGGTACGCCGACGGGTGCCCCCGGCTCCGGCGCCCGCTTCACGTACTCGCAGGTCTTCGCCAAGACGCTGATGACCATGATGGAGAAGGATCCCAAGATCGTGGCCTTCTCCGCCGCGATGCTCGAAGGCACCGGTCTGATCGAGGTCAAGAAGCGCTTTCCCGACCGTGTCTTCGACGTCGGCATCGCCGAGGAGCACGCGGTGATCTGCGCCGGCGGCATGGCCAAAGAGGGCTGGAAGCCGGTCGTCGCGATCTACTCGACGTTCCTCCAGCGCTCCTTCGACCAGCTCATCCACGACGTCGCCCTCCAGAACCTGCCGGTGACGATCTGCATCGACCGGGCGGGACTCGTCGGCGACGACGGAAAGACGCACCAGGGCGTCTTCGACATCTCCTACAGCCGCGTCATTCCGAACATGACGGTCGCCGCGCCCAAGGACGAGAACGAGCTGCAGCACGTTCTGTACACCGCCATCCAGTCGGGCAGACCCTTCGTGGTCCGCTACCCGCGCGGCATCGCGCTGGGCGTCGAGCTGGACGAGACTCTGAAGACCGTTCCGATCGGCAAGGGCGAGATCCTGCGGGAGGGACGGGACCTGACACTGCTGGCGTACGGTTCGATGGTGTCGGTCGCGCTCGCGGCGGCCGACGAGCTGTCCCGCCGCGGCATCTCCTGCGGTGTGGCCAACGCCCGATTCGCCAAGCCGCTCGACATGGAGTTGCTGGCGCGGATCTCCTCCTCCTGCCCGCGCATTCTGACGCTCGAAGAGCATCTCGCGATCGGCGGCTTCGGCGCCGGCGTGGTCGAGGCCTTCCATTCGGCGGGCCTGCCCACCCAGGGCCTGAAGGTCCACGCGATCGGCGATCAATTCATCGATCACAGCCCGCAGGCGCAGCAGCGCCATAACCTGAAGCTCGACGTCGAAGGCGTCGTCGAGACGGTCTACGCGAAGTTCCCCGACCTGGCTCGATCCTTCCCGACCGCCGCACCGGACCCGGAGCTTCGCAAGAAGGAGAAGTTCGCGGAAACGGTGAACTGGTGACGCCGGCCGCTCCGGACTTCTCGGGCATTCGCGTCGAGAAGCTCCTGGTGGCCGGACTGCGCGGGTTCTGCGCGGGCGTCGTGCGGGCGATCGACGTCGTCGAGAAGGCGCTCGAGGTGGTCGACGGCCCGGTCTACGTCCGCAAGGAAATCATCCACAACCGCTACGTCGTCGACGAGCTGCGCGATAAGGGAGCGCGGTTCGTGGAAGAGGTCGACGAAGTCCCCGACAACGCCTCGCTGATCTTCTCGGCGCACGGCATCGCGCCCCAGGTCCGCCAGCTCGCCCAGCGGAAGAAGCTCCAGACGATCGACGCGACCTGCCCGCTCGTCACGAAAGTGCACCTGGAGGCGATTCACTACGCCAAGCAGGGTTACACGATCATTCTCGTCGGCCACCATGACCACGACGAGACCGTCGGCACTCTCGGCGAGGCTCCCGACGCGATCCGCCTCGTGGAAACGAAGGAAGACGCGGAGAGGGTCCAGGTCCCGGATCCCGACCGCGTCGCGTACCTGACGCAGACGACCCTCTCGATCGACGACACGCGGGAGATCCTGGCGGTCCTGAAACGGCGCTTCCCCAACCTGAGGGCCCCGTCCAAGCAGGACATCTGCTACGCCACGCAGAATCGCCAGGACGCGGTCAAGGCGATGGCGCCGCACGTGGACATGCTGCTGGTCCTGGGAGCGCCCAACTCGTCCAACTCGCTGCGGATGTGCGAGGTGGCGCGGGCCAACGGCGTGGCGTCGCACTTGATCGAGAGAGCGCGCGACATCCGGCCCGAGTGGCTGGCGGGCGTGAAGGTCCTGGGCCTGACGGCCAGCGCGTCCGCTCCGGAGATCCTGGTCCAGGAGGTCGTGTCGTTCGCGCGCGAGCGGCTAGGCGTCGTCGAGGTCGAAGAGTTCGAGACCGTGAAGGAAGACGTCTCGTTCCCGTTGCCCCAGGAGCTGAAAGCTCTCCTGCCCGTTCGGGCCTGACGTCGGGAGCGTCCCGGGGTGTTTTCTTGAGCGCGATCGTCTCGGGTGGTGTAATCGCGGCGGGCGAAGGTTCCCGTCTGAAGTCGCTCGGAGTGGCCAAACCTTTGATCTCCGTCGGCGGCGTGACGCTCATCGAGCACGTCCTCGGCAACTTCGAGGCCGCGGGCATCTCCTCGGCGGCGGTCATCTTCAACGAGGTCGAGCGCGACTGCGAGACCCTCGTGCGGGAACGCTTCGGGCGGCTCGTTTCCACGATCCTCGTGAAGACCACAAAGTCCTCCCTCGAAAGCTTCCGCGCCGTTCTGGACGCGGCGCCCGCCGGGAGGCTCCTCGTGTCGACGGTGGACGCGTACTGTCCGCGAGAGGATTTCGTCAGCTTCGTCCGCCAGGCCGAACGCGCCGACGCCGGCGCGACGGTCCTGGGCGTGACCCGATATGTGGACGACGAGAAGCCGCTGTGGGTCACGACGACCCGGCACGGACGCGTCTCGGTCGTCGGTGGCGCCTCCGGCGACGCCGTGACCGCCGGGATCTACGTGTTCCCGGAGAAGGTTCGTCGACTCGGGATTCCCTCAGGCCTCGGCCGCCTGCGTGACTTC
>JBKOVK010000224.1:0-7690 GCA_046724475.1 Acidobacteriota bacterium | reverse complement strand
CCCACGATCGGGCGGATGCCGTTCTGCAGCGCCTCGTGAAAGAAATGGAAGGCGCCGAACATGTTGCCGTGGTCGGTGACCGCGACCGCCGGCATGCCCAGCTCGGCGACGCGGCGGCAGAGCTCGGGGAGTCGGTTGGCGCCGTCGAGGAGGGAGTATTGACTGTGGAGATGGAGGTGGACGAAGTCGCCGGGCATCGAGGTTCGATTCTAGCCGCGATGGTCGTTCCCGCCAACAAGCCGCGATACTCTCTCTCGCCAACGAGGAGAACCGGATGTTCGCTGTCGCAGTTTTTTTCCTCTTCGCCGCATCGCTCTCGGTCTCACCCGACCCGAAGAACAATGCTTCGAAGCCGATCGGACCGGACGCGGTCTTTAAGCCGGCGTCGAACTTCATCGACGCTCTGCACGCCAGTTGCGGGACGCAGTCGGGCGACGCCCTCGGGGAGTGCTTTGCGGCGCAGATGAAGAAAGCGGGCGCTTCGCCGGCGGCCCTGGCCTTCACGCGGCGAATGGGCAATCAGGCGTACCTGAGCTCTCTGCGCGAAACGGGCCGCGTGGACGTGGCGCTGGCCGTGTACCCGTTTCGCGCCAACGAAAACTGGGTCTGGCTCCTGGTCAACGGCACGCCGCCGATCGTCGACGTCTGGGACGTGGCGCCCCTCCAGAAGCTGCTCGAGCCCAACTCGGTCTACAAGACGCTCAGGCTCGACAACACCAAGATCCTCGTGTTCCCGCGTTCCACGAAAGACGGTCCCCGGGTCCTTCCCTCGCCCGAGGGGCAGCGCTTCGCGGCGGTTTACGACCTGAAGGACTGTCACGCCTGCAAACCCCTCGGCTACGCGGCGGTGGCGTACGTGTTCGACGCCGCAGGGAACTTCGTCGGCCCGGAGCTGGGACAGGTCAAGCCCTACTACCACTAGACGGGCGCGACATGCCTTTCCGCCGCGCCCTCAACACTTTCGACGCGACCATGGTGGTCGTGGGCGGAATCATCGGCTCGGGCATCTTCATCCTCCCGTCCGTCGTGGCCCAGCGGCTCCCGTCGGCGGGCCTCGTCCTCGCGGCCTGGCTGGTGGGAGGCGCGATCGCTCTGGCCGGAGCCCTGGCCTTCGCCGAGCTTGCGTCGCTGTTTCCGAAAGCCGGTGGGGAATACGTCTATCTGCGCGAGGCCTACCATCCTCTCGTCGCCTTTCTCTTCGGCTGGGCCTCGCTCCTGATGATCCAGGGAGGCGGCCTCGGGGCGGTGGCGATCACCTTCTCGCAGTACGCCCTGCGCCTGATCGGGCGCGACTTCAGCGCCTCCGCCGGAGCGGCGATCGCCATCGCGGTCGTGGCGGCGGTCAACATCATCGGCGTGAAGCCGGGAAGTCGCCTGTTGAACGTGCTGGTGATCCTGAAGCTCGCGGCCCTGGCGGTCCTGATCGGAGGCGGGCTTCTCCTCGGACGCGCCTCGGCGGCCCCTCCCCCCGCCCTCGAAGCGCCGACGGCCTTCGCGACTCCGATCCTGGCCTTCGGAGCGGCGCTCGTGCCGATCCTCTTCGCCTACGGGGGCTGGCAGAGCGTGAACCTGCTCGCCGAGGAGACCACCGAGCCGCGCCGCACCCTGCCCCGGGCGTTGATGGCCGGCACCGCCATCGTGATCACCGTGTACCTGCTGGCCAACGTCGTCTACCTGACGGTGCTGTCGCGGGAGGGACTCGCGGCCACGCCGACACCGGCGGCCGACGCCGTGCGCAGGATCCTGGGGCCGGGCGGGGATCGCCTGATCTCGGCCGCGATCGCCGTCTCGGCTTTCGGGTTCCTGGACCTGACGCTGCTGGCCCAGACCCGGATCTATTATGCGATGGGGGCGGACGGGTCGTTCATTCCCGCGCTCGGGCGCCTCCATCCCCGCTTCAAGACGCCGGTGCTCGCGATCGTCCTCCAGGCTCTCTGGGGCATCGTGCTCGTCCTGACCGGGACCTACGGCGAGCTCGTGGACTCGGTGGTCTTCGGCGACTGGATCTTCTTCGGGTTGACCGTAGCCGCGGTCTTCCGCTTCCGCGCGCGGTTTCCGGCCGAAGGTCGCGACGCCGCAGCGTTCCGGCTGCCCGGTCATCCGGTTGTCCCGGCGCTTTTCGTGGCGGCCGCGCTCCTGGTCGTCGCAAGCGCGATCCGAACCAACCCGAAACGCTCCGCGATCGGCGCGGCGCTGCTGGCCGCCGGCATTCCCGTGTACGTTTACTTCGAGCGAAAGCGAAGGAGCGAGGCTCCGTGATCCCGCCCGCGCCCTACATGGAGTGGTCCAAGACGCGTCCCCGGCCGGCGATCGACCTGGCCGGAAGCAACCTGCTCGCCTGCTCGCTCGACGATCTGCCCGGCGCTCGCGAGGCGGTGGACATCGCGGGCGAGAGTCCCGAGGGTTACCCTCCCCTGCTCGAGGCGATCGGCCGGCACTCGAGAGTCGACCCTCGCCGCGTCGCCGCGGCTCCGGGCTGCTCGGGAGCCAACTTCCTCGCGTGTGCCGCGCTGCTCTCCACCGGCGACGAGGTCCTCGTCGAAACGCCGAATTACGATCCGCTCCCGGGCGCAGCACGCCTGCTCCGCGCCCGCGTCGCCACCTTCCCGCGGCGCTTCGAGGACGGCTACGCGCTCGACCCCGGCGCCGTCGCGGCCGCCCTGACCCCGCGAACCCGGCTCGTGATCCTCTCGAATCCTCACAATCCGTCCGGAGCGCTGGCGTCCGAGGCATCTCTGCGGGAGCTCGCGCAACTTGCCGAGGCGCGCGGGTTCCACGTCCTCATCGACGAGGTGTACCGCGACGTCGTGCTCGAGAATCGGCCGGAAACCGCGGCCCTTCTCTCGGAGCGCGTCGTCACGACCTCGAGCCTGACGAAGGCCTACGGCCTGGCGTCGCTGCGCTGCGGGTGGGCAATCGCCTCCGAAGACGTCGCGAAGAGGATCCGCCGCGCTCGGGACGTGGTGGACGTCTGGTCCTCCATGCCCGCCGACCGGCTGAGCACGATCGCCTTCGGGCACCTCCCGGCCCTGGCCGCCCGCGCCCGGCGAATCGTGGAAGAAAACAGTCGCGCGTTCGCCGAGTTCCTGTCGGGCGAACCGAAGCTCGAGTGCGCCCCCACCCGGGCGACGCTGGCGTTCCCGCGCCTCTCGGGTGTCGCCGACGCGGGGCCCTTCGTCGAGCGGCTGTTTTCCGAAACGGGTACGGCCGTCGCGCCGGGTCGATTCTTCGGGGCGCCGGCGCACTTCCGTGTCGCCTTCGGCGGAGAGCCCTCGCGCGTCCGCGCCGGCCTCGAGACGATCCGACGATGCCTGGAGTCTGCGTGACAACGGTTCCCCGCCGGCTAACCCGGGGCCTCATCGCGGGCGCGCTTTCCCGCCTCAACCTGCGCTTTCCGGTGCTGTTCCTGATTCTCCTGACGGTGACGATCGCGGATCTCCTGATCCCGGACCCCATCCCGTTCGTCGACGAGATCGTCCTCGGGCTGCTGACGGCGATCGTCGGCCTCTGGCGTAAGCGGCGGCAACCATCGCCGGGCGCCCCGGCTGAGCGAAAATAGCCCGGGCTCGGCGAACCGAGTTTTGTCGTTTCGTTTTCCGGGACGGCCCTCGCGCCGCGATTGCGGCGCGGGGGTCACTCCCACTCGATGGTGGCGGGAGGCTTGGACGTCACGTCGTAGACGACCCGGTTGATCCCCCGGACCTCGCCTACGACCCGGCTCGCGATCGCGTCGAGGACCTCGTGGGGCATCCGGAACCAGTCGGCGGTCATGAAGTCGGTCGTCTGGACCGCGCGCACGGCGAGGACGTGCTCGTGCGTCCGCCCGTCGCCCATCACGCCCACCGAACGGACCGGCAGGAGGACCGCGAACGCTTGAGCGATGGCATCGTAGAGGCCGGCACGGCGGATCTCGTCCAGAACGATCTCGTCGGCTTTCTGGAGCAGTGCGACTTTCTCGGGCGTGACCTCTCCCGGAATCCGCACGGCGAGCCCGGGTCCCGGAAACGGGTGGCGCGCCAGGAACTCGCGAGGAAGGCCGAGCTCGGCGCCGAGCAGCCGCACCTCGTCCTTGAAGAGCTCGCGCACGGGCTCGATCAGCTCGAAGCCGAGGCGTTCGGGAAGCCCGCCGACGTTGTGGTGCGTCTTGATGACCGCCGACGGGCCCTTGATCGAGACCGACTCGATGACGTCGGGATAGAGCGTCCCCTGCGCGAGGTACTTGGCGTTCGGGATGCTTTTCGCCTCCTTCTCGAAGACGTCGATGAAAGTCCGCCCGATGATCTTGCGCTTCTGCTCGGGATCCGTGACACCCGCCAGCCTTTCGAAGAAGAGGGCCGAGGCGTCCACGGCGCGGATCGGGATACCGAGGTGACCGAACGCCTCGACGACCTGGCGCGCTTCGTGCGCGCGCATGAGACCGTGATCCACCAGGATCGGGTAGACGCGCTCGCCCAGCGCCTCGCGCAGCAGCAGAGCGGTCACGGAGCTGTCCACGCCTCCGGAAAGGGCGCAGATCACCGAGCCCGACGGAGCCTGTTTGCGGATCGCCGCGACCCGCTCCTGCCGGAAGTTCGACATCGTCCAGCTGGGCTCGACCTTGCACACGCGGAAGAGAAAGTTCTGGAGGACCTGTGTGCCGTGGAGGGTGTGACTGACCTCGGGGTGGAACTGCACTCCGTACACGGCCTTCGCCGGGTTTTCGAACGCGGCGACGGGCGCCGAGGACGTGGAAGCGACGACGCGGTACCCCGGCGGAGCGGCCACGATGGAATCGCCGTGGTTCATCCAGACCGTCTGCTCGGGCTCCAGACCCGCGAAGAGCTCCGAATCCGTGGCCACCTTCGCCGTCGCGCGCCCGTATTCGCGGCCCTCGTTGGCGACGCGTCCGCCGACGGTGTGCGCGATCCACTGCATGCCGTAGCACAGGCCGAGAACCGGCACGCCGAGGCTCGCGGGATCAACGGACGGAAGGGGCGCGCCTTTCTCGTAGACGCTCTGCGGCCCTCCCGAAAGAATGATTCCCGCCGGATTCCAGCGGCGAATCTCTTCCGCCGAGGCGTCGGGAGGCAGCACCACCGAGAAGACGCGCGCTTCGCGAATGCGCCGGGCGATCAGCTGCGTGTACTGGCCGCCGAAGTCCAGGACGACGATCGAGCGGGGGGCGCTCATGCGAAGCTCGCCCGGAAGATCGCCACGGGCCCGGCCAGGACGGCGGCGGGAAGAATCGCCAGGGCGGCGCCCGCGAACGGGGCAGCCGCGGCGAGCAGCGGCGCCACGAGCGTGCCGGGCGCCTGGGCCGTCGCCACGCGCTCGCCCACCCACATGGCGGCTCCGGAGGCGACGAGGAAGAGCACCGGATAGACCGACGCGAACGCGGCGCCGAAAGCCGATCCCTTCTTCCGCGCGCGGGCGCCGAAGAGGACCTTCTCCCCCAGGACGATCGCGAGCAGAAAGAGCAGGGCAAGCAGGTACGCCGGAAGGAAGAAGACCAGCGCCTGCTCGACGAACCGGGTCTCGGGGGGACGCGCGGCGGCCGCGTCGCCGAACCACTCCTGGAAGAACGGGAACGTCCCGAAGCCGGGGTCCTGGCGGCCGTGCGTCAGAAGGAAGATCAGGACGTTGAGGAGGAAGGCCGAGGGCAGGAGCAGCGCCGCTTGCCGGAGGAACTTCACGTCCCAACGCATTGTAGCAGGCCGCGCGGAGGCCGCTGCATAGAATGGGGTGGCCGTGGGGCTTCGAAAATCGACGCGAATCTGGCTCGCGGTCTTCGCGATTGCCGCTTGCGCGAATGTCGCGCTGCACCTGCTGAACGCCGACGAGGGCTGCTGGGGACCCGCGCTCGGCGGCATCGCATTCTGCGCGGGCCTCGTCCTGCTCTGGCGCGCGGCGGCCGTGGCGTTCCGCCTCATCGTCCGCCGGACGACGCTTCGCCTCGCCTTCTCCTACTTTCTGATCGGAATCGTGCCGATTCCGCTGCTGGCGATCCTGCTGCTGCTGTCGGCCTACATCCTGGCGCACCAGTTCATGGCGAGCCGGCTGCGCCGCGAGATCACGGCGGTCGGCGAGCGGGCCGTGGCGAACGACGCTTCCCTGCCGCGGGTGACGGCCAGTGCGGCCGGACTCGTCGAGACCTCCGACGTCGCGTGGCTCAAGCGCGGCCAGAAGGCTCCCTGGCTCGGCGAGCTCGCGCGGCCGGGGTTCTTGGCCAACGGCAACGACGCATGGCTCGCGATCCCGGAAAAGGGAGCGAAGGCCGCGCGGCTCCTGAATCTGAGCGACCCCAAGGCGCCCTGGATCCAGGATCTCGCCGACCGCACCGGCTATCCGGTGTCCGTGGACCTCGAGAGGGCGACGCGCACCGAGAAGGGACTCAACATCCAGGCGACCGACGAGACGGAGCCTCCGGGTCTCAAGGTCTCCGGCGCCAAGGAGGACTCGTCCGGATTCGTTCCTCCGCGCAACGCTCCTCCTCCCGGAACAGGCGCCTGGAAAGGAAACTGGATCCGGGCCTACTACCTCGAGACCGTCGCCAACGCGGTCGAGGAGGAGGCCGCGAACGGCGGCAACGTCGCGATTCTCTCGGCCCGCGCCTCACCGCAGCAGATCACCAACGAGTTTTTCCAGCAGGGCGTATCGGAAATCGCCCGCGCCTTCCAGATCGCGTACGTGGTCGTCGGAGGGCTGCTCTTGTTCGTCTATCTCGCGGCGCTCACGATCGCGTTCGTGCTCGCCGGTTCGATCGCCCGCAACGTGAACAAACTGACGCGCGCCACACAGGCCGTCGCGCGCGGTGACTTCTCGGTGCGGATCGCGTCGAAATCCCGGGACCAGATCGGCGACCTGACCCGATCCTTCGACGGAATGGCCGCGTCGATGCAGGGCCTTCTTGCCGAGACCGCGGCCAAGGAGCGGCTCGAGGCCGAGATTGCGATCGCCCGCACGATCCAGCGCAAGCTTCTCCCCTCGACGGAAGGCTCCCTCGACGGGCTCGACGTGCACGCGCACTTCGGTCCGGCGGACGAGATCGGCGGCGACTACTACGACTACATCTCCGCGCCGGGAGGAAAGACCGTCGTCGCGATCGGGGACGTCTCGGGGCATGGCCTGCCGACCGGGCTCCTCGTCGCGATGGTCAAGGCGGCGCTGGCGACGCTGGTCGAGACGGGGCACGGAGGCGCGGAGCTCTTCGCGCGTTTGAACGATCTGATCTATCGGTCGACGGATCCGCGCCACTACATGACGCTGGTGACGCTCGAGTACGAAGCGGACCGCCGGCGGGGACTCCTGACCAACGCCGGACAGCTCCCTCCCTACCGGATCTCGTCGGGTCGGGTCGAGGCGCTGGCGCTTCCGGCGCTGCCTCTGGGACTCTTTCCGGGACGCGTGTTTCCGGAGCAGGAATACCAGTTCGAGGCCGGAGACCTTCTGGTCCTCTACACGGACGGCTTCATCGAAGCCCTCGATGCCGGCGAGCAGCCCTTCGGTTTTGAGCGTTTCGAGGCCGTGCTCCGAGAGCATGCCGCCGACGGCGCCGCGGCCCTGCGCCGGGCGCTGCTGACAGCGGTAGACGCGCACACGGGGCTCCGACCTGCCGAAGACGACCGGACTCTGCTGATCGTCACTCTCCACTGACGGTGGGCGGTGGGATAGAGTCCCGCCCTAACCACGGAGACGACATGCGAACCAGGAT
>JBKOVK010000089.1:0-5169 GCA_046724475.1 Acidobacteriota bacterium | reverse complement strand
GCCCTGGAGTGTATGAGGAGCGTCGCCCGCAGCTCGTGTATGTCATTGCGGACGCTTTCCACTTGACGCCACGGTATGTGTGATACGGTGGGATTCCTTCTAAGGAACAGTCGGCCTCGAAACCTTGTCGTCGCCGTCCTTCTTTTCGAAGTCGGGGATTTCCCGACGAAGTTTCTCTCCTCAAGGGCTCCAGGAGTATCCGCCATGAGATTCGCACGCAATGTTCAGTTCAAGATCAAGAATGGTAAAGAGCAGGAGTTCGCCGGCCTGTTCGAGAAGGATGTTCTTCCGCTGCTCAGGAAGCAGGACGGTTTCCGCGAGGAACTGACGATGGTCAGCCCCAAGGGCGCCCACGCCATCAGCCTCTGGGATGACCGCAAGAGCGCCGAGGCATATCAGACGGCGGGCTATCCGAAGGTTCTCGCCAAGCTCGCCCCCGTCATCGAGGGAACGCCGACGGTCGAGATCTACGAGAACGCCACCTCGTACGCGCGCGCCTAACCACGAATCGAAATCGGTCGAGTCGACCCGTTATGAGGCCCCGTTAGGGGCCTCTTTTTTTGCGCCGGAAGACAAAGAAAAAGGGCGGCCTTAATAGCCGCCCACAGACCCTCACCGGTGCGTGACCAGAGCATTACTTGGAATCCGCTGTCGGGATGGGTTCGAGAGCGGGGGCATGGGGTTTGACCTGCACGTGGGCCGCATTGCCGTAGGTCACGAGAGTGGCCTCGTAAGTCACGATCTGTCCATCCTTCGTGATCGAGCTGACGGGGCCGAGCTTGCCCTTGCCGGTGACGTTGGTGAAATCGGTCTGGACGGCTGAGGGAACCTTGTCCCAGGCCATCTCCTGCTGCACCGAGACGAGCGTACCGTCTGAGCCGATGACCGTTTTCCGCGCGAGGCCATCGGAGACGAGATTCATCGCATAGAGCGTCCCGCCCTCGGCTTTTTCCACTGTGTATCCCGTGACTGTGATCCCCTCGCCGGCGCTCTGTTGCTCCGCCGTCTGCTGAACGGCCGGAGGCAGGTCGGACTGCTTGATCTTCTTCTCCTTGGCATATACGCCGGCAGCGATGACGAGACCTATGGCGATGCCGGCAATGACTCGAGTTGTGCGATTCATGGATTCCTCCTGCCTTCTGAGTGGGAACAGGCGCGTTCCACCTTGGGGGGCCTTCCCACCATATACCACTTACGACCTGCGCCGTCAGAGATCCGCTTATTTCACAACGATCGTCTTCGACGTTTCTAACGCTAGTAATCGACGCCGGCGCGCCGCTATGTCAGTGATAGGCTCGTTGCGTTCTCGCTTCGCTCGCCCTTTGCCAGACTCCTTCTGACGAATCCCGATCGAAAAGACGACGAGAATGCAGGACGCCGCGCCGTAGCGTCTCCGCTCGACTTCGATCGGCGAAGGAGAAAGTCATGCGATCCACGATTCGGTTGTTCATGGCAGCGATTCTTTTCATCGCGGCAGCCGGGGTCGTCTCGGCGCAGGACCCGGCGCCCCCGCCGCCGGCTCCCGATGTCGCGAAACCCGCCGAGCTCCCGCCGCTCCCCGTCGCGGACCCTAACGCCCAGGCCGTCGCACGCGCGCCCACTGCTGACCAGACGGCGCCGCCCGTCGAGCCTGCGCTGACCCTGGGCCCCGAGGCCCTGGCTGTCGAAACCGCGGCTCCCGCGACCGTGGAGCAGCCCCAGGCGGAGAAACCCGTCGCAACGACCACCAGGCGCGTAACGAAGAAGACCGCAACGAAGCCCGTAGCCAGGCCTGAGATCGAGGCGGCCGGGTCCCTCAAGGAGGCCGCGCCCGCGGCAGGCACGGCGGCCGCCAACACAACCGCGAGCCTGCCTCCTCCGCAAGCCCCGGCGGCTTCCCTGAAGAGCATCGCGCCGGCCGCGGCCAACACGGTCGCCGTCGAGGAGACCAAGTCTCAGACCACGATGGGCATTGGCGGCTGGCTTCTCGCCGGCATGGCGATCGCTGGTCTGGCCGTCATCATCTCCAAGATTCGAAGCCGGCGAACGAAGAAGCGGACCTCGATCGTAGACTTCACAACCATCTCCCCCGAGCTGAAAGGACCCGCATCCCTGTAAGCGGAACGCGTCACAGGATCCGCAAAGGCGGGGGAGTGCCCCCGCCTTTTTTCTTGCCCGGCGCATCCATCGCCAGGAGTGATCAACCTCTAAGAAACAAACGATTGGACCCGCCGGAATGGCGGCCCCATGATCGAGGTCTCCCGAAAATCGAGGAGCCGATCCGTGGAGTTCCGGTCGAGGATTCGAGTCGGGGCGGAACGCAGCCGCTGCGTCCGTAGGCGTCAGCTCGACCGACGGACGCGTGAACGTGTCGTCGGCCTGGCTCTCCTGATCTGGGCAGGACTGTCGCCTTGCTTCCTGGACGCGGCCGAGCCGGTGTTCATCGGCCGCGTCGTCGTCAACACGGCTGAAGTATTCGGCCCCGAGGACCGAGGCTTCCTCAATCGCGGCGCCAACGCGCTCCATGTCGTCACCCTCGAGTCGACGGTTCGTCGTCTCCTGATCTTCGAAGAGGGGGACGTCTACGATCCCGCCGTCCTCGCAGAAGCCGAGCGGAACCTCCGGGCCCTGGGCTTGTTTCGATCGGTTTCCATCGTTGCCGGCGAAGTCCGCGACGGAGTCGTGGACGTCCAGGTGAACACCCAGGACGCGTGGACCGTGCAGGTCGGTCTCTCCGCCGGCAGCGGGGGTGGGGACATGCGAGGCGGCATTGCCCTGGGCGAGAAGAACTTCCTCGGAACGGGGAGCCTGCTGCGATTCGCCTTTGCCAAGGATCAGGAACGGACGTACCGGTCTGTCGAGCTCCTGACTCCCAATTTTCTTCTCCCGTTCACGACGGCCCATGTGCTCTACGCGAACAACTCGGACGGATCCGCGAGGATTCTCGAGGTTCGCCGCCCCTTCTACTCGACGGCGGCTCCGTGGTCGGCCGAGATCGCCTACGCGGACACCCGGCGCGACGAGTTCACGTATGCGGAAGGTGGTGCGGTCCAGTCGACCTATGGCGCCGATCATTTCCGGCTTCTCGCGGCGTATGGCATCGCTCTTTCGGCAGAGGAGGGGAATGCGTCGCGCCTGAGCGTCGGCCTCGACCTGCGCGAGGATCGATTCCGAGCGGCCTCCACCGGCGGAACCGACCTCGAAGCGCTGCCCGCGGATCGCCGGTTTCGCTACGTGTTCCTGCAGTACGAGGCGCTCCATTCCGATTTTCTGAAGTGGAATTACGTCAACCACGATGTGCGGTACGAGGACATCGGCGTCGGCCCCCGCCTCTTGCTGCGGCTCGGGATCTCGCCCGCGGCGTTCGGCGTCGCCGAAACGACCGGGATCGTCGGTGCGGAGGTTGGCGCGGGATTCCGGGTCGGCGCCTCGGGTTTCGTCCAGGCGCGCGTGGGCTTCGACAGCAGGGTGGGCCCGAGCCTCCAGAACTCCCTCTTGTCAGCGAACGTGCTCTATGTCCGCCGATTCGAGACGGCGCCGCGGCAGACCTTCGTCGCGCAGCTCGCCGCGCTGCGCGGGTGGAACCTGGACCGCGACGTCCAGATCTTTGCCGACGCTGCGGCCGGCCTGCGCGCCTACCATCTTCGCGCCTTCGAAGGGGACACCCGCGTCATTCTCAACCTCGAGCATCGGATCTTCAGCGGCAGGCAGCTGTTCGGACTGATCTCGCCGGGCGTTGCGGTGTTTGCCGATGCCGGGCTCGTCGGAGGACCAACGCGGAGTCTGAGCCTTTCCGAGATCAAGGTGGACGCGGGCGTCGGCTTGCGCCTGGCAATGGCGTGGGCGCCGGTCATGAACGTCTTTCGCATCGACGCGGGCTACGCCTTCCAGCGAGACCCGGCCGGGCACCGGGGTTGGCTGATCTCCTTCTCGACCGGTCAGGCGTTCTGAGATGGTGGGACAAGGTTCCCTCACCCGTCCAGACCGATTTCACCAACGTCATCGGCAACGGCAAGCTCGGCCGAGTCAGCTCCATTACGAGGGAAGGCCAGGTCGTAGCCTATGTGGCGATGCTCCAGAGGGACGGCAAGATGAATCACGTGCAGGTCAAGCCCAAGGCTCTCGACCCCATCCCGACGGCGGATTCCAAGTAGTCGTCACGCTCCGGTGAGGGTCTTCGGGCGGCCTTCGCGGGCCGCCCTTTTCGTTGTTGAGGGGCAAAAAAAGAGGCCCCTCACGAGGGGCCTCTGAACGGGTCGACTCGCCCGGTTTCGATTCGTGATCAGGCGCGGGCGTAGGAGGAAGCGGTCTCGTAGGTCTCGACCGTCGGAGTTCCTTCGATGACGGTGTTGAGCTTGGCGAGAAGCTGCGGATAACCCGCCGTCTGGTGCGCATCCGCGCTCTTGCGGTTATCCCAGAGGCTGATGGCCTGGGCGCCCTTGGTGTTGACCAGCGTCATTCCCTCCTGGAAGCCTTCCTGCTTCTGAAGCAACGGAAGAACATCCTTCTCGAACACGCCGGCGAACTCCTGCTCCTTGCCGCTTTTGATCTGAAAGTGGACTTTGCGTGCGTATCTCATGACGAATACTCCTGGCCCTTGGGAAGTGAGTCCTCCATCGGGAAATCCCGACTTCGAAAAGAAGGACGGCGACGACAAGGTTTCGAGGCCGACTTGTTCCTTGAAGGATCTCGACCGTACCACAGATCGCGGCGTCGAGTTGGCGATCAGAATCGACGCGCGCTCCGCGAAGAGGTGATAGAGTCTTATCGTTCTCGCTTCGCTCGCCCTTCGCCGGACTCTTCTGACGAACTCCGACCGAAAAGTGACGAGAATGCCGGGCGCCGCGCCGTGGCGTCTCGGTTCGACGTCCAGCGGCGAAGGAGCAAGTCATGCGATCCACGTGTCGGTCATTGATGGCGGCGATTCTTCCGATCGCGGTGTCCGGAATCGCTCTGGCGCAAGAGGCCAGCCCCGCGCCCCCGCCCCCTCAGAACGACTTCGGGACGGGCGCCTGGTTCGTCGCCGGTATCGCGGTCGTCGTTCTGGCCGCAATCATCTCCATGATTCGGCGCCGGCAGGCAAAGACGCCTCCCGCGATCGTGGACTTCACGACCATTTCTCCCGACGTGAAGCCGACTCCCGCGTCACGTCCCTGACTTGAACGACGACTGGGAGACCGCGCTGCGCCA
>JBKOVK010000269.1:0-3835 GCA_046724475.1 Acidobacteriota bacterium | reverse complement strand
CGGCTCCGCCGGAGCCCGGATCATACAATCGGGAACGTTGTCCAGGCGACCGGAGCGCCGCGTCTCGATCCAGCCCCGGCCGGGGGGCGTCGTCGTCGAAATCTCCCCACTCGTGAGGGCCCGCGGCTGGCGCCTGAGGATCGTGGGAATCGGAGCGGCCGTCGCCGTGGCGGCCCTGCTCGGCTGCTCGCGACTGTTCGAGGCATGGGAGTCGGGACTGAAACGCTCGGACTTTGCGGATCTACCTCTTCCGCTCTTGATCGCACTGACCCTCGCGCTCCTCGTCTCCACACCCCTTGCCTTTCTGGGACTTGCGGCGCTGGCGTTCGGCGAGGAGTCGATCGAGGTGGACGCACGCGAGGTGGTCGTCAAGACAACGGCCTTCGAAAGGACCCGGGTGGCTCGGATACGCCGCGACGAGCTGACCTGCTGGCGGGAAACGCTTCGGCCTCTTCCTCCGTGGTGGACCTGGACCGTACGGCGTCTGGCGGCCGAAGGCGGCGGCAAGCTCTATCCGATCGCCGGAGGGGCCGGCCCGGCGGAGAAGCGCACGATCGGGGAGGCTCTCGCGGCGGCGACCGGGCTGCCCCTGATCGGCGTCAGGGGTAAGCGCATCCGCTAGAGCGGATTGGGGTAGTATCTCGTCTGGTCGATGACTCAGGTCCCCTCGGAACGCCATCTCACCCAGACGCTCCTTTCGGACTACCCCCTTCCGGACGAAGTCCGCTGGGGCCTCGCCGACGCGGGCTTCGTCTTTGCCACGCCCATCCAGGAGAAGGCCCTGCCGATCGCTCTGGCCGGCCGCGACCTGGCGGGCCAGGCCCAGACTGGAACCGGCAAGACCGCGGCCTTCCTGATCACGATCTTCACGCGGCTGCTTCAGAAGAAGCCGTCCCACCGCCCGCGCGGTCCGCGCGCGCTCATCATCGCCCCGACCCGGGAGCTCGTCGCCCAAATCCGGGCCGACGCCGAGGTCCTCGGGCGCCACACGGGCTTGACCACGCTGGCGGTTTTCGGAGGCATGGACTATCGCCTCCAGCGCGAGCAGGTGAAGACCGTGCCCGACCTCCTAGTCGGCACGCCGGGACGGCTGCTCGACTACGAGCAGCAGGGCGCCGTCAGCTTCCGGGACGTCGAGATCCTCATCATCGACGAGGCCGACCGGATGTTCGACATGGGCTTCATCCGGGACCTGCGTCGGATCCTGCGCCGCTGTCCTCCGTATCACCGCCGCCAGACCTTGCTCTTCTCGGCCACGCTCTCGATGCGCGTGATGGAGCTGGCCTACGAACACACCAACAACGCCGAGAAAGTCGAGGTCGAGCCCGAGCGCGTCGGTGCCCATGGCATCACCGAGGTCCTGTACCACGTGTCCGGCCGCGAGAAGTTCCGCCTGCTTCTCGGATTGCTCGAGAAGGAAGGCGGCAGCCGCGTCCTGATCTTCGTCAACCGCCGCACGACGGCCGCCGACCTCGTGCGCGGCCTCTCGGCCAACGGCTACCCCACCCGGGCTCTGGCCGGCAACGTTCCCCAGGATCGGCGGCTGAAGATGCTCCAGGACTTCAAGGAAGGCCGGCTCGCCGTGCTCGTCGCGACCGACGTGGCCTCCCGGGGACTCCACATCGAGGGCGTCTCCCACGTCATCAACTACGACCTTCCGCAGGACTCCGAGGACTACGTCCACCGGATCGGCCGCACCGGGCGCGCCGGAGCCGAAGGTACGGCGGTTTCTTTCGCCTGCGACGACTACGTCTTTTCGCTGGACGCGATCGAAGAGCGCATCGGCCGCAAGATCCCGGTCGAGTGGCCGCCTGAGGAGCTGTTCCGCTCGGGCCGCATCGCCCAGGCCCCGCGGCCGTCGGCGGGGTTCCGGCATCGACCCGAAACGCGAGAGGCTCCCAAGCCTAAGGCCGCCGCCACGACCGCGGAACCCGACTACGGTCGCACGAAAAGGAAGAGCCGCCGCCGCTGAGGCGCCGTTTTACTTCTTCTCGTCCGTCTCGGATCCGAACATCCGCGCGAACCAGGATTTCTTCAGGGGCTCGACGGAAGGTGTCTCTGAGGCGGACTTTTCGTCGGGTTTGTCCGGTGTCTGCGGCGGCTTCTTGACACCCATCGCGGGCATCAGGGCGCCGGGACCACCGAAAAGCCCGATCTTCCGGGTTAAGCGGCGCATGGTTTTCCCCCGTTGTTTGAGAGAAATCCTACACCGGTTCGCGACGCGGGCCGGTGAGCCAGTCATCCCGAGCGCAGCGAGACAGCCGACCACCGAAGGCAGACCCTCAGCAGTAGGCAACGTCGCGCGAAGCGCGGCGTTCATCCCGCGATCGAAGGGCCGAGCCCTGGTCAAGTCCGGGATCCTTCGTCGCTTCACTCCTCAGGATGACGGCACTCTTCGAGCCGGTCCCGGGGCTCCTAGAACGACTTGAGGAACTCTTTGTTGGTCCGGAACTTCGACAGGCGGCCGAGGACGAGCTCCATCGCCTGGATCTTGTCGACGGCGGCGAGGGCCCGGCGCAGCTTGACGATCTTGGGCAGGTCCACCGGATCGTAGAGCTTCTCTTCCTTGCGCGTGCCCGACTGCGGAATGTTGATGCACGGGAAGATCCGGCGGTTGAAGAGATCCCGGTCGAGCAGGATCTCCGTGTTGCCGGTGCCCTTGAACTCCTGGAAGATGATCTCGTCCATACGCGACCCGGTGTCCACCAGGGCCGTCGCGACGATCGTGAGCGACCCGCCGCCCTCGGCGTTGCGGGCGCCGCCGAAGAACCGCCGTGGCTTCTCCATCGTCCGGGCGTCGATGCCGCCGGAGAGGATCTTGCCGCCACCCTTCTGCATCGTGTTGTAGGCCCGCGCCATGCGCGTGATCGAGTCGAGGAAGATGATGACGTGCTTGCCGCACTCGATCAGCCGGCGCGCGCGCTCCGCCACGATCTCGGCCACCGCGATGTGATTCTCGGCAGAGAGGTCTGCCGAGGAGGCGATGACCTCGCCGCGCGTGACGCTGCGGCGGAAGTCCGTGATTTCCTCGGGACGTTCGTCGATCAGGAGCACGATCACGTGTACGTCGGGGTCGTTCTCCTCGACCGCGTGCGCCATGCGCTTCAACAGCGTCGTCTTTCCGGCCTTGGGCGGCGCGACGATCAGGCACCGCTGCCCCCGGCCGATCGGAGCCAGCAGGTCCACGACCCGGCCGCACATCTCGTCCGGCTCGGTCTCGAGCTGAAGGATGGAGTTGGGGTCGATCGAGATCAGCTCGGTGAAGGCGGGACGCTGGCGGAAAGCTCCCGGGTCCATTCCCTCGACCGAGGTGACCTTCTTCAAGACCGGCCGGTTTCCGTCGGCGGCGAGACCCGCGACGAACGCCCCGGCTTCGAGGCCTTCGCGGTTGATCAGCTCGCGCGGAACCAGTGGATCGCGCGACGACGGCAGATAGTTGGCCTTGGCCGAGACGAGCACGCCCGGGGCGGTCTCCTTCGGCGGAATGTAGAGAACTCCTTCCGTCGGCCGTTCGGGCCCGGTGGCACTGAGATCCTCGGCGCGCTCGGGAGATCCGTTTCCTCCGCCGCCGCCGGGAACGCCGCCGCGCCCTCCGCGGCGACGGCGCCGGCGACGCCGGCGATGGGGCCGGGGCTGGCCGTCGCTCGACCCCTCCTGGCGCGAAGGGTCCTCAGTCTGAACGGAGACGGACGAAATGCTTTCCGGGGTCAAGGGGTCTTCGGACATGAACTCCCAAACCCCCCGCCGCGCTGACTCAAGGTCCGGGCGGGAACGAGCGTCATTCTACGACGAAAAAAAGAGAAAAGCGACCGGCCCCGACTCGCCGCCACAGCCC
>JBKOVK010000272.1:0-17447 GCA_046724475.1 Acidobacteriota bacterium | reverse complement strand
TCGCGTCCTGCTGCTCGCCTGCGGGACGTCGTGGCACTCGGGCCTCGTCGGAAAGTTCCTCATCGAGGGAATGGCGCGCATCCCGGTCGAGGTCGACTACGGCAGCGAATTCCGCTACCGCAGCCCCGTCGTCAACGACCGCACGCTGACGATCGGCATCTCGCAGTCCGGTGAGACCGCCGACACGGTCGCCGCTCTCTCGGAGGCGCGGCGGGCGGGCTCGCCGATCGCCGCGATCGTGAACGTGCCGGGCAGCCAGATCGCCCGCATGGCCGACGCGGTTTTCCCGACACACGCGGGCCCCGAGATCGGCGTGGCGTCGACGAAGGCGTTCACGACCCAGCTGGCCGTCCTCTACCTGCTCGCCGCCAAGCTCCGCGCGGCGCGTGGGCTCGCACCGGTGCTCTCGCCGGCCGAACGCAAGGCGCTCGCGCACCTGCCCAAGGCCGTGGGCGACGCGCTGGCGACCGAGCCCGAGATCGAGGAGCTCGCGAGAAAGTACCAGCACGCAAGGGACTTCCTCTTCCTCGGACGCGGCCTGCATTACCCGGTGGCGCTCGAGGGAGCGTTGAAGCTGAAGGAAATCTCCTACATCCACGCCGAGGGCTATCCCGCCGGCGAGATGAAGCACGGCCCGATCGCTCTCGTGGACGAGAACCTGCCGGTGTTCGTGCTGGCGCCGCATGACGCGTGGCGCGAGAAGACGCTTTCGAACCTGCGCGAGGTCAAGTCGCGCGACGGCATCGCGATCCTGCTGGGCACGCGCCCCGACGAGGAAGTCGCCGGCGTCGCGGACCACGTTCTCCTCGTGCCGGAGACGATCCCGGAGCTGCAGCCGATCCTCTCGGTCGTGCCCCTCCAGATGTTCGCGTATCACGTCGCCGTGCGCCTGGGCTGCGACGTGGATCAACCGCGGAATCTCGCCAAGTCGGTGACGGTGGAATGAATCAGTAAGCAGGAGCAGTAAGCAGTAAGCAATCTCTCCATCCTGCTTACCGCTTACCGCTTACCGCTTACCGCTTACCGCTTACCGCTTACTGCTTACTGCCTTATGATCCCCCGGTGTCCGACGCGGAATTCCTGACGGGCCTCAACCCCGAACAAAAACAGGCCGTCCTCCACGACAAGGGGCCTCTTCTTGTCCTGGCGGGGGCGGGCTCGGGCAAGACGCGCGTGATCACGCACCGCCTCGCGCGGCTGGTGGCCGCAGGCGCGGATCCTCGCTCGATCGCCGCCGTCACGTTCACCAACAAGGCGGCGGGGGAGATGCGCGAGCGCGCCCAGAGGCTGCTCGGCGGAGGCCCGCTGCGCTCCTTCGTCGGCACGTTCCACTCCTGGAGTCTGCGGCTCCTGCGGCGGCGCGCGCGCGAGGCGGGGCTTCCGCCGCGCTTCTCGATCGCCGACTCCTCGGACCAGCTCGCCCTCGTCAAGGAAGCCATGGAGGAGCTGGCGATCCCGACGGACCGCCTTCCTCCCAACTCGGTGCGCGGGCGGATCTCCTCCGCCAAGAACGCGCTGGTGTCTGTCGAACGCTTCGCCGCGGCGCAGACGGACTATGCGGGGAGTCTCGTCGCGAAGGTGTACGCGCTCTACGAGAAGAAGCTCGCGGCGACCGGCGCGCTCGATTTCGACGACCTGATCGGGCGCTCGGTCAAGCTGCTCTCCAGCCAGCCGGGGATCCTGGCCGAGGAGCGCCGGCGCGTGCGGCACCTCCTGATCGACGAATACCAGGACACCAACACGTCCCAGGACGCGCTGGTCAAGCTGCTCGGCTCGATGGCCGACTCTCTTTGCGCCGTCGGCGACGAGGATCAGGCGATCTACCGCTGGCGAGGCGCCGAGGTCGAGCACATCCTGCGCTTCGACACGGACTTTCCCGGCGCGCGCATCGTCGCGCTCGAGTCCAACTACCGCTCGACCGCGAAGATCCTGGCAGCCGCGGCGGGGCTGGTGGCGCACAACCGGCGGCGGCGCGAGAAGCGTCTGCGGGCGGATCGGGGAGAGGGCGCGGCAGTGCGCGTGTGGCGGTTCGACGAGGACCGCGCCGAGATCGAGGCGGTTGCGCAGGAGATCGCGAGCACCGGCGCGCCGGGGGAGACCGCCGTCCTGTACCGAACCAACGCGCAGTCGCGACCGTTCGAAGAAGAGCTGGTGCGGCGGCGGATCCCCTACATCGTCGTCGGCGGCATGAAGTTCTACGAGCGCGCCGAGGTCAAGGACGTCCTAGCGTATCTGCGGCTGGCGGCGCGTCCCGAGGACGATTTGGCGTTCCGGCGCGTCGTCAACGTCCCCGCGCGCGGCATCGGCGCGGCCACGCTCGAGAAGCTCGCGCAGGCGGCGCGGGAGACCGGACGGTCCTGGTGGGAGGTCTCGGCCGATCCGCCGCCCCTCCCGGACCGCGCGCGGACGGCCCTGGCGCGCTTCCGGCAGATCGTCGAGGACCTCCACGCGCGCGCCGAGACGGCAACGCCGTCGGCGCTCCTCGAGCATCTTCTCGGCATCACGGGCTATGGAGCCCTCTACGACAACTCCGAGGACCGCGAGGACGTCGCGCGGCGCGAGAACATCCAGGAGCTCCTGTCGTCGGCCCGCGAGTTCGAGCGGCGCAACGCCGAGGGCGCGACGGTGGCGGAGTACCTGGACACGGTCGCTCTGGCCACGGACGCCGACGCCGCAGGTCCGGCCGGCGCCGTCACGCTCTCGACCTTGCACGCGGCCAAGGGTCTCGAGTTCAAGAACGTCTTCGTGGTCGGGCTCGAGGAAGGTTTTCTTCCGCACGGCCAATCCGCCGAGGACGAAGACGAGCTGGAAGAGGAGCGGCGTCTCCTCTACGTCGGCATGACGCGGGCCGAGGATTCGCTGACCGTGACGGTCGCCGATCGGCGTCTCGTCTACGGACGGATCGAGCCGCGGCGCCCTTCGCGCTTCCTGGACGAGATCCCGAAGAACGCCACCGAGGAGAGATTCTTCGGCCGCCCGAGCGCGATGATCTTCGGGCGGCGGTCTTTCGTCTCCGAAGCCGCCGAGGATGAGAGCCAGGAAGTCGACGACCGGCCGCTTCGCCGCGGCCGCCGCGTTCGCCACCCCCGCTACGGCTACGGGGTCATCCTCACCGAAGAGGGCAGCGGCGAGGAGACGCGTTTGACCGTCTACTTCGACCGTGCCGGCAAGAAGAAATTCGTCGCCCGCTACGCGGATCTGACGCCGGCGTAGCTCAGAGCCTCGCGATGAGGGCGACCATGCGGCCCGCCCGCGCGCCATCGCGGCGGTAGCTGGCGTACTTCGGGCCGCCGCACTTCGTACAGTCGGGATGGACGGCGACCGAGGCGCGCGGGATGCCCGCGGCCTCGAGCTGCGCGACGTTGGCGGCCTTTAGGTCCAGCATGAAGCCGCCGCCACAGCCGCGGCGGACGAATTCACCCGCGAACTGTGCGGCGACGTCGCCGCCGACCTCGTAGCAGCAGGCGCCGATCGAGGGTCCGATCCAGGCGCGCAGCGTCGCGGGCGCTGGACCGAGTCCCGCGAGTGCCGCGACGGCGGCCCCCGCGGTGTTCTTCGCGGTGCCGCGCCATCCGGCGTGCGCGGCGCCGACGGCCTCGGGCGTGGCGAGCAGGATAGGAACGCAGTCCGCGGATTGAACCACGAGCGCCGTTCCAGTGAGCGGCGTCACCAGCGCGTCGCAGTGTCCGGCATCGCGTGCTTCCCCGCGGGCGATCGGCTCGCGCAATGCGACGACGTCGTTGCCGTGCACCTGCCGCGCCCAGTGGAGCGGCATTCCGTCCAGGCCGAGCGCGCGCGAGAAGCGGCGCGCGAGAAACGGAGTCGGCGTCGCCTCGCCGTCGGGCGCATGTCCGCGCCCCGAGAATGCGACGACGAAGCCGGCGGGGACGTCGGACGGACGGATGATGGTCACGCCGTCGTTTCGAGTCTCGGTCCACTGCACGACGGAATTGTAGAGGAGCCCTTTGCCGTCATCCCGAGGAACGCAGCGACGAGGGATCCCGGGATTCATGGCGGGTCGAATCCGGGATCCCTCGCTTCGCTCGGGATGACGGCAAGTACGTACGTCCGACTCGCCCCGCGTGCTAAGATTCATCGGTGTCGGCCATCGAAACGCCCCGTAAAATCAGGGTTTTTCCGGTCATCGGACTCGAAGTCCACGCCCAGCTCCAGACCCGTTCCAAGATCTTCTGCGCCTGTCCGGTGACCGTCGGAGCTCCCGCGAACTCGGCGACCTGTCCGGTTTGCCTCGGGTTCCCCGGCACTCTTCCGGTGCTCAACCGCAACGTCGTGACGCTGGCCCTGCGCCTCGCGACGGCGGCCGGCGCGACGATCCACCGTGAGTCGCAGTTTGCTCGCAAGAACTACTTCTATCCGGATCTGCCAAAGGGCTACCAGATCTCGCAGTACGACCGCCCGTTCTCGACCGGCGGTGCGATCACGATCGACACGCCGTCCGGCGAGAAGGCGATCCGGCTCGTGCGCATCCACATCGAGGAGGACGCCGGCAAGCTCCTCCACGACACGCCCTACGCCGACGTTCCGGCGGACGTCTCGCTCGTGGACTGGAACCGGGCGGGCGTGCCTCTGGTCGAGATCGTCAGCGAGCCGGATCTGCGCGGGCCCGAGGAGGCCGCAGCGTACCTGACGGAATTGCGCCGCCTGGTCCGCTACATCGGCATCAGCGACGGTGACATGGAGAAGGGGAACCTGCGCTGCGACGCCAACGTTTCGGTGCGGCTTTCGGAGTCGGCGCCGTTCGGGACGCGCGTCGAGATCAAGAATGTTAACTCGATCCGGTTCGTCGCGAAGGCAATCGAGCACGAGATCGAGCGGCAGGCCGAGGTCCTGGAAAGCGGCGGGAAGGTCATCCAGGAGACGCGTCTCTGGGACGAGCGCGCCGGGCGAACGGTGTCCATGCGGAGCAAGGAGGAGGCCCACGACTACCGGTATTTCCCGGAGCCGGATTTGGGCCTGCTCGTGCTGGACGACGCGTTGCTGGCCGAGGCGGCCGCGGGCCTTCCGGAGTTGCCCCGCGCGCGGCGTGCCCGGTTCGTGCAGACGTATGGCCTCACACTCGCCGACGCCGAGACGCTGGTCTCGGCCCGCGAGCTCGCCGACTATTTCGAGGCCGTGGCCGCGGCCGCGACACCGAAGCTCGCCGCGAACTGGGTGACGGGGGAGGTCCTGCGCGCCATGAAGGAGCGCAAGATCTCGACCGAAGAGGCCTCTTCTTTTCCGATCGCGCCGGCGCGCCTCGCGCGGCTTCTCGGGCTCGTGGAGTCGGGCGCCATCTCGACCGCGTCAGCCAAGGAGGTCTTCGCCACGATGCTCGACTCGCCGGCCGAGCCCGAAGCGATCGTCACGGAGAAAGGCCTCGGCGCGATGCGGGACACGGGGGCGCTCGAGGCCGCCGTTTCCGAGATCGTGGCGGGCAATCCCTCCCAGGTCGCGCTCTACCGCTCCGGCAAGACGCAGACGTTCGGCTGGTTCGTCGGCCAGGTCATGAAGAAGACGGCAGGGCGCGCCGACCCGGTGGCCGTGCGGGCGGCGCTTGAGCGCGCGCTCGGAGCCGCCGAGCCCGAAAAGAAATGATCGAGCTCTACGGCGTTTCCAAGAAGTACGGCCAGTTCCGCGAGGCGCTCTACGACGTCAGCTTCCGCATCGCGTCGGGAGAGTTCGTCTTTCTGACGGGGCCCTCCGGCGCGGGGAAGTCGACGCTTCTGCGGCTGCTGTTCTTGGAGGAGGAGCCGACCGAGGGGCAGATACTGGTCAACGGCCGCAACATCGGCGTGCTTCCGGACTCGCAGGTGCCGTATCTGCGTCGCACGATGGGCGTCGTCTTTCAGGACTTCAAGCTCATCGCGCGCAAGACGATCTTCGAGAACATCTCGTTCGTCCAGAACGTGCTGGGCCTGGCCCGCGCCGAGCAGAAACGCCGGGCCTACCACGTCTTGAAGCGCGTGGGCCTACAGCACCAGATGAACGCGTTTCCGGACGAGCTCTCGGGCGGCGAGCAACAGCGGGTGGCGATCGCTCGCGCGATCGTCAACGAGCCCACGCTGCTCCTGGCCGACGAGCCCACGGGCAACCTGGATCCGGTCCTGTCGGAAGAGATCATGCGGCTCTTCGTGGAGATCAACATCCGAGGCACCACGGTGCTCGTCGCGACGCACGATCTGGAGCTGATCCGCCGGATGGGCAAGCGCACCCTGACGCTCGAGAGGGGACGTCTCCACGACCCCGACCGCGCGCGCGAGGCCGCGCCGATCGTTCGGGAGGCGCCGTTCCTGCCGGTGTCCTGACGACGGGCAGGGACCCGCGCTGATGGCGGTCCGTCCCCGCTACGTCTACTCCGAGGCCTGGTCGATCGCGCGGTCGAGCCCGCGGCAGACCGTCGCTGGGATCGCCCTGATCGCCGTGGCGCTCTACGTGCCCGGACTTCTCGCGCTCCTCTCGCGCAACCTCGGACGGCTGGCGGCCTCCAGCGCCGGCGACGCGCCCTCGGTCGTCCTGACGCTGCAGCCGGAGGCCGACGCGCGCTCTGTCGCCACGCGCCTGGCCCAGGACGGGCGCATCCGCACGGTCCGGATCGTCGGCAGCGACGCCGCCCTGGCGCGTTTCCGGCGCGCGTATCCCGACATCGGAGAGGCGCTGGCGGATCTGAAGGAAGCCCCGTTTCCGCCGTCGCTCGAGGTGACCCTGAAGCCGACGGCCCCGCGCGGTACGGCGATCGAGATCGCGGGCTCGGCGAAGACGTGGCCGGGAGTCGAGTCGGCGGAGTCCGAAGAGGAATTCGCGCGTCGCTTTCGCGATGCGGTCCGGCTCGTGCGAAGCGCCGGGCTGTTCCTCGGCGCCGTGCTCACGCTGGCGGCGATCCTCTCGGTGGCGTCCGCAGTCCGTCTGGCGCTCGATCTGCATCGCGAGGAGGTCGGCATCATGCGCCTGATGGGCGCGACGGAGGGCGCGATCCGGGCTCCGTTCTGGCTGTACGCCACGGCCGAAGGACTCTTCGGCGGAAGCCTCGCGCTCGCGCTTCTCTATGGAACATTTCGTCTCGCGTCCCACTGGCTCGCGCGCAACCCGCATCCGGTGCTCGCAATTTTTTGGACCTCGTTTCTGAGCACGCCGGAGGCCCTGGTTCTCCCGGCGGCGGGCGCCGCGGCCGGACTCGCCGGAAGCCTTCTCTCGCTGGGCCGCAAGCACGCCCGCCAGGCGACCCGGATCGCGTAACGCGTAAGTCGTAACAAACCGTATCTTCAAACGCCGGTGATAGATTCGCGCCAGTTAGTCGGAATGAGCCATGCGCGCGGTCTTTTCATGCCTCGTCGTGTTTCTCTGCGCGGGGGCCGCGTTCGCGTCCGACCCCGGGCCTGACTCCGTCCCGGCCCGGCGCATACTGATCCTCTCCGGCGCGGAGGTCATGCTGCCGGCGGGGCAGGTCGTCGACGGCGCGATCCGGCAGATCCTGTCCGAGTCGGGCCTCGGGCCTCTCGAGTTCTATTCCGAGGGCATGGACGCGTACCGATTCCACACCGAGCAATTCGAGGACGAGTTCGCGACCTTCCTGGAACGGAAGTACGGCGCGCGCCAGCCCGCCCTGGTCTTCGCCCTGACCGACCTGGCCCTCGACTTTCTCATCCGGTATCGGAACCGGCTCTGGCCCGATTCGCCCGTCGTGTTCACGAACGTCGACGCGAAGTACCTCCAGAGCCAAAACCGGCCCGAGTGGGCGACCGGAATCGTCGACGTGGAGGACTTCACGGGGACGGCGAACCTGGCCCGCCTCCTGCAGCCGGATGCGCGGCGCATCCTCGTCGTGGGCGGGTCGGGAGATCGGGACATGACGACGATTCAGGCAGCGGTCAAGAGCCTCGAGGCGATGCGGCCGCCCCTTCCGGTCGCGGTCAAGTCCGGCGTTCCGATCGGGGACTTTCCGCGGGAGTTCGGAAGACTCCCGAGTGACACGATCCTTCTCTACACGATGATGTATCGCGATACCGAGGGCCGGGCGATCATTCCCCGGGATGCGGCGAAAGCTCTGGCGGCGGCCTCCTCGGTCCCCGTCTACGGCGTGTACGCGACGTACCTCGGCCTGGGGACGCTCGGCGGCGCGATGTTCGACTTCGGGTTCACCGGGCGCGCCGCGGCCCAAATCGGGGCTCGCATCCTCCGGGGCGAGAGGCCCTCCTCGATCCCCATCATGCCGGGGTCTCCTCGACTGCTCGCCGTCGACGCGCGGGAGCTCAAGCGCTTCGGCATCCCGGAGCGCCGCGTGCCGTCGGACTACGAGATTCGATACCGGGAACCGTCGTTCTGGCGACAGTACTGGAAGAGGGTCGTCGCCGTGGGTCTCGCGCTCGTGGCGGAAACCATTCTGCTCGCCGCTCTCCTCGTCGAGCGCCGCCAGAGACGGCGCGCCGAGGACGAGAACCGGCAGCGTCGGAGGGAGCTGGCCCACGCCGGCCGGTTGACGGCCGTGGGAGAGCTGACGGCCTCCATCTCGCACGAGATCAATCAGCCGCTGGGGGCGATCCTGGCCAATGCCGAAGCCGCCGAGATGCTCCTCGAGGCGGAGGACGGCGACCTCGACGAGGTGCGGCGCATCCTCTCGGACATCCGGCGGGACGATTTGCGGGCGAGCGAGGTCGTGCGGCGGGTTCGCGAGCTCGCGGGCAAGCGTGAGCTCGAGATGAAGACGGTGGACCTGAACGAAGTCGTCGAATCCTTGATGCAACTTCTCGAATACGAAGCGAAGCGCCATGCCGTGTCGATCCAGAAAGATCTCGCCGCGGAGCTGCCACGCGTCCAGGGAGATGCAGTGTCGCTCCAGCAGGTCCTGATCAACCTGGCGATGAACGGCATCGATGCCATGTCGGTGACGACGGTGATACGGCGGCGCCTGGTCCTCGCGACGAAGGCGGCGGGCGGCGTCGTGGAGGTGCGCGTTTCCGATACGGGCCACGGAATCGCGGAGGGCGATCGTGCGCGCCTCTTCCAGTCTTTCTTCACGACGAAGGAGCACGGAGTGGGACTGGGGCTTTCGATCTGCCGGTCGATCATCGAGGCGCACGGCGGGACGATCGGCGCCGAGAACAACCCGTACGGAGGCGCGACGTTCCGATTCTCGCTTCCGGCGTCGCCGGAGCGACGGGCGCGCGCCCGCGAGAAATCCACGGCGGTGCCGGAGCCGGCCACGTGAGCGAGAAAGCCCCGGTCGTTCACGTCGTCGACGACGATCCCTCCTTTCGCACGGCCATCTCGAGGCTGCTGCGCGCCGCGGGATACGAGGTTCGGGTCTACGGCTCGGCGGGAGACTTCCTGCTCGAGCCGCCGGCCGACGGCTCCGGCTGTATCCTTCTCGACCTGCGAATGCCCGGACCCAGCGGTCTCGAGCTTCACGAGGCGATCGCCCGACGCGGCGATACCCTGCCCGTGATCTTCCTGACCGGACACGGCGACATCCCGCAGAGCGTGCGGGCGATGCGGCAGGGCGCGGTCGACTTCCTCACCAAACCGGTCCGGCGCACCGAGCTCGTCGCGTCGATCCGGCAGGCTCTGGAACGCCAGGAAGCGGCGGCGGAAACCACGGGCCGCCGCAAGGCCATCGCCGAGCGGTTCGCGAAGCTGACTCCGAGGGAAAAAGAAGTCTTCGAGCTCGTAGTGGCCGGACGTCTCAACAAGCAGATCGCCGCCCTCCTCGGAACCTCCGAACGCACCGTCAAGGCCCACCGGGCCCGGATCATGGAGAAGATGCAGGTCGACTCCGTCGCCGGCCTCGTGCAAGCCGACGGCTGGCTCCGGCCCCGTTCCCGAAGCTAGCTTCGCGGGCCGGGGCTCATGTTGCCCCAAAGGACAATACCCCTCCTCCCCAACATCCGTCTGTTTCGCGGGATCGGCTCGACGGATCGTGCACCCAGGAAATGCTGGGCCAAAAAGGCGCGATCGCAGTCGTGGAGGACGACACCGGGATGCGCGAAGCCTTACAGAGAGTTCTTCGGATCGCCGGCTACGAGGCTCGAGGCTACGGCTCGGCCGAAGAATTCCTCGCGACCGAGCCGTGCAAGAGCCTCCGCTGCGTCGTCCTCGACATTCATCTGCCCGGAATCTCCGGGCTCGATCTCCAGCGCCGCCTCGTCACGATGGGGCGGCCCTATCCCGTCATCTTCATCACGGCGCACGACACGGCTTCCGCTCGGAAGGAAGCCAGAGACCTGAACGCCGTCGCATTTCTGATCAAGCCATTCGAAGGACGCCAACTGGTCAGCGCCGTCGACACGGTGCTCACCGAAGACAAGCATCGAGGGACGAACTGACGGAGCTTCAACGAAAAAGAGGAGGGCTATGCGGACCAAGAAGGAGGAACTCGGGATGACACGAAATCAGAGTCGTTGGATTGCGATCCTGCTGGGAGTGTTCCTGGCGGCCGGCGCCGTGCTGCAGGGAGCCGACAAGAAGACTCCCGACGGCACGGTCAAGCTCTCCGAAGGTTCGGTCGCCGCCGGAATCGGATGGAGCTGGGGACACGGCACGCTGAGCTACAAGGGCAAGAGCTACAAGTTCAAAGTCGACGGTCTGTCCGTCGGTGAGGTCGGCGTGACGAAGGCCCAGGCCACCGGCAATGTCTACGACCTCAAGGATCTCGCCGATTTCGACGGTGTCTACGGCGCGGCCGGCGCCGGAATCGCGGTTCAGGAAGGCAAGGGCGCGACGGCCCTGATCAACGACAAGAAGGTTCAGATCGTTCTGACGAGCGTCACCAAGGGCGCGAACCTCAAGGTCGCGGCCGAGGGACTCAAGATCAAGCTGGAGAAATAAGAAGGCTTCTGAAGTCTGAAGGAGGAGCTATGGCAAGGGTCAATTCCCGAATTTTTCTCGCCGTCCTGCTCGGCCTGGCGATGAGCATGGCGGCCCTGGCTCAGGCTTCGCAGCAAGCGAAGCCGGCTTCGTCGGGAGGCAAGCCCAACATCCTGTTCATCATGGGTGACGACATCGGCTGGATGCAGCCGAGCATCTACCACCGCGGCCTGATGGTGGGCGAGACGCCCAACATCGACCGCATCGGCAAAGAAGGCGGGATCTTCATGACCGCCTACGCGGAGTCGAGCTGCACCGCCGGGCGCACGGCCTTCTTCACGGGCATGACCCCCATGCGCGCGGGCATGCTCATGCCGCAGTTGCCGGGTGCAATTTCGTATCTGCGCCCCGGCACGCCGGCGCTCGCCAGGTTCCTCTACAATCTGGGCTACACCACCGGCCAGTTCGGCAAGAACCATTTGGGCGACAATCCGGATTCCCTGCCGACGGCGCACGGATTCCAGGAATTCTGGGGTTACCTCTATCACCTGGATGCGATGGAGCAGGTCAGCTTCCCGGACATCAACAAGACCCCGACCGAACAGGGCATTCTGCCGCCGTGCAAGACGATTCCGATTCCCGGAGTTCCGAATCCCCCGGGCGAAGTGGACCCGAAGACCGGCAATTGCCTGACGCCTCCGCGCCCAGTTCTCTGGATGAAGTCCTCCGACGGCACGGCCAAGAACCAGACGGGCAAGGATGAAGGTCCGCTCACGCTCGAGCGCTCGAAAACGGTGGATGAGGAGATTTCCTCGCACGTGATCGACTTTCTCGATCGAAACGATCCCAAGAAGACCAACAAGCCGTTCTTCGTCTGGTACAACCCGGCCCGCATGCACATCACGACGATGCTGTCGCCGAAGTACGAAGCTATGCTGGGAACGCGGGGAGGCAAGGACTGGGGCGTCAACGAAGCAGGCATGAAGCAGTTGGACGACAACATCGGCCTCGTGCTGAAGAAGCTAGAAGACATGGGCCAGCTCGATAACACCATCGTCGTTTTCACCACCGACAACGGTGCCGAGACTCAAACCTACCCGGACGGAGGCGTCACCCCGTTCAAAGGCACCAAGATGACGACGTGGGAAGGCGGCATGCGCGTTCCAGCCGTCATACGCTGGAAAGGCGTGATCCAGCCGGGCACGGTCTTCAACGGTATCTTCGCCATGTATGACTGGCTGCCCACGTTCGTGGAAATCGCCGGCGGACCCAAGGGGAATGATCTGAACAAGCAGATCATGGAGGGCAAGTACGACGGCATCAAGAAGACCATGCTCGCCGGTATCAACCAGCTCTCCTACCTCCAGGGTAAGTCGCAGAGCAATCGCGATTACTTCTTCTACTACCAGGGCCACATCCCATCGGCCCTCCGCTACAAGAACTGGAAGTTCTACTACACCATGATGGGCGCGACCGGCATCCGGTCGATCGAAGCCCCTGAGACGTACGCCTGGACTCAGATCGACAACATCGCGCGCGATCCGTTCGAACAGGCCTGGGGGGACGGTACGAAGAGCGTGACGGGGTACGGCGGTGTCCTCGCCTCCCCGAGCACGGCGTATCTGTATGACTGGAACGTCCTGCCCATCGGCCAGCTCATGTGGATGAAGGAACTCGAGTCTTACGCTGAGTTCCCACCGCTCCAGGAGGCAGCGAGTTACAACCTCTCGGTCATCCTCCAGAAGGTTAAGGAGATGGCCGCGCAGCATCCGAGCCAATAACCGGGAGACGAGCGCCCTGGAGACTTCCACGGGCGGTCCGAAAGGGCCGCCCGCACATTTTCGCAAGTTGAGGGAGCCATGAAAGTGCATCGAACCTTGTCTGGACTCGTTGCCGCTCTCGCCATGCTGGCGGCGGCGGTCCCGGCGCTGGCGCAGTCTTCGCAAAAGAAGCCCAACATCCTCATCATTTGGGGCGACGACATCGGCTACTGGAACCTCAGCGCCTACAACCAGGGGGCGATGGGCTACAAGACGCCGAACATCGACCGCATCGCGAAGGAAGGGGGGCTGTTCACCGACTGGTACGGCCAGCAGAGTTGCACCGCAGGCCGCGGGGCGTTCATCACGGGCCAGTCGCCTTTCCGCACAGGCCTCCTCAAGGTCGGGCTGCCCGGCGCCAAGGAAGGCCTCCAGGCGCGGGACGTGACGATCGCCGAGCTGCTCAAGGCCCAGGGCTACAAGACGGGCCAGTTCGGCAAGAATCACCTCGGCGACCGCGACGAGCAACTTCCCACGGCGCACGGATTCCACGAGTTCTACGGCTCGCTCTACCACTTGAACGCCGAGCAGGAGCCGGAGCACCCGGACTACTTCAAAGACCCGGAAATGCGGAAGAAATACGCGACGCGCGGAGTGCTTCATACCTGGGCGAACCCGGACGGCACGCAGAAGATCGAGCTCACGGGAGCTCTGAACATCAAGCGCATGGAAACGGTGGACGACGAGTTCACGAAGGAAGCGCTCCGCTTCATGGACGAGTCCAAGAAGGAGAACAAGCCGTTCTTCCTCTGGTGGAACTCCACCCGCATGCACATCTGGACGCACCTTTCTCCGAAGTGGGCGGGTAAGACCGGCCTCGGCGTCTATCCCGACGGGATGCAGGAACACGACTACGACGTGGGCCTCCTGCTGGACAAGCTCAAGGAGCTCGGCCTCGAGGACAACACCATCGTCATGTACTCCACCGACAACGGCGCCGAGAAATTCTCCTGGCCCGACGGAGGCACCTCGCCTTTCCGCAACGAAAAGGCCAGCAACTGGGAAGGCGGCTACCGCGTCCCGTGCGCCATCCGCTGGCCCGGCGTCATCAAGCCCGGCACGGTCTTCAACGACGTCTTCGCTCACGAAGACATGCTGCCCACGCTGCTCGCGGCCGCCGGCGTGACGAACGTCAAGGATCAGCTGTTGAAGGGCATGAAGGTCGGCGACAAGACCTTCAAGGTTCACATCGACGGGTACGACATCACCAATGCGCTCGCCGGGAAGTCCCCGGGCCCTCGCCACGAGTTTTTCTACTTCAACGACGACGGGTCGCTCGTCGGCCTGCGCTACGACCAGTGGAAGATCGTCTTCGCGGAGCAGCGCGCACTCGGTCTGGATGTCTGGCAGGACCCGTTCGTACCTCTGCGTTTTCCGAAGCTCTTCAACCTCCGCTCCGATCCGTTCGAGACCGCCGACCACGAAAGCGTCGATTACGGAAGGTGGCGAGTGGACCACGCGTTCGTGCTCGTGCCGGCGCAGCAATTCGTGGGTCAGTTCCTGGCCACTTTCAGGGAATTCCCTCCCAGCCAGAAAGCCGGCAGCTTCAGCCTCGACAAGGCCCTGGAGATGCTGCAGACCGCGCCGAAGGCCTCCGGCGACTAGGAGACGAGGGGATCGCCCGATGAGGTGTCGCGGGCGCAAAAGGAGGAAACGATGACGAAAAACCGGAGGATTCTGACGGGGTTTCTCGTCCTCGTCGCGTGCTCGACGAGGGTATGGGCGCAAGACCCGCTGCCGTCCTGGAACGACGGCGCGGCCAAGAAGGCGATCGTGGAATTCGTACAGTCGACCACGACGCAGGGGAGCCCCAAGTTCGTTCCACCACCCGAGCGCATCGCGACGTTCGACCAGGACGGCACGCTCTGGGTCGAGCACCCCGTCTACTCGCAGCTCGTCTATTGCCTGGACCGCGTTCCCGCGATCGTCAAGGCGACGCCGGAGCTCGCCAACGTCGAACCCTTCAAGACGGTGATGTCGGGCGACCGAGAGGCCATCGCGAAGCTTCCGGCCGAGGATCTGCTCAAGATCGCCGCCGCGGCGCTTTCCGGAATGAGCGTCGACGATTTTCAAGCCGAGGCGAAGAAGTGGCTGGCCGCCGCGAAGGACTCTCGCTGGAAACGCCCGTATACCGACCTCACCTATCAGCCTATGCAGGAGGTCCTCAAGTACTTCCGGGCCAACGGCTACAAGACCTACATCGTGACCGGCGGCGGCCAGGACTTCGTGCGCGTCTATGCGGAAAAGACCTACGGCATTCCGCCGGAGCAGGTCGTCGGCACGGCCGGAGCCACGAAGTACGGCTACGACAAGAGTGGCCGGCCGTTTCTGACCAAGGAGCCCAAGCTCCTGCTGAACGACAACGACGCGGGCAAGCCCGAGGGAATCCACTTCATGATCGGAAGGCGCCCCCACGCGGCGTTCGGCAACTCCACCGGCGACCAGCAGATGCTCGAATACACCGGCGCGGGCGACGGCGCGCGGCTGATGATGCTCGTTCTCCACGACGACGCGAAACGCGAGTACGCCTACGGCCCCGCGACCGGGCTCCCGGATACCAACGTCGGCACCTTCACGCAGGCTCTCTACGACGAAGCCAAGAAGAAGGGCTGGACCGTTATCAGCATGAAGAGCGACTGGAAGCGGATCCTTCCGTTCGAGCCGTGACGTGTCCGGCGAAAACGGAGGGAGAGGACATGAGACCGACCGCGTTCGTCCGCTGCGTTCTTGCCGTCACGCTCGTGGTCGCGATGCTGGCTTCGACGAGCTCCGCGAAGGCCCAGGAGGCTGACGAGGGTCAGCGGCCGACGCCAACAAGCTGGCGCAGATGCTGGCCAACCCCGTGGCCAACCTCTGGTCGCTGCAGTTTCAGTTCAACAACTTCCAGCTGACGAACGACCGCTGGAACAACAACCTGAACTTCCAGCCGGTCATGCCCGTCAGCCTGACGAAAGACCTCAACCTGATCACGCGCCCGGTGATCCAGGTCTACAACAGCGTTCCGTACACCGACAGTCAGGGCAACGCGCAGCGCACGACCAACTTCGGCGACTGGACACAGCTCGAGCTCTTCTCGCCGGCGCACTCCGGCGAGTGGCTGCTGGGTGTCGGTCCAACCTTCATCTTTCCGACAGCGGGCTCCGTCTATACGGGTCAGGGCAAGTGGCAGATCGGCCCGGCGCTCGTGGTCGCGTACATGACGAAGAAGTACATCCTGGGCGTGTTCCCTCAGCAGTGGTGGTCGTACGCGGGCGACCCGAACCGGCCGGATACGAAGCAGATGAACCTGCAGCCGATCATCAACTTCTTCTTCGAGGGCGGCTGGAACGTTGGCTACTCGGGGAACATTCTGGCGGACTGGGAAGCGCCCTCGAACAACCGCTGGACCGTGCCCATCGGCCTGGGAGTCGGCAAGGTGATCAAGTTCGGCCGACTGCCCGTCAAGATCTCGCTCGCCGGGCAATACATGGTCACCCAGCCGGACCCGGTCGGCCAGAAATGGAACGTCCAGATCCAGCTGACGCCGGTGTTGCCGAAACTCATCAAAGGAACGTTGTTCGACTAAGGAGGAGCACGTCGATGATCGACTCTCGAATCAGGAAACCGGAGGTGGTTGATGGAGATCCGTAGCCGTATCGCGGGATGGCGGAGGGCAACGAGGTCGTGGTGCGTGGTCGCGGTCGCTGCCGTGTGTCTGCTGGCCGCCGGCCCGGCAAAGGCTCAGTTTCCGGGAGATGTGCCCAATACGTTCCGGCTGACCGCCGGCGGCATGTACGCGTGGTTCAAGACCGACGTCACGCTGCAGCGGGACGTGACCTCGGGAGGCCCGATCGGAAGCGGAGTCGACTTCGAGAACACGTTCAACCTCCCGTCCCAGGGCGGGTTCTACGGGCGTGCTTCCTTCAATCTCGGGTTCCTGTCCTTCGACGCCGGGTACGTCGGGTTCACGCGAACGCGCTCGGCCACGATCTCGCGAGACATCATCTTCGGAGACAACACGTATACCGCGGGCGCGAACGTCGAAGCCCGGCAGAAGACCCAGTTGCCCTACGGAGACATCCGGATCAACTTCCTGCACAATCCGTCGACGACGCTCGGGCTGACCCTCGGCGTGGCGTATCCCATCCTGCAGGCCCAGCTGAGCGCGGATGCGGGCGTCGTCGGCCCGGGAGGTCCCGTCGTCGGCGAGACGGTCACGACGGAGGGGAAGATCGAAGTCCCGGTTCCGCTGGTCGGGATCGTGTTCGACGCACAGCTCGGCGATCGTGTCTCGGCAGGCATCATCTTCAACGGGATCTTCGCGCCGGTTCACCCGTACGTCGGATCGATCTTCCAGGCGGATGCGCACGTCGAGTGGTACTTCGCCCGCAACTTCGGGGTCGGAGGGGGGTTCAACTACACGCGGTTCCGGATCAAGAGAGAGGATCTGCCGAACACGCTCGTCGATTTCCAGCAGGACTTCTACGGTCCGCGGGCGTACCTGATCCTGACGTTCTGAGGAAGTTCCTTCTTTCGATTGTCGCTGGCGCGCTGGCGCTGCCGATTGCAGCCCAGGAGATCCCGGCGCGTCCCTGGTATGAGCTCGATACCTCCTGGTTCTCGGCGCGCCTGGGCTTCGCCGCCATGGAGGACGGCGCTTTCTACTCGCAGGATGCGGCGAACAAGCAGCAGGTCGGCGATCTGTCCGCAGAGCAGCTCTTCCGGCTCGACAATCTCTCGGTCTCCGGCCTGATCAAGCTGCCCCGGCCGTGGAAGTACGAGCTCGCCGGGAATTACCGGGGCCTGGACACCACGGAATCGCGGACGTGGACCTTCACGAACGTCAATCTC
>JBKOVK010000112.1:0-6179 GCA_046724475.1 Acidobacteriota bacterium | reverse complement strand
CGGACGATCCGCTGGCCGGCCCGGATGAGCCGCCGGAGCGTCGCCTTTTCCTTGACGATGCGGGCGTAGTGCTCGACGTTCCCCACATCCGGAACGCCGTCGAGAAGCGCCGTCAGATAGGAAGCGCCGCCCGCCTTCTCGACCGAGCCGGTGCGATCGAGCTCCTCCTTGAGCGTAAGGACGTCGATCTCGGCCGACCGCTGGGAGAGCTCCAGCATCGCCGCATAGATGCGCCGGTGGGTGTCGGGGAAGAAGTCCTCCTGCCCGAGGACCGGAACGACGAACGACAGCGCCGCGGGATCGAGGAGAATGGCTCCGAGCACGGAGCGCTCGGCTTCCAGGTTCTGCGGCAGACCTTTCTCCGCGGTGATTTCTTCCAGCATCGGGAGGTTGGCGGCGATTCTTGTACCCCCGTCTTCGACTGTCAATCGGCTCCACGATTTCCGCATGCGATTTCTCGGTCTCGACTTCGACGCTGACGACGAAAAATTTTTCTTTTCCGCAATCGTCAACTTTTCCGCAGGCTCGAGTGAAGCGCGATCGCCCGGACAGATGATGTCCGTGCATCTCGAACCCGGGACCCGGAAACTGCGAACCCGGAACTTATTTCGGCCGGCGCGCTTTCAGGCGTGCGAGCATCGCCGCATCGCCGACGACACCGCCGGGACGCTTGCGTTCTTCGATCGCGCCGTGGAAATCGCTGCCCGCCGTCGCCAGCAGTCCCTTCGCGGCCGCGAGATCCGCGAAGCGGCGCTCCTGCTCGGCGTCGTGATCGGGGTGGAAGACTTCGATCGCGTCGAGACCCGCGTCCGCGAGCGCCGCGACGAGCTTGTCCTGGTCGCGGTACCAGACCGCGTGGGCGAGCGAGGAGACGCCGCCGGCCTCGCGGATCGCGGCGATGACTTCGGACGCTTTCCACTTCTCGTAGGGCACGTACCAGGGATGCTCGCGGCCGAGGAAACGGTCGAATGCTTCGTCGTTGGAGGCCGCGTAGCCGGAACGGATCAGCGCCCGGGCCAGATGGGGCCTCCCCCAGACGCCGTCACCCACGTCGGCGCGGATCGCGTCGAGGTCCAGGGCGTATCCGTGCTCGACCAGCTTCCTGGCCATCTTTTCGCCGCGCGTCCGCCGCTCCTCCTGCCGGATCGCGAGCTGGTTCTGGAACCGTTCGTTGGTCTCGTCGACGAAGAGGGCGAGGATGTGGATGTCGTCCTGTCCTCCCCACTCGGCCGAGATCTCGGCGCCCGAGATCAGGTCGATCCCGAGCTTTTCGGCCGCCTCCCGCGCCTCGGGAAGGCCCATCAACGTGTCGTGATCGGTCAGCGCGAAGGCCGAGAGCCCCGCCGCCGCCATCCGCTCCGCCAGCGCGGCCGGCGAGTCCAGCCCGTCGGAAACGGTCGAATGACTGTGGAGGTCGATTTTCATGGACGGGGATCTTAGCCGCAGCTGCGTTTCCGGGCGCGACTCTTGCGATGATGCCTGCGCATGGAGCGCAAGGAGGCCGCGCGGATCCTCATGGAGATCGCCCAGATGCTGGAGCTTTCGGGCGCCAACCGATTCAAGGTTCGCGCCTATGAGAACGCCGCGGAAGCCCTGCTGGCGTTCTCCGGCGACCTGGCCGAGGCGGTCCGCACGGGGGGTCTGCGGGAGCTGCCGGGAATCGGCGACACGATCTTCTCCAACGTCGAAACTCTCGCGACGACCGGCCGCCTGCCGCTTTACGACGAGCTGCGGGCGAGCTACCCCCCCGGTCTCACCGACTGCCTGCGCGTCCCAGGCCTGGGGGCGCGCAAGGTCCGGCAACTCTACGAGGAGCTCGGCATCGACTCGCTCGACGCCCTCGAGCAGGCGTGCCTGGAAGGGCGGCTCTCGAAGCTGCGGGGCTTCGGGAGCAAGAGCGCCGAGCACTTCCTTCGCGGGATCCGGACCGTCCGCGCTTCTTCGGGCCTCTTTCTCCTGGGAGCGGCCGGGGCCCGGGCAGAGAGCCTCGCCGCGTATCTGAGGGATTCGGGGCTCGCCGTCGACGTCGCCGTGGCCGGCAGCATCCGGCGCCTGCGCGAGATCGTCCGCAACGTCGACCTCGTGGCCTCCTCGCGGCGCGCTGCCGATCTCGCCGCGGCTTTCTGCGCGTTCCCCGAAGTCGTGGAGGTCATCGCTGCGGACGCGCCCGCGCCCTCCGTCCGCTTTCTGGACGGGATGTCCGCGGACCTTCGCATCGCCGCGCCCGAGGAGTTTCCCGCGGCGCTTCTCTGCGGCACGGGTTCGCGCAGCCACACCTCCGGGTTGCGCGCGCTCGCGGAGAAGCGCGGCTGGACGCTCGACGACCACGGACTCTCCGGGAATGGACGCCCCATCGCAGCCGGCACCGAGGAAGATCTCTACGCGGCGCTGGAGCTCCCTTACGTGGAGCCCGAGCTTCGCGAGGGCGACGGCGAGATCGAAGCGGCCGCCGCCCGGCGCCTGCCGGAGCTCGTCTCCCGCGGCGATCTGCGCGGCGTCTTCCACGTTCACACCGACGCTTCCGACGGACGGGACGGCCTGGAGACGATGGTGCGCGCGGCGCGCGAACGCGGCTACGCCTGCGTGGCCATCACCGATCACAGCCAGTCCGCCGGATACGCCGGCGGGCTGACGATGGATCGGATGCGCGCCCAGCGCGACGAGATCCGGTCACTGCGCCGGCGCATGCCGGAGGTCCGGATCCTCCACGGCACCGAGGCCGACATCCTGGCCGACGGCTCGATCGACTACGGGGACGACTTCCTCGCCGAGCTCGACTTCGTCGTGGCTTCGGTGCACTCGCGGTTCGGCTTGAATCGCGAGGAGCAGACGGCGCGCCTGATCCGCGCCGTGCGCAATCCTCGCGTGGCCGTCCTGGGTCATCCCACCGGCCGCCTGCTGCTCTCGCGCGAGGGAGTCACGGCCGACATGGAAGCCGTCATCGCGGCCGCGGCCGAGTCGGGCTGCGTCCTGGAAGTCAACGCGTCGCCGCATCGGATGGACCTGGGATGGCGACTCGTGCGGCTGGCCATCGATCGCGGGGCGACGATCGCGATCGACCCGGACGCGCACTCGACGCGGGAGCTCGACTACGTTCCCAACGGAGTCGCGATGGCCCGCAAGGGATGGGCGGGACCCGGGGCAGTCTTGAACGCGAGGGAACCCGACGAGCTCGTCGCGTGGCTGGAGCGCCGGCGAGGTGGACCGATCCCCGAATCTCTCGACCGCGCCTCGGGATAGAATCCCCGGCCCGCGGAGGCCCCTGACCGCCGCGAGCCGACGAGAAGCAAGAAGGAGTCACGACATGGCTTTGAAACCCGGCGATACCGCCCCCGACTTCACGCTCCCCTCCACCGTGGGCGACAAGGTGACGCTCTCGGACTACCGGGGGAAGAAGAACGTCGTCCTGCTCTTCTACCCGCTGGACTTCTCACCGGTCTGCTCGGTGGAGACCAAGCAGTGCGGCGAGATGCTGCCCGCAAAGGGAGGCCCCGACGTCGAGGTGCTCGGCGTCTCGGTCGACTCGATCTGGGCCCATAAAGCCTTCGCCGCGCAGCAGGGCATCACGTATCCCCTGCTGGCGGACTTCCAGCCGAAGGGTGCCGTCGCCGAGAAGTACGGCGTTTACCTTCCGGACAAGGGAATCGCGGCGCGCACGGCGTTCGTCATCGGCAAGGACGGGAAGATCAAGGAAATCGTGGGCAGCGACATCCCGGTGGCTCGCGACATCGCAAAGCTCCTCGAAAAGGCCCGGGCCGCCTGAGGGAGCCTGACCTCTTGAGCGAAAACGTCACCGTCCCCACGCTCGCCGACACGGATCGGATCCGCGAGATCGCGGGGCGTTTCCGCGAGATCATCGCGCTGCTGGGGCTGGACCTCTCCGACCCCAATCTCGTCGAGACGCCCGAGCGCATCGCCAAGATGTACCTGGAGCTCTTCGAGGGGCTCACGGAAGGCGCGGAGCCCAAGGTCACCTTCTTTCCCAACGACGAGCGCTACACCGCGATGGTGATGGAGAAGGACATTCCTTTCTACTCGCTCTGCTCCCATCACTTCGTCCCGTTCTACGGCCATGCTCACGTGGCCTACATCCCGAACCAGTCGATCGTGGGGCTCTCCAAGATGGCGCGCATCGTCGAGTTCTACGCGCGCCGCCCCCAGCTCCAGGAGCGGCTGACCGAGCAGATCGCGGGCTTCATGGCCGCCAAGCTCAACCCTCAGGGCGTCATGGTGGTCGTCGAGGCCCGCCATCTCTGCGTCGAGATGCGGGGTGTCAAGAAGCCGGGGGCGCTGACGGTGACGTCGGCGATCCGCGGCATCTTCAACACGCAATCGGTGCGCGAAGAATTCCTGGACCTGCTGAACCGGGGCGGTTCGTAGGTTCGCGCGCTCGTCGCGGCGTCTCTTGTCAAGTCTGGGTCAAGACGGCGAGCGCCTCGCCGGATTAACACCGCCTTAGGAATTTGGCGGGAGGCATTTCTCTCCTGAATGCTCTCTTCTCCTACGCGGAATCATTTCCTTTCCGCGCAACGAACGGAGGAGACGATGACCCGATTGCGATGCATTCCAGTGACTCTCGTTCTCGCGGTTTGCGTCGTGATGCCCTTCAACCGAGGCGCCACGGCACAGTCCCTCAGCCAACCCCCTCCTTCCCTGGTCGAACGCGACGACATCAAGAACCTGCCGCCTCCGCTCAAGGACCGGCTGGATCAGCTGGGAAATCGACCCGTCACCTACGGCCCGTTGCGCGTCTTCGCCGAGGCCGACACCCCCAGTCTGGCGTTCGGGTACTACCTCCTCGACACCACCGGCTTCGAGCCCAACGTCTTCACGTCCCGGATTCCCGACGTCAACACCGGAGTCGTGCCGACTGCGGCCAACTGCGCCAACCGGGGGAAGGCGACGATCGGCGCGGTGCGCCTGGAGCTCGAGCCCAAGCCGGGCCTGCCGACGGATCCCAACGATGTGGAGTCCTTCAACGACTTTTTCACCGACATTTCGGGCCTCTTCGTGATCAACAACGAGTCCGGATGGTACGAGGGTTGGCAGCTCCACGACGTGATCGTGCCCAACGTGGACACCCCCCGGCCCGACGGCCATGCGAAGTTCGGCAAGATCACGCGGGCCGACGCCGACGCGATCAAGCAGATGGGAATCGGACACAACGAGCCCGGCAGGATCTTCACGACCGATGGCAACGCGGTCCGGTTCCCGAAGGCGACCGATCACTTTCCCGACCAGCAAGGCAATACCGTGGCGGTCGCTCTCTCGATGGGCGCCTACAATTGCCTCCAGCAGAGCGATTGCCATTCGTACTGGGAATTCAACGAGTACACCAACTGGGTCTTCCCGGCCTATGAGCTCCCGTTCACGGGCGGGCTCGGATCCAGCTTTGCCGATGGCAAGGTCGCGTTCTTGACCTCTGTGGTGCCCGGGTCAGGGCCACACGGCACGGGGCCGACCGGTCCCGGACCCACGGGCGGCAACGACCCGAGAGTCTACGGGGACAACCCGAACGACCCGCGGGATCCCGATCGCCTTCAGGAGAACACTCCGGACGCTCTTGACTGCCCCGAGCCGGGCGACGAGGAGCACAAGGAGTTCCGCCTGCGCTTCGTCCCCAGCAACCTCGGCAACGAGATCCTCCTCGACGTCTATGTGCGCATCAAATCCTTCGCGCCCAACACGACGAATCTGAACGAGCGCATTTTCAAGGCCTACGCGGCGGAGGTGGCCCGGGTGGATCAGAACGGCGACGGTGTGATCTCCGGCGAGGAGGGAGACCTCGAGGGCACGTCCGATGGCCTGTCCAACGAGCGCCTCTACATTCCCGCGACGAAGTGGAACCGCTTCGCGGTGACTCGCGAGATCAACGACGGTCTGCTCGCCCCACGCTTCGGTCCGAGCCAGCGCGCCTGGGTACTGAGCGGTGTCTTCGTGGCGATCAACCCCCCGGTAGCCGCTTCGATTCCCCGAGACTTCGACAACCGCTGAGCGTTCCCTCCAAGACCAGAGACGGGGCGGCTAGCTCGGAGGCCGCCCCGGTCTCTCGCTCTTGTAAACCCGGCCGTCCTTCATCACGAAGGACACCTGTCCCAGGGCGTTGTAGGCGACCCTTTTTCCTGTCCGTAGGCCTCGTCCACGATCGCCTGGATCTCCTCGAGCGTAAGGGGCCGCTG
>JBKOVK010000025.1:0-3267 GCA_046724475.1 Acidobacteriota bacterium | reverse complement strand
AGGCGACGCTCGAGGATCGCGTCGCGGAAACCTTCGTAGACCTGGCGATAGAGCGGTGCCGGCGATCGGCGATCCAGGGCGACGACCGGAACGATACTCGCGGCACCCCTTCTCACCCGCTCATCTTAGTGGCTATCCCGAATCGATCACAAATGGCTATTGAGCCTGACCGCTTGCCGAAACAGACTGGCGGGCATGAAGAAGACCCGCCTCGTCCTCTTCGCGGGCGTCCTGACCGCGGCCGTTTTCGCCCCGGCGCGCGCGCGCACTCCACAGGACAACCCGAAACCCACGCCGGCCGCCCCGAACCTGGCGGGTCTTCACGACTTCGACGCGAAGGTGGGCAAGTGGACCACCCACCACAAGCGCCTGAAGGAACGCCTGGCGGGCAGCCACGAATGGGTCGAGTTCGACGGAACGCAGACCTTCTGGCAGGTCATGAACGGCTACGCGAACGTAGACGACAACTTCTTCGAGATGCCCGGCGGTGCCGCCTATCACGGCGTGACGCTGCGCGCGTACGACCCGAAGACCGGGGAGTGGGCGATCTGGTGGCTCGACGGCCGCAATCCCTTCGGCAGTCTCGAGCCGCCTGTGAAGGGCCGCTTCGTCAATGGCGTCGGGACGTTCTACGCCGACGACACTCTTCGCGGGAAGCCGATCCGCGTGCGGTTCATCTGGTCGGGAATCACGCCGACCGCAGCTCACTGGGAGCAGGCGTTCTCTCCCGACGGCGGCAAGACGTGGGAGACAAACTGGTTCACGGATTTCCGGAAGGCGCCGTGAAGGGGCGCGGTCTTCTCTACGGTGTCTCGATCGTCATGACGATGTCCACTGGTTTTGCGCTGGAGAAGCCGATGCTCGAGCCGGGAGCGCCGGGTGTGGACGCGAGCGCGATTCCTTCGTACACCAATTCGTTCGAGGTGTTCGAGGTTCAGCCGGACGGGGCGGAGAAGCTCCTCGGGACGTGGGATGACCGGGTGGAAATCGAGAAGAGGGACGGCCGGTCGGTGTTGCGACGCATCCAACACTCGAAGACAGCCACCGGCACGAGCGCGCACCTCGACGAAGTGGATCAGAAGACGCTGCAGCCGATCCGGGCTAGCTACGAGGCGAATGGGACCGTGATGTCGGACGCGTCGTGGGATGGACCGAAGCTGACGGCGCGCGACATCACCACGCCGGCGGGGCTGCCCGCGACCGAGCGCATTCCCGTCACGCTGTCCGTGGAGTTCCCGAAGCCGGTGTTCGACTGGCACCTCTGGGGCGTGCTGCTGTCTTCCTTTCCGCTGTCCGACGGATACGAAGCCGCGTTCCTGGCGCACACGACTTCGGATTCCGAGGCGCCGCTGCTCCGGAAATTCACGCTCAAGGTCGCGGGACGCGAGATCGTCGACCTGGGGGACAGGGGGAAGGTGGAATGCTACGTCGTCAAAGTCGAGGCGGCGACCCCATGGACGTTCTGGATCTCGACCACGCGCAAGCCTGCTCCGGTCCTGAAGCTGAAGATCGAGTCGCGCGATGGCGTGGCCTGGTGGTGGAGGCCGCCCCGTCGGAGGGAGACCGGATGAGGATCGCTCGCGGCTTCCTGGCGCTGGCGCTGCTGCTCGAGCTGACGCCTCTCCGAGGGCTTGCGCAGCAGAGCGGTCCCTCGAGACGCGACGGCCAGCACGACTTCGACTGGGAGTTCGGGAGCTGGAAGACGCACTTGAGGCGCCTCCAGCGTCCGCTGACGGGATCCACCACATGGGTGGAGTACGAGGGGACCACGGTCGTTCGGAAGATCTGGGACGGACGGGCCAATCTGGTGGAGCTCGATGTGAGCGGGGCCGCCGGGCGCATCGAAGGCCTGAGCCTGCGTCTCTACAACCCCGAAGCCCGGCAGTGGAGCCTCAATTTCTCAAACGTCCGGGGAGGCACGCTGAGCCCGCCCACGTACGGCGAGTTCAAGAACGGCCGCGGAGAGTTCTTCGGCGTGGATACGCTCGACGGCGGGAGAGCCATCCTCGTTCGATTCGTGATTTCGCAGGTGGATGCGAATTCGTGGCGCTTCGAACAGGCGTTCTCCGACGACGGAGGTCAAACCTGGGAAGCGAACTGGATCGCCACGGACACCAAAGTCGCGGCGACGCCGGCGCCTTAAACGAATTTCGGAGGCAAAGATGGACGCGGAACGGCAGTTCGATTTTCTCGAGGGCGAGTGGGACGCGGTGTGCCGCGTTCCGACGGGTGAGGGCTGGCAGGAGGCGCCCGGCCGGCTCACCGCATCCCGGGATCTCGACGGAAAGCTCTCCGTCGAGCACTTCGAGGGGATCTACCACGGGGGGCCGTTGAAGGGACTGGGCCTTCGCGCCTACAACCGCGAAACGGGGGAGTGGGAGCACACCTGGACCGACAACCTGCAGCCCGGACACTTCCACGTCTGGAAGGGTGCCTTCACCGACGGGAAGATCGACCTCTTCGGCGAGTGGGACGAGGGCGGAAAGCATGTGCGGTCGCGGCTTACCTGGTCCGACATCAAGAGCGACTCCGCACACTGGGAGAGCTCCCGGTCTTTCGACGGAGGCAAGACCTGGCAGCTCCACTGGGTCATCGACATTCGGCGGCGAGGCTCCCCACAGCGCTAAGGACGCCGCGCTTTGCGTAGCCAGGAGGCGATTCCGGGGCATCCGCGTTAGTCTTTCCGCGTGCCGCTCGCCGTTGGAACGCGCCTCGGGCCTTACGAGGTCCTGTCGCCCATCGGCGCCGGCGGGATGGGCGAGGTGTATCGGGCGCGCGACGGCCGCCTGGGCCGCGACGTCGCGATCAAGGTCCTGCCGGCGGACCTCGCAGCGAACGAGGAGCGCCTCAAGCGCTTCGAGAAGGAGGCGCGCTCCGCCTCGGCCTTGAGCCACCCCAACATCGTCACGGTCTACGACATCGGCGCGACGGACGGCGTCTCGTGGATCGCGATGGAGCTCGTGGATGGGTACAACCTCCGCAAGCTCCTCGCGTCCGGGCCTCTGTCACTCAAGAAGACTCTCGGAATCTCGACACAGATCGCCGAGGGGCTCGCTAAGGCGCACGCGACCGGCATCGTCCATCGCGACCTGAAGCCCGAGAACGTGATGGTGACGCGCGAGGGCGTCGTCAAGATTCTCGATTTCGGACTCGCGAAGCTGACCTCTCCGACCGGGGAAACCGGCGAGGTGACGCAGTCTCCGACGGTCTCGGCGGCGACGGAGGCCGGCGTCGTACTCGGAACGGTCGGTTACATGTCGCCGGAGC
>JBKOVK010000329.1:0-10325 GCA_046724475.1 Acidobacteriota bacterium | reverse complement strand
GCGATCTTCTGCTCGAACACCTCGTCGCTGACGATCACGGAGCTGGCCGCGGCCACGTCCCGCCCCGACCGATTCGCCGGGCTCCACTTCTTCAATCCGGTTCCGGTCATGAAGCTCGTCGAGGTCGTCCGGACGATCGCGACCTCGGATGAGACCTTCCAGACCGTTTTCGACTTCGCCAAATCGCTCGGCAAGGAGCCGATCCGCACGCAGGACAACTCGGGCTTCATCGTCAACCGCCTTCTGGTGCCCTACATCCTGGACGCCGTGCGAGCGCTGGAGGCCGGCGTCGGGACGAAAGAGGACATCGACAAGGGCATGGAGCTCGGCTGCGGCCATCCGATGGGGCCGCTGAAGCTGCTGGACTTCGTGGGCCTCGACACGACCTACGCGATCGCCGAGATCATGTTCGAGGAGTACCGCGAGCAGCGCTTCGCCCCGCCGCCGCTGCTGAAGCGCATGGTGCTCGCGGGCCGGTACGGCCGCAAGTCCGGCCGCGGCTTCTACGACTACGGAGGGGAGAAGTGAGCCAGCTCGTCCTCGTCGAGACCTCGGACCGCATCCGGACGCTGACGATCAACCGTCCGGAAAAGTTGAACGCGTTGAACTCCGAAGTGATGGCCGCCCTCGACCGCGCCCTCGACGAAGCGCGCGCGGACGAGTCCGTCGGCGTCGTCGTCATCACCGGCGCGGGGGAGAAGGCCTTCATCGCCGGCGCCGACATCGGCGAGCTCGCGAAGCTCTCCCCGCTCGAAGGACGCGAGCACGCGCTCAAGGGCCAGGCCGTCCTGGCCAAGCTCGAGACGCTCGGAAAGCCCGTCATCGCCGCGGTCAACGGCTACGCCCTGGGCGGAGGGTGCGAGCTGGCTCTGGCGTGCACGATCCGGATCGCCTCGGAAAACGCGCGGTTCGGGCAGCCCGAGGTCAAGCTCGGCATCCTTCCGGGCTACGGCGGGTCCCAGCGCCTCGCGCGCCTGGTGGGGAAAGGCCGTGCGATGCAGCTTTGCCTGACCGCCGAGCAGATCGACGCGGCGGAGGCTTATCGGATCGGGCTCGTCAACAAGGTCGTGCCGGCGGGACAGACCCTGACGGCGGCGCACGAGATGGGAAAGGCGATCCTCGCCAACGGGCCCGTCGCCTGCCGCTACGTCATCGAGGCGATCCATCGCGGCCTCGAAATGCCTCTTTCCGAAGGGCTCGGCCTCGAGGCGACCCTTTTCGGATTGTGCGCCGCGACTTCAGACACGAAAGAAGGCATGACGGCATTCCTCGAGAAGCGGCCGGCCCGCTTCACGGGACGTTAGGGCGGCCCAGCGCGTGCGAACCCGGGTGATAAAATCGTGATGGACGAGCGCGCCGTGCACCCATCGGACTCCGACCTCATTTACGACTGGAACCGCGCCGGCGGCACGGCCGTTCCGGCACGCGGACGGGTCGAGCTCGACGACGAGACCCTCCGCGACGGGCTTCAGTCTCCCTCGGTCCGGAGCCCGTCGCTGGATCAGAAGATCCGGATCCTCCACCTGATGGAGGCGCTCGGAATCGACTCCGCCGACATCGGCCTGCCGGGCGCCGGGCCCCACGTGGTGGAAACGGTGACGCGGCTGGCCCAGGAAATCGTCCGGTCCAAGATGAAGATCCGCCCCAACTGCGCGGCGCGCACCGTGGCGGCGGACATCGTTCCGATCATAGAGATCTCGCAGAAAGTCGGCATTCCCATCGAGGTCGCCTGCTTCATCGGCTCCTCGCCGATCCGCCAGTACGCCGAGGACTGGGATTTCGACCGGATGCTCAAGCTCTCCGAGGACGCGGTTTCGCTGGCGGTGCGGGAAGGCCTGCCGGTCATGTACGTTACCGAGGACACGACCCGCGCCCAGCCGGACGACATCCGGCGCATGTACTCCACGGCGATCCGCGCGGGGGCCAAGCGCGTCTGCGTGTGCGACACCGTCGGCCACGCCACGCCGGACGGGGTCCGCAACCTCGTGAAGTTCGTGTGCTCCTTCGCCGCCGAGATCGATCCCGAGGTCAAGGTGGACTGGCACGGCCATCAGGACCGCGGCCTCGGGGTGACCAACGCGCTCTGGGCGCTGGAAGCCGGGGCCCACCGCGTGCACGCGTGCGCCCTCGGAATCGGCGAGAGGGTCGGCAACACGCCGATGGACCAGCTGCTCGTCAACCTGCAGCTGCTGGGCTGGATCGACCGCGATCTGACGCGGCTCCACGACTACTGCTCGGCCGTTTCCGAAGCGACGGCTGTCCCGATCCCCGACAACTACCCGATCGTCGGCAAGGACGCCTTCCGCACGGGGACCGGCGTGCACGCCGCCGCGATCATCAAGGCCCGCAAGAAAGGCGACGAATGGCTCTCCGACCGCGTCTACTCGGGGGTGCCTGCGAGCATGATCGGGCGACACCAGATCATCGAGGTCGGCCCGATGAGCGGGCTCTCCAACGTGCAGTGCTGGCTGGAGAACCATGGCATCGAGCCGCGTCCCGAGCTCGTGGACGCGATCTTCCGGCGCGCGAAGGAGAGCGATCACGTGCTCCTCGACGACGAAGTCCTCGAGGTCATCCAGCGCCTCGCGCCCGCCGCCACCACCCATTAGAAAGACCGGCCGCCGCCCGCCTCCTTCGAAGCCTCCCGCTCCGACCTCGTCTTTCCTGGACCGGGAGCTCCCGACGTATCTGGACCACCTTTCCGTCGAGCGCGGACTATCGTCCGCGAGTGTGGCCGCGTACCGCGGCGACCTCGAGGCGTTCGGACGCTTCCTCGCCTCGCGCGGCATCGCCGCGTCGAAGACGTCGCGTGCGGACTTGGGCCGCTACCTCGCGCACCTGAGGTCGCGGGGACTGTCTTCGCGCTCGACCGCGAGGGCTCTCTCCGCGGTGCGCGGCTTCTACGGGTTCGCCGCGGCCCACCTAGGTTTCGCGCAGGATCCGACCGCGGACATGGCGAGCCCGAAGGCCGGGCTCGCGCTGCCCAAGGCGCTCTCGGAACGGGAGGTGGAGGCGTTGCTCGAGGCGCCCGACGCTTCGGGGCCCCTGGGCCAGCGGGATCGCGCGATGCTCGAGCTCCTTTACGCCTCGGGCCTGCGCGTGTCGGAGATCGTGGGCCTGCCCAAGGACGCTCCGGACCTGGAGGCCGGCATCCTGAGGGTCCGCGGAAAGGGAGGCAAGGAGCGCCTCGTCCCGTTCGGCAAGTCGGCGGCGCGCTGGCTGGCCCGGTACCTCGACGTCGCGCGTCCGGCCCTGGACGTGAAGCGCTCGCCGGCGCTGTTTCTGTCGGCGCGGGGAGGAGCGATGACCCGCCAGCGCTTCTGGCAGCTCATCGGCGGTTACGGGCGCGCCGCCGGCATCCGGACCCGCTTCACGCCCCACTCGCTGCGCCACTCTTTCGCGACCCACCTGCTCGAGCATGGGGCGGACCTTCGGGCCCTTCAGATGATGCTGGGCCATGCCGACATTGCGACGACACAGGTCTACACGCAGGTATCGCGGGGCCGTCTGCGGCGGGTCTACGACCGGTATCACCCCCGGGCAGGCCGGGCCGGGCGTGCGAAAATAGGCCGGTGAAAGCCCCCTATTCGGAATGCGCAGGCGGTGGGGCGGGTTTCGCCTCCCGAATGCGCCGTCTTGCCGCCCTGGCGGGGTTCGCCTGTGTGTCGTGCCTCGCCGCGCCCTCGGCCCGTGCGGAACTGGTCGTCTTCGAGGACGGCCGGGTGGTGAAGGCCGCCGGTTACCGGGTCCTCTCCGAACAGCTCGAGATCTCGCTTCCCGGCGGGGGCAGCTACCTGGTGGATCTCGACCGTGTCGAGCGGATCGTGGACGACGAAGTCGTGGTGGATACCGTGATGGTCGAGGACGAAACCGCCCGAGTGGTTGTCGCCGACCTCTCCTACCGCGCGGATCGCAGGCCCCTCTTTTCGACGCCCTATGACGCCCTCATCGAGGAGGAGTCTCGCCGCGCGAACCTCGACGCCTCCATGGTCTCCGCTCTGATCCGGGCCGAGTCGAACTATCAGCCGCGCGCCGTCTCGCGAAAGGGCGCCCGCGGCCTGATGCAGCTGATGCCCGCGACCGCCCGGCGCCTCGAGGTCAGAAAGCCCTTCGACCCGGCGTCCAACGTCCGGGGCGGGGTGCGCTACCTTCGGGAGCTGGTCGACCGTTTCGGTCATCGGCCCGAGCTGGTGCTGGCGGCCTACAACGCCGGCGAGGGTGCCGTCGAGACGTACGGCGGGATGCCGCCCTACCGCGAGACCGTGGCCTACGTGAATCGGATCTTTGGCTGGTGGCAGCCCATGCCCGCCGCGTCGGAGAAGAGTGAGCCGGCGCCCGTGGCAGCGACCGTCGTCACCCGTTAGACCGGGCCTTACTTTTTCCGCGGTGTCGGGCGCGGACCGGGTCCGCCGGACGCGGCCTTGGCGGCGGCCGTCGCGGCCTCGAGCCGCTCTCCCAGACGCCGGATCTGAAGACCCGCGAACTCCGAGCGCCCCTCGACGATGGCCTCACGGATGGCCGGCAGCGTCTCCGCGCGATACGACGGCAGCGGCGCGTACACGAGGTGCCGGAACCAGGGACGTCCCGGGATCCCGGGAGCATCCAGGACCGCACGCTCGAGCGACTGCAGCCAGGCGTTCGCGTCTCTCAAGTCGGGCGTGGGCGTGCGGCGCTCGTGCAGCCGCGTGAAGATCGCTTTCTGCGCGAGTCCCGCGGCGGCGCTCCAGGCGCGAGCCTTCTGCGCGAGCGCGGACAGCGCGACCGAGTGCGGAGACGCCGCCGGCAGCGCGCGCAGCTCGTCGGCATAACGGGCGATCTCGAGACCGTACGCCGCGGCGTCGAAGGGCAGCGCGTCGGCATTGGCGAATCGCAAGGCCAGGAGACCGGCGTACTTCGCCATCGCCGCGTGGTAGAGGAAGCCCGGGTCGCCGTATTTGGCCATCCACTCATAGGTGTCGTAGACCGAGTGGTACACGCCGTAGGGGCCGTCGAACACGAGATCGGTCGACGCCACGCCGATGTGGTTGAAGAAGACCGTATAGTCCGAGCCGCTGCCCAGGATCGCCACTGGAAGCTCTTCGCTCGCTCCCGTCGAGGTCGCATAGCTCTGCACGCCGATGAACCCGGCGTTGGCGCGCCAGGCGTCGGCGAGACTTCGCTTGGAGTCGGAGGGATCCGGCAGATCCCGGGCCGCCTCCCGGATCGCCCGGAAGAGCAGGGGAGACGCCGAGGGCGAGAAGTTCTTGCCGTGGGTGGCCTCGTCCACGTTGATGCAGACGACGGCGTTCTTCTTCAGGTCCTTCTCGTTTTCCTCGCCCCACTCGGTCGACCCGGTCAGCGTGTATTCCTCCGCGTCCCATGAGGCCATGACGATCGTTCGCCGTGGCCGCCATCCGTCGGCGGCGAGCCTGCCGAGCGCGCGGCCCAGCGCCAGCATCGCAGCGGTGCCGGAGGAGGGATCCACCGCACCGTAGACCCAGGCGTCGTAGTGGTTGGAGAGCAGGATCTTCTTCTCGGGCTCCTCGGTACCCTTGAGCGTCGCGATGACGTTGGTGATCTTGCGGTGCTCACGGGTGTTGTCGATCTCCAGCGACAGGCGCACCGGGCCCGGACCGACGCGATAGGTGTCCGGCAGAGCGACCCCCTGCCACGAGGACTCCGGCACCGCCGGACCTCGAAGCCGCTTCAGGATCTCGGCGGCGTCCCGCGCGGAGAGAGGCATCATCGGCATCTTCGGCAGGATCTCCGAGTCCGCCATCGGGATCCGTTTCGCGTCGGCGGTCGACGCCCATCCGGGTGTGAGCGGGTCGCCGGGAAGGATGAAGTCGTAGACGTTGGCTCCGCGCTGGAAGTGCGAGGAGGGTCCCCAGGGCCCGTCTGGATACACGGGACCCTGGAACCAGCCGTCGTCGATCGGATCCGAGTAGACCAGGACGGCCAGGACGCCGCGTTTCTCGCCCTCGAGCGACTTGCCGCCGCGGTATCCGCCGAAGTAGCGCGCGAGGGCGATCTTGCCCCGCACGTCCACGCCCATCTTTGCGAGGCGGTCGTAATCTTCGGCGCTTCCGCGGTTGACGTAGACCGCCTCGGCGGTGACCTGCGCCGTCGGCGCGTACGCGTTCCACGGCATCGCCGCTTCGGGCACGTTCGTGTCGGGATCCGACGGGATCGGCGGCTCTCCGCGGCCCAGTGCCACGCCGGGCTCGCCCAGGATCTCGAGCTTCGCGCTCTTCGGGTACGACAGGAGCACGTCGTAGCTCGGCGTCGAGACGTCGAACCCGGCTTTCCTGTATTCGGCCGCGAGGAACGCGGCGACCCGGGCATTCCCGTCGGTGCCCGCGAGGTGAGGCGTCTTCGTCAGCTCCCGCAGGATCGCGCCGCACTCATCCGGCTGCGGAAGCGCCAGAAAACGCTTCTCGTAGTCCCGCTGCCAGGCGTCACGCTCCGCCGAAAACCCGGTCAGCGGCGCTTCCGTCTCCGGACTGGGTGGACTTGCGAAGAGCAGGAGACCGAGCGCCGCGACGAGGAGTCTCATGCCGCCGTCCCCCGCGCCTTTCGGCGCATCCGGAAGTAGACGGGCAGGCCGAGCAGCAGGATTCCGATTCCGGTGAGTGTCTCCTTGGGCTGCTCGCGCACCGTGTTGATGGCGAGGAGGACCGAGCTCACGACGAAGACGAACGGTACTACCGGATATCCCCAGCAACGATAGGGCCGGGGCAGATCCGGATGCCGCCGCCGGAATACGAAGAGCGCGATGCCCGTCGCGGCATAAGCGAGGATGACGAAGAAGGTCGCGTAGGTGTAGAGCTGGTCGTACCGGCCCGACAGGCAGAGGAGCGACATCCAGATCGCCTGCACGACGATGGCGAATGAGGGCGTGCGGAATCGGGGGTGGACGCGGGCGAAGGCCTTCGGGAACAGCCCGTCCTTGGCAAGCGCGTACACGACGCGCGGCGCCGGGACGAGGCCCGCCGACACGCAGCCGACCGCCGCCGCGGTGATCGCGAGGGCCACGAGCGAGCCGGCACCGGGACCGAAGAGCCGCGTCGCGGCGACCGTGCCGGGCTGTTCCGTCGAAGCCATCTCGGCGGCCGGAATCACCTTGAGGAAAGCCGCGTTGACGCCGACGTAGAGCAGCGTCACGAGACCGGTGCCGAGGATGAGCGCGACGGGAAGATTGCGTTTCGGGTTGGCGACTTCTCCTGCGACGGCGACGATTTCGTTCCATCCGTAAAACGTCCAGAAGATTCCGATGAGCGCGGTGCCGACCGCCGCGAAAACGATCGGGGACGGGGCGGCGATCGGCGCCCGTGCCGCGACCGGCGCCGAGCCGAAGAGGCCGCCGAGCGCGATGCCGGCCAGGGCGATCACGATGAGGGCCGTGAAGACGCCCTGGATCCGGGCCCCCTCGCGAACGCCGATGTAGTGCGTCCCCGACAGGATCAGGGTGAGTGCCACCGCGACCAGCTGGCCGGCCGAGATCGTGACCGGACCGAGAACCGCGAGGACGTGATCGTTGCCGAGCGACGGAAAGAAGACGGCGAGATACGTCGAGAAACCGACGGCCACTGCGGCGTCGGACCCGATGATGATGATCCAGAAGGCGACCCACGCGTAGAGGAAGGCGGGGAGCTCGCCGAAGGCTTCGCGGAAGTAGATGTACATGCCGCCGGCCTTCGGCAGCATTGCGCCCATCTCGGAGTACACGAGGCCGCCCGCGATAGCGAGGAGCCCGCCGACGATCCAGAGCGCGAGGATCCACGGCTCGGAGGGCACCGCTTTCGCGATCGAGGTCGGCACCAGGAAGATGCCGCCGCCGATGACGAGGCCCAGGACCAGCAGGCTCGTATCCCAGAGCCCGAGACCCCTGGAAAGCTCGGGCGCCTCCGGCCGAGGCTCGGCGCTCAAGCGGCGGCGGGGAGGCGCAGGATCGCGCGCGCCTGCGCGATCGAGGCGGGCTCCCGTCCCACCTCCCGGGCGATGCGGACGACGCGCTCGACGAAGCGGGCGTTGGAGTCGGCCAGCTCTCCCTTGCGGTAGTAGATGTTGTCTTCGAAGCCGACGCGCACATGCCCGCCCATCGCGATCGCCATCGTCGCCATCGCGGTCTGGCGTCTGCCGATTCCGGCGACCGTCCACGTGCAGCCGGAGGGAATCGAGCGCGCGAAGTGGTTGAGGTTCTCGGCGGTGGCCGCCGCGGCGCCAGGCACGCCCAGCACGAAATCGAAGTGCGCGGGCGGTTTCAGGAGCCCCTTTGCGAAGAGAACGTCGGCGGTGGCGAGCATGCCGTCGTCGAAGATTTCCAGCTCCGGCGTGATGCCGTGCTGCTGCAGCCGCGAGAGGATCGCGCGGATCGTCGGAAGCGAGTTCTCGAAGACGTCGTCGCCGAAGTTGCAGGTCCCCAGCGTCAGCGTCGCCATATCGGGTTTCAGGTCCACGGCCTCGATTCGTTCCTCCACGGTCATCCCCACGGCGCCTCCGGTGGAGAACTGCTGGAGGATCGGGCAGCGCTGACGGATCGCGGCGGAGTACGCTCGGAAGGTCTCGCGGTCCTGCGTGGGCCGGCCGTCGGGGAGGCGTCCGTGGATGTGGCCGATCGTGGCTCCGGCGTCGTAAGCGCGCCGGTACTCCTCGCCGACTTCATCCGGAAGGAGCGGGAGGTTCGGCTGCTGCTCGCGGGTGACCTCGGCGCCCACGCCGGCCACCGTGATCAGAAGCTCGTCGCTCACGCGCGGCTCCGCTGCTTCCCGAGGGGGACGACGCAGGTGCCGACCGCGCGCGCAACCACCTCGGGAGGCTCCAGGACTCGGGCCGCGGAGCCCTCGAGCGGCGCGATGACCTTGCGCGCCTCGAAACGCAGCTCCCGCGAGGTCTTGCCGACGCGCGTGAGCTCCGCCTCGATCTCGAGGTAGTCGCCGCCGTGGACCGGCGCCAGAAAGTCCACCGAGGAGTAGGCGCGGAAGAGGCCCTCGTCGCCGTCGCGCCGGATCAAGAGCTCCGTCGCGGCGTCGCCGAAGAGCTTCAGGACGAACGCCCCGTCGACGAGGCCGCCGCCGTAGTGCGCCTGCTCGGCTCCGACGCGCAGACGCAGGAGAACGCGGTCGCTCACGCGAGCGCCCCGACGCCGTGGCGCCGCGAGATCTCTTCCAGTAGGAAGGCGGCGACGCGCGAGGGTTTCGTGCCGGGGCCGAAGCCGGCGTCGTACCCAAGCTCCTTGGCGAGGGCATGGTCCACGCGGGCGCCGCCGGCCACCAGGACGACGCGGTCGCGCAGGCGCTCGGCTTCCAGCATGTCGACGAGGTCGGTCATGTGGCGGATGTGGATCTCGTTCTGCGTCACGGTGGCCGACACGAGAACGGCGTCGGCGCCCGCGACGCGAACCTGCCGCGCCACCTCGGCGGTCGGCACCTGCGCTCCGAGGTTGCGGGCGTCGAAGCCGTGATAGCGCTCGAGACCGTAGTCCCCGGCGAAGCCCTTCATGTTGAAGATGGCGTCGAGGCCGACCGTATGCGCGTCGGACTCCAGCGCGCAGCCCAGCACGATCAGCCGCCGGCCGAAGCGCCGGGCGATCTCGGCGTCGATCGCCTCGCGGTCGAGCGTCGCCGAGGGAGTCTCTTCGACCGCGATCGCGGAGAGGTCGACGTCGTGCGTCGCACGCCCGTAAACCACGAAGTAGGTGAACTCCGGGGCGATCGCCTCGGCCAGTGTGACATACGGCTCGCGTACGCCCATCTTGGACACGTAGCGCTTGGCGGCCTCGACGGCGGCGGCGGACTTGGCGACGGGAAGCGTGAAGGAGAGCTGGACGGCGCCGTCGTTCTTCTTGTCGCCGTAGGGGCGGACCGTTCGCGGCGAAGTCACGTGCGCGCCCCGGCGGGCGTCGCGCTCCACGCCTCCATGAACGGGTTCGCGTAGTCCGCGTCGCGACGGACGACGCCCTCGAAGCCGCGGCCGCGGTCCCTGGGACGGCGAGTGTCCGCAAAGACGCCGTCGGCCAGTGCCCCGAAGAGGCCGCGCTCGGCCACGCGCTCGAGGATCTGTCCCGCGCCCGAAAGGACCTCGCGCGCGCGCCGGACGATCCGGCCGTCGGGCCGGAAGGCGATCTCGTCGGCGAGGTGCCGGGCGTTGGTCCGGATCGTCTTCGCCTGCTCGATGGCGAGCCAGCGGTCGTGGAGGAACGGGGTGTGCAGCGCTTCCGTCAGCATTCCGAGCAGGTGAATCGACTGCCGGGTGGCCTCCGACGTCAGCACGAAGAGCGCGTTCTGCAGATAGCCGCGGAAGACGTTTCCCGTCATGTGCTTGGTCGGGGGCATGTACTTCAGCGG
>JBKOVK010000011.1:0-4560 GCA_046724475.1 Acidobacteriota bacterium | reverse complement strand
CCAAGGCGTCCCGCAGGGCCATGTTGATCCCCTGGCCCCCGTTGGGCGACATCGGGTGGGCCGCGTCTCCCAAGAGCAGCAGGCCGGGCACCGTCCAGGTCTCCAACCGGCTGACCATGACGTCCAGCAGCACCGGGTGCTTGAGCGCCTCCGGGTGCGACCGAAGGTGGCCGGCCAGGTCGGGCGAGGTGCGGCAAAGCAGTTCCTCGGTGAACCATCCCGGGTCGGTGGCCCGCTGCGCCTTGTACTGCCCCTTCTGGATGGTCATGCCGACCCAGAGCCGACCGTCGGCCGTCGGGATCCCGCCGGTCAGGCACCCCGGTCCCAGTTCCAGCCGCACGGTCGAGCGGTCGGGCCAGAAGTCGGGGAACGGGATCAGAAAGTTCAGGATGTCGAAGTGCTGCGGCGACGGCAGCTCGGTGAAAGCTCCGCGCTTGCGCACCGTCGAGTAACGGCCGTCAGTTCCGATGACGAGGTCTGCCGGGAAGTCGCTCGGTTTGTCCGGATCGCCGGCGCGCACTCCGGCCACCCGATCCCCCGCTCGAATCAGGTCCCGGACTACCGTCCCCAGGTGAAGCCGGAAGGACGGGTACTTGCGAGCCTCGTCGGTGAGCATGGCGAGGACCGCCGGCTGGGGGATGAAGCAGCCGATGAAGCCCAGCGACTCGGTCGAGAGACAAGCCCGCCGCCTGCCCCCCTGGTAGAGCTCGATCGTTTTGATGGTGGCCCTGGGAAGCTGCCGGAGCCGCTCGCCGAGCCCCATCTGGTCGAATGCATCGATCCCACTCGGCTGCAGGCCGTCGCCGCGGAATGTCCGCTCGAAATCGGGGTGCCGCTCCAGCAGCGAAACCTCCACCCCGCGGCGGGCGAGGAGGTAGGCCAGGGCTGCCCCGGCCGGTCCCGCCCCAACGATGACTACGCGTCCGACCGCCACGATTCGAAGCCGACGAGCGAGTCCGCTGGAGTCACGGCCTGACCTGGTTCATGTTAGTGATGGCTTCCATCAACCTAGCGACCTCCACCATGTCGCGGCCCTGGAAGACGACGACGTTGCCCGACGGGCGCTCCATACCCGGGAGCAGCGACACGACTTCCGCATCGACGACCTGGTGAAAGCGCAACTGGAGCCGCACCGGCTTCGCCACGCGATACGGCTGGATTTCCCGCCGGCGCTCGACACCGCGCCGCACTCCCTCCCGGATCAGCTTCTGCGCTTCCTCCGGGTGCATCATGGAGGCCGAGTAGAAGCCTGTCGCATCCTTGACGGCAGCCGTCTCGATCGGGCCGAGGAGCTTGCGCGCGTCCCCGCAGATGGTCTGGTCGCCCGAAAGAAACACTACGGGTACGCCGAACTCACCCGCGATTGCGGCGTTGAACCCGGCTTCTGACACGGCCACGCCGTCGAGCTCGACATCCATCGTGCCGGTGAATGTGTGGGAAAGAATCGCCGCAGGGCGCCCTTCGGCGGCGTGGTAGCCGATGAATGCCACCGCACCGAACGTCTCGTCGATACCCTGCATCATCCCGAGCGGCCTCGGCCAGGCGCGAATGAGCCGGACCCGCTTATCGAGCAGCTCTACGTCGATGTTCTGCCCGTCGCCGTGGGAGTCGCCCACCACGACTTCCGTGGCGCCCGCGTCGAAAGCGCCGGCAATCGCGGCGTTGACCTCTTTGGTCATGAGCTGGCGAAACTTTTCGTACTCGCGGCCCTTCGAGCCCGCCTGAACCGTCCACGTGCTGACACCTCCGACGCCCTCCATGTCGGCGGAAATCAATACCTTGAGCTTTGGAGGCTCCGCCGCGCCCGCCGCGCCCGCCGCGCGGGCGCCGAGAGTCGTCGCCAGCAGGACGCCGAAAAGGCACCACGACAGTTTTCTCATCACGCTCTCCTTTGAAGCCGCGCGCCGCCCGCCGCCTGGCGTCTATTTCTTTCTCGTCTTGCCTTCCAATACGGCGGTCCAGGTGGTGCCGTCGGGCGACGTTTCGAACTTGAAGTTGTAGGCCGTGGCCGAGAGCATCTTGATCGTGAGTCGCCCTTTCATGGTTTGTGCGCCCATCCTCGTCTTGCTCTGCCAGGTCCACGTATCGCCATCCACATTGCCTTTGGCGTGATCGGCTTCGCCCAGAGTGTTGAAGGAGTCGTAGGTGTACATCTTGTCGTCGCTGTCATAGCCCATGTAGGCTGTTTCCGCACCCTTGCCCATGGCGCCGTTGAACTCGGAGCGTGTCACCAGGAAGAATCCACCCTCCATCCACTCGACGCGGTTTGTTCCTGTGAATTTGCCGCCCGAGCCCATGGGCCCCGGCTTGATCTCGCCTTCCGTGGTCCATGTGCCGGCGAAGTAGTCGAGTTTCTTCAGCTCGGGCGCGGGCCTCGGTGTCTCGCTCTGGGCTCGAGCCGATGACGCGATCGAAAGCAAAAGCGTCATGCAGGTGAGAAGCAGCCGCCTCGACATGTACGCGCTCGTTGCTCGACCGTTGGTCACGGTCGTTCACCTCTCTCCAATCGGAACCGACATCGACTTGGACGCAACGGACACGTCGCGACAACCGTAGTGCGGATCGCAAGCCGTGGGATCGACAATCCTCACCCAGCCGGTCACTTTCGCCAGGCCCGCCCGCAGATCACTGAGTGGAACCCTCTTCGACCAGACAATCGTTTGATGCGGCAAGAGGGTCAACTTTTCCTCACAACTCGGATAGTCCGCTCGAACAGCGTGGCCCGCATTGTGCCCGCCAACAATCACGCTGAGTCCCCACGCCGGACCAAAGCACCCATTGAAAGCCTCCGGTCCGTTGTTCGTGAGAGCGAACTTTGCCATGACCGACTTGTCGCCGACTGCCAGGGCACTTTCCAACGAGATCGCGAGGCTCAGACTATTGCCAAAACTCTGCCTCGACTGCTTCACAGGCGGGGCCGCGGCCGCGGAGCTACACCCCACAGCTGCGGTCGCCGCAAGCACGAGCCCGCCGAGCCACCTCCGTGAAGTTCCGCCGCCGAACGGGTGGCAAGTCCGTTGCACCCGCCTGTTAGGCCGCGAGTCAGAAAGCAACCCAAGCTCCATCCGGTGTGCTCAACACTCCGCCATTCACCAAGTCAATCGCTACGCCGTCGGTCAGCGCGACCAGTGCTCGCAGGACTCGATCGACCTGCGGCGAGCGCGGGTCGAGATTGGTCGAGGCGCCCATAGTGATCGAAGCGGCTGTCACCTCCGTGTCAGGATGAGCAACGGACATGATCGCAAGGCGTGAGGTCGCCAGCTTGAGACGACCTAGCGCTGTCTCGTTCACTAAGCCGTTAAGTTCTTCGATCAATTCATCTCGTTCCGCGGGAACGAAGTCAGGATCCGACTCGACCTGAATGGTCAAGCCCACCGGCTCGGTCGCCACGCCAACTTGAGGAATGATCGCACCCAACCCTCGCCACTCGGTGCGATAGCAACGGAAGCCAGTCTCCTGGGCCACGGCTCCAGTCAACCATTCAACCAGATCTGGGCGATCACCCCGCATGTGAACGTGTGCCGAAGCGATCGAGGAGCCCAACGGAAGCTCCACTGCCTCGGTTCCCGTCGCCCCTGCGTGTCGAGATCGCCACCTAGCGATCGCACGACTGAACCAGACGAGTAGCAGGCCACCGATGGCCCATACAAGTATTCTGTCCACCGACTCCCCGACCTACCTAACGCGGCCTCGCCTGCGGATCAGCGGCTCGCGAACCGAAGGGCGGATGCGCGACCAGCAATCCGAGGCCCCGAACCTGCACGCATCATAAACGCGACTGTTAGGTCGAGGCCCTGTGCGACCCAGTGAACGAGCTATTTCTGCGAGCTCGGGTGCTCTTCCGCGGGCGCGCCGTCGGACCATCGGGGTATCGGAACGAAGAAGAGAGTCCACGGCATGCGTCCGCCGCCCGGAAGATCCTGTCCGCCGCCGAAGACCGGCGACGAAGGCAGGTTGGCGCCCCACGCGGCCGGGTTCGTATCGCCCGGAACGTAAAACATCAGATGCGGGTGCCAGTGGCCGTTGCGATCGCCGAGATACTGCTGCTTCGACATCATGTAGGACATCGAGCCGATCTCCGGCGGTCCGAACTCCTTCTTCGCGATCGCGTCCTTCATCCGGGCGAGGATCTCTTCGCGTGTCAGGCGTGAGAGCGCCAGCTCCGTCTGCCTGATCTGGAGCGGCAGAGCGGACCGGACCGCCGCCGGGTTCATGCAGACCGGGCCGCGCAGGCGCGGGTTCCAGAATTCGGGATCGTCGAAGCTGCTCGACCACGAGCGGTCGACGAAGCAAACGAAGCCGTTTGTGCCCTCGACGGCGGTTACGTAGCCGCGCGGCGTGAGCACCAGGACGGATGCATCATTCGAGATCGCGGGAGGCGCGGCGCTGCGCGCCAGCGCAATCTCCGCGTTCCTGTCGGCAATCAAGTATTGCTCGAGCGGCGCCATCTTCTCGTAGGCGCCTGCCCGGGTCTGCGCCCGTGCCGGCACTGCGCCGAGAAGAAGAGCGGATAGAAGTCCGGCGAACACCTTGCTCTTCATGGGCCCTCCCCGTGGTCTC
>JBKOVK010000331.1:0-11996 GCA_046724475.1 Acidobacteriota bacterium | reverse complement strand
AACTCGTCGGATCTCGTCGAGATCGTCTCGCGTCTCAAACAGGTCGTCTGCGTCAAGGGGTAGGCGCGGCGGAGAGAAGTCGATGCGTGCCGCGGATCACCTGCCCGAGCGGTTCAACGCGGCCTCCTGGTTCGTCGGGCGCCATGCCGGCGAAGGGCGCGGCGGCCGCGTCGCGATCGTCGGCGACGAAGGCGAGACGACCTACGCGGAGCTGGATCTGGAAGTGCGCCGCTTTGCCGGCGTACTTCGTGAGGAAGGAATCCATTCCGGCGACCGCGTCTCCCTGATCCTTCCGGACGGTCCGCTTTTCTCGATCGCCTTCTGGGGCGCCATCGCCGCGGGCGCCGTCGCGACGCCGCTGAACCCGGGCCTCAAGGCCGGGCATCTGCGTTCCATCCTCGCCGACTGCGAACCGCGCCTGCTCGTCTTCGATGCCGGCCTGGCCGACGGATACGCCATTGCGCCCGCCCATTGCGCCGTATGGAGTACATCGGAGACTGCGACTCTTCTCGAGGAGGCCGAACCGGCGGACTACGCCGCGACCCACCGCGACGGCTTCGCCTTCATGCTGTACTCCAGCGGCACGACCGGGGAGCCCAAGGGCGTCGTCCATCTGCAGCACGACATGTGGATCTGCAGCCGCGCCTACGGCGACGCGGTGCTCCGCATGCGGGCGGAGGACCGTTGCTTTTCGGTCGCGAAGCTCTTCTTCGCATACGGCCTCGGCAACGCGCAGTACCTTCCGTACGACGCGGGCGCGGCCGGCGTCCTCTTCGCCGGGCGTCCGACTGCCGATGCGGTCTTCGCCCAGGTGCGCCGTCACCGGCCGACGCTCTTCTTCGGCGTGCCGACGGCGTACGCCAACATGCTCGCGGCGATCGAGAAGGGCTCGGCGGCCGACTTCTCGAGCGTGCGCGCGTGCTTCAGCGCGGGGGAGTCGTTGCCGCCGAGCCTCTTCGAGCGCTGGCGCGAGGCGACGGACCTCGAGATCCTTGATGGCATCGGCTCGACGGAGATCTGCCACTGCTTTCTCTCCAATCGCGTCGGCGCGGCGAGGGCCGGCTCGAGCGGCACCGTCATTCCCGGCTACGAGGTACGCCTGACGGACGAGGACGGGAGCGAGGTCCCGGCGGGCGAGATCGGGGATCTTATCGTGCGCGGCGACTCCACGATGGCTTTCTACTGGAACAAGCACGAGGCCACGAAGCGCGCGCTCCAGGGAGACTGGATCCGGACCGGCGACAAGTACCGCCGCGACGCCGACGGCTACTACTGGCACGCCGGGCGCAGCGACGACATGCTCAAGGTCGGCGGCATCTGGGTCTCCCCGGTCGAGGTCGAATCCGCGCTGTCCGCGCATCCGGCGGTCCTCGAATGCGCGGTGATCGGGCAGACCGACGACGACCGCCTGGTCAAGGCGCACGCCTTCGTCGTGCTGCGCGACGGCGCCGACTCGGAAGGTCTCGCCGACGCGCTGCGGGCCTTCGCCCGCGAGCGCATCGAGAGCTACAAGTGCCCGAGGTGGATCACGTTCGTGTCCGAGCTGCCGCGGACCGCGACCGGCAAGCTCCAGCGCTTTCTGTTGCGTGCCGGCGCGGCGCTCTAGAAGGTCGCTTCCGTCGGATCGATCACTTCGTTACGGCTGGGGCGGCGTTTCGTGCTTCTCCTTGACCGTGTTGTCGGCGTTCAACAGCCACACGCTGCCATGGCCGCCCACAGAGTTCCAGAGAACCCGGGTCAGGCCGTCGGCGCCCGCTGAGATCCTCCGCGGAACGTATCCGAAGTTGCTGTAGGTCTGGCCGTCGGTCAGCTGACCAGCCGTGTCCACGGTCCAGACTCCCATATTCCCGTTGGGATTCGTGCGCAGCACGCGCGGCCGTCTGTCGGCACCGACGGCGATGTCCCCGGCGGCGAAACCCGGGCTCGCGGCCCATTGGAAGGAGCGGAGCATGACGCCGTCGGCGTCATGGAGCGAGAGTCCGGCCCTTCCGTCGGTGCAGCGCCACAGTACCCAGGCACCCTCGGAGCTGTTCGCGATCGCAACCGCCGTCCACCTCGTCAATCGACGTCTTCCGCCGGTTTGAACCGGGCGTTTCGACCGAGACGGTCGCGACGACCCGATAGTTCTCGCCTCTGCCGGTGGGCGTGATCCGGTTAATAATCCGGACCGGAAGCGCACGGGGTCCGGTGACCCTCGCGGACTTCAAATCCGTCGGCGTCGCGGCAAACGCCGGGACGGGTGGGTTCGACTCCCACACGCTTCCGCCACCTCGCGCTACCAGGGGTAGGGGTAGCCCTGGGCCAGCGCCTGCTCGAGATCGGCGTCGTGGCCGTAGATGTCGTCCCAGAAGTGGACCTCGCCGTTCTCGTAGGCGTACGCCGTCGCGTAGACGATGAACACCGGGATGGGGCGGACGAGCTTCACCGTCACGTTGTCCGGGCCGGTCTGCATCGCGGTTTGGACGCGCTCGAGCGTCCAGTCAGGATCGTCGCGAAGCACCCACGCGGCGAGGACCGCTGGCTTCTCCACGCGGATGCAGCCGTGGCTGAAGTCGCGGCGGGTCCTCGAAAACAGTTCCTGGGCCGGCGTGCTGTGCAGGTAGACGTTGTACTCGTTCGGGAACATGAGCTTGACGAGCCCGAGGGCGTTGGTCGGTCCCGGCTTCTGGCGCACGGCGAGCTTGCTCGCCTTGAGCTGCGCGAGAACCTCGTCGGAAACGGGGCCGTCGGTGACCACCCTGCCGTCGGGCGTCGTGATCTCGAAGCCCTTCCGGGCGATGTAATTGCGGTCGCGCTGGATCGCGGGAACGATCTCGGCGCGGAGAATGCTGGGCGGAATGTTCCAGTAGGGGCGGAAGACGACGTAGGTCATGTCCCGCGAGAAGACGGGCGTCTCGGTCCGCATGGCCTTGCCGACCACGACAGGCATGTCCATGACGACGCGGCCGTCGGCGCCGACGGTGCGCAGGCGAAAGTCGGGGATATTGACGAAGATCGGAGGCGCGGAGAACTCGGCCGGCAGCCAGCGCCAGCGTTCTAGCGCGAGCTGGAGTTGGCGCACGCGGTCCGAGAGCGGCGTGTTGAGCTCCAGGACCGTCGCGGGCCCGAGGCGTCCGTCGCCGCCGAGGCCGTGGCGGAGCTGAAAACGTTTCACCGCTTCCGCGAGCGCCGCGTCGTAGGTCTGCGGATCGGCCGGCGGCGCCGCGTCCGGCGGGAGATCGCCGACGAGCGTCAGAAGCCGCCGAAGCCGGGGCGATCCGGCGTAGGGCTTGCCCGGATCGACGGGTTTCGCCGGACTCGGAAGCTTCTCGCCGTCGTCGCGCCGCGCGAGCTCGAAATACCGGACGAGCGCGGCCCGGGTCCGGCGGTACCCGCCGAAGGGAGGTTCCACGGAGTCGAGGAGCGAGGGAATGTCCGACGACGTCAGCAACCGCTCGCGAAGGAAATGCGCGAGGTCATACTTCTTCGCTTCGACGCTCAGGTCGAAGTGGAAATGCTTCGGGTTGGTGCGTCCGATTCGAAGGTCCGACACGAGGCGCATGGCGCAAACGCCCATCGCCGCGTCGAATCGAGCCGGATCGGCCTCCGGCCCCTTCAGGGCCTCGAGGCGGGCGCTCCACCGCGAGGCGTCGTAGTCTTCGGGCTCCAGCCCCTTCCTCCAGGTTTCCTGGAATTGCCGGATCAGCGCGAGAGCCTGAGGCGTCGGCTGCCCGCTCTGTAGCCACGCCGGCGCATAGCCGGCGGGCTCGTAGAACGCGGCGAGATGCTCCTTGTAGTCGGAGAAGTCGGGCCAGCGAAGATCGGCCAGGTGCCCGCTCGCGACGATGTCGCGCAGCGACGCGGCCTCGCCTCCCGACCGCGAGGTCAAGCTCAGGGACGCGAGCGCCAGGACGACGAGCAGCCGGGGTTTGCGGGCGTGCAGCAATGGTCAGACTCTAACGCGGTCTGTGCGGCCCAAACCGCCGACGGGGACTTTCGTACCAATCTGATGGTGTCGGAATGAATCGCAGGCGATTCATCCAGAGCGCCCTGGTTGCCTCGGGCGCGTCCCTCCTGCGCATCCCCGGTGCGCGGGCGGCAAGTGCGGCGGCGGCCCCAAAGACGATCCTGGTCCTTGGCGGGACGAGCTTCCTCGGCCCGGCGCTCGTACGGGCTGCCGTCGTCGCCGGGCACAGGGTCACTCTCTTCAACCGTGGCATGACGAATCCGGAGCTTTTCCCGTTTCTCGAGAAACTGCATGGCTTTCGAAGTACAACGGCGTCCGAGGAGAGCTGGACGGCCGTCGGGTCGCGCCGCTTCGACGTGGCCGTGGACGTCTGGCCGTACGACCCCTCCATGGCGGAGTCCGCCGCGAAGCGGCTGCGCGGGCAGGCCGGGCACTATCTCTACGTCTCTTCGATCGCGGCGTACGACCGCCGCGGTTTCGCCCACCCCGGTCTCTCCGAAGACGGGCTCCTCAATCCGTTCGACCAGGCGCACCGCCCCTACGACCGCGGCAAGGCGGAAAGCGAGCGCCGGTTGAACGAGCTCGTGGGCGAGCGGCTCACGATCGTGCGTCCCGGGCCGATCAAGGGGGAGCGCGACGATACGCCGGACCTGCTGGCCTGGCTGCGGCGCTCGCAGAGCGGCGGCCGCCACATCGGTCCGGGTACGGGCGAGGATCACATCCAGATCGTCGACGTCAAGGACGTCGCGCAGTTTCTCGTCGTCGCGATCGTGCGCGGGATTTACGGGACGTTCAACCTGACCGGCGCGCCGATGACCTTCCGGCAGTACCTCGACCGCTGCAAAGCCGCGACGCGGTCGAGCGCCGAATACGTCTGGATCCCGCGGGCCTTCCTGCACGCGGAAGGTCTCGATCCAGCTCCGTGGGACGATCCGAAGCATCCGTCGTACCTCGGTGTCTTCCCGTCCTGGCACCCGGAGCCCGAGCGGGTCGGGATAGGTCAGATCAGCAGCCGCAAGGCGTTTGATACGGGCTGGTCGCAGCGTCCGTTCGCGGAAACGGCTTCGGACTACCTCTGGTCCATCGACTCGGCCATGCCAGCTGCCCAGTGGACCGACGAGCTCGCTCCGGACGTGGAAGCGCGGGTTCTCGAGCGGTGGCTTCGCCGTGGCTGAAGGGCTTCCCAGGTCATTCATGCGAAGCGGCCTACGGACGGAAGGACAGGTCTAGGTTTGCCCCTTCCCCGGCGCGGGACGCCGCGGCTTCCGAACCGGAGGCGGGCCCTCCGACTCGCCGACGAAAATGGACGTGTGCTCGGTACACCCGGGCTCGGCGCACCAGAGGACAATGCTCCGCCGGGGACCCGTCCGCGACTCCGGCGGGATCGGAGTCCGGTTCTCGTGGCCCCGGTTGCACTTCCACGGATGGCGGAGCACGGCAGAAGTATCCGACGACGGTGCGAGATCCGTTTGAAGATCGCTCGGGAGGCCCCAGAAAAACTAGAGGAACCTGCGAAGGGCGTCGGTGGTCTCTTGCGGCTTCTCCTCAAGGATCCAATGCCCGGCGTCCTTGAGGACGACCGTCGTGACATTGGTGCCGACGAGCTTGGCCTGCGCCGCGAGCGCGTCGCCCAGGGACTTCTCCCCGCCGATCGAGAGAACCGGCATCGTCAGCCGGGTCTTCGAGAGCTCCGCGAAATCCCTGGCGGTCTGGGGCAAGGACTCGAAGTACGAGAAGCCCGCGTGCATGCGTCCGGGTGCGGCGTAGGCGGCTGTATAGGCCCTGCGGTCCTCTTCGGGAATTGAATGGTTCTTGTCGGCGGCGAAATCGTTCCAGAAGCGCTCGAAGAACGTGCGCTCCCGTCCCTGGACCAGCGCCTCGGGAGTCGGGCCATAGAAGCGGAAATGCCAGATGGCAGGATTGTTGTAGACCGGCTCCCAGCCCTCGACGCCGGGGAGAAAGGCGTCCATTAGAACGAGCTTTTCGACTTCCGCCGGGTACATGGCCGCGTAGGCGTAGGCCACCATCAGCCCGATGTCGTGGCCGACGACGCGGGCTTTCGACACGCCCAGGGCTTTCGCCAGGGCGTGGATGCGTACGGCCGAGTTCTTCATCGTCAGCCCATCTCTGGGGATCCCCGATTCGCCGATGCCGGGAAGATCGGGAGCGATGACCGTGAACTTCTCGGCGAAAACGGGAATGACGGGTCGCCACATCCTCGAGGTCTCGGCATATCCGTGCAGCAGGATCAGCGGCTCGCCGCTTCCCGCCGTCAGGTAATGCAGTCGAAGACCGTCGACGTCGATGGAGCGCGAGGCGATTACGGGCTCGGCCGCCCGGGCGCTGGATGCGAGAACGAAAACGGCGGCCGCCGATGTCAAAAAGCGAAACGCACGAGCCCGCATGAGTCCTCCTCGGGAACCTCATGCGGACTCTACCCGAGGCAGGCGCGGCGGCCTAAGTCTGGTGGGCGAGGAGGCTCATTCGTCCGACCGAGAAGCCGTCGTAAAAGAACATAAAATCGTGCCCTTTCGGGCATGTCTGGATTCCGGTGCCCGCCTCGGCGTCGTGCGCGAGCTCGATGGTGACGCGTTGTCCGCACTCGGGGCAGCTCAGGGGCCATTCCGTCGCGACGTTCTCTCTCATGGGGTGAATCCTCCGCACGGGAAACTACGGTTTGGTCTTGAAGCGTTCTTGAAGGCCAGGTCAAAGATTGCCGCCAGATCCTCCGGGACGCCGAAGCGTCGTCAGTCGTCGTCGCCGCCGCCTTCGAGAGGCCTCACAAAGCCGGCGCGGACCGGCGGCGGCACCGGCGCATCCGCACCATGTACCGAACGCCAGAGGATTTCGTTGAGCTCCCGTTCAGGAACACGGTCCGCCTCGGAGATATCCATGCGCAGCGAGGCTTCGGCGCCGTAAGCGGCCGGATCGTTCTTTTCGTCGAGCGGGATGCGCGCCGGAAGCGCCGTGAAGGGGCGCGGGTCCGGCGTGTCGGCGAAGGCGCGATACATTGGTGTGGCGGCCGCGTCGTACTGGCTCATCGGCGGGAGACCCAGGATGAGCTCGATCGTCCGCAGCATGCCGGACGTGGTGTAGAGGGTCGAATCGACGGCGCCGCGCTTCGTCCAGGGGCTCGCGACGAGTGCGACCGAGCGGTGCGCATCGACGTGGTCGGGTCCGTTCTGCGCGTCGTCTTCGAGGACGAACACGGCCGATTCCTTCCAGTAGCGGCTCTTCGAGATGGCCTCGAGGAGACGGCCGAGGGCTGCGTCGTTTTCCGCGATCATGGCGCGCGGCGTCGGGAATCCGGGCCGCGTCCCCGCAGTGTGGTCATTGCCGAGGCGCAGGATCGACAGGCTGGGAAGCTTTCCATTGGCCTCGAACTCGCGGAACTCGCGCAGCCAGACGTCCACGCGCCGCGCGTCCGGGATCGAGAGATCGTAGGGAAAGTAGTCCGGACACACGAACCCCGACAGCCCCGGCACCGACCCCTCGTACGGCGGCTCTCCGGCCCGGTCTTCGTCGCTCTCCTGGTGAGGAACCGCGAACTCGCCGTAGCTGCGGACGCTGACGCCGGCGCGCCGGCACGCGTCCCAGATGTATCCCGCCGACGGCGCCGTGATGTTGCCGTAGGCGTTGGCCAGCGGGCCACCGCCTTCGGAAAGATATTTCCCGTCTCCTCGCCCGTAAAACTGGGGCCAGAGCTTCTCCGTCGCGTCGGTGGCGTAGGCCGCGGTCGAGAAGGAGTGGCCGTCGAAGCTGACCTCGGCGTCGACGTAGAAGTTGTCGAGGAGCACGAACTGCCGGGCGATCGCGTGCGCGTTGGGAGTGACTTCTTCGCCGAAGAGGCAGAGATCGGGATCGCCGTTGCCGGCCTCGACGTCGCCGAGAATCTGATCGTACGTGCGATTCTCCCGAACGATGTAGAAGACGTGCCGGATCGGAGACTTGCCGCCGACTTTCGCCGGAATCGGCGAGCCCTTCGAAGACGACGGGGGAGACAGAGACGTCCCGTCGCGGCCGGAGTTGAGACGTTCGACGGTGCGGGTGTACCCGGCCAGCGCCGACGGCGTCGGGGTCGCAACGATCGAGAGAGAGCCCGTCAGCAGCGCCGCGATGTACTGGCTGTCGTTCGCGCTTCCCGGCTCGGGTCCGCGAGGGTTCGCCTGCGAGGCGAGGCCCTTGCCCGAAAGAACGAAGATGCGCGAATCCTGCTTGTCGAAGGCGACTCCGGTCGGGTACCAGCCCGTCGGCACGAATCCTTCGACGCGGCTCTGACCCCGCTTCGAAACGTCCACGACCGCGACGGTGTTGTTGTCCGCGTTGGCGACCAGGAGGCGGCGCCCGTCGCTCGAGATCGCGACGGCGTTCGGGGTCGAGCCGGGGGGAGCCTTCGGCGAAAGCGAGACCGACACGGTTTCCTCGGCGCGACGCTCGGCCAGTCCGAGAATCCAGACCGCGTTGGTGTTGGCGCAGGCGACGAAGAGCCGCGCGCCGTCGGGCGATTCGACCATCGCGCCCGGATGCTCGCCGGTCGGGATCTCTCCGGCTTTCTCGAGTGTTTCCGGGTCGAGGATCGCGATTTTCGAGCCTCCCCAGAGCGAGACGTAGAGCGATCGGCCGTCCCTCGAGACGAGACAGGTGTACGGCTCCGCCCCGAGCGGGATCGTCCGGACGACCCTTCGCGACTCGAGGTCGACCTCGGTGAGCGTCTGCCCGAGCGGATTGACCGCATAGAGACGTTTTCCGTCCGGGCTCACCGACAGCCCGCCGACGAATTTGCCGCTCTCCTTCGGCCCGAGCGAGATCGTTGCGCCCGGCTTCAATCGGCCCGACGTCCAGAGAAACTCGTGGATCGCGTTCGAAGCGGAGCCCGAGGAATAGAGCCGGCGGCCGTCGGGATGCCAGGCCAGGCCCAGCCACGCGCTGTCCATCGACGCGCGATTCACGACCAGAAAACGCTTCAGGTCGACGACCGTCAGCGACGGTTTCGCGTATCCGTTGTTCTCGATGATGAGGTAGCGGCCGTCCGGCGACGGGAGCATCGCGAGAGGGAGATCGCCCACCGGAAGATGCTTGCCCGCGGGCGCAATCCTCCAGCCGTTCGGCAGGAGAGTCTCGCCCTTCTTCCGGCCGGGTCGAGCGCTGTCGTCGGGCTGAGCCGCGAGACTCGCGGCGAGCGCGATCGAGAGCACCGCAAGAAGAGTCACGATGCGCCGCTTCCTGGTCACTCGGAGCATGAGGAAATCCTAAACGCAGAGACGAAAGTGCGCGTGAAAATCACACGCTCTTCAAGATCACGAAACACCGCGCTTCTACGCTGCCCTCCCCGCGATTGTGCGGGACCGCAAGTGGCGAACCGATGGAGGGCACATGATTGGTGCAGGGACCTGGAAGAGGCGAATCGGAATGGGTCTGGCGGCGCTGGTGGTCGGATCCGCGGCGACGGCGCAACCGGCGGCCGTACCGAAGGTCACCGGAAACGCCGCGCCCAACGCGCTCGCGTCCGGATTGATCGAGGCGCCCGTCGCTCAGGGTTCTCAGCCTCTGGAGAACGGTACGGCGACGCTCGCGTTCTACGGCTACGACGGGAACGGTCCTCACACTCCCGCCCCGGGCGACGTGCAGACCACCGCCCACAACGTCGAAGCGTCCAAAACCGAGCCGGACAAGAACACCTACCTCGTGGTCGACCATCAAGGCGGACTCGATCCGGATTATGACTACGGAACGCACTTCCTCTTCCAGGGCCACGAGGCCGGCCTGCAGGGCTACGTCACGCGCATCAACCTCGATGCCGACGCGGCGCATCGCGTGACGCTGTTCGCCTCCCAGGACTTCCTCGGCAACGCGCTGCCGGTGTTCGACGGCTCGACCTGGGACCCGTGGGCCCAGCGGCTGCTGTTCACGGCGGAACGCGGCAACGTCGGCGGCGTGTGGCAGTCGACGCTCGAGTTCCCGCCGACGGTCGAGGACATCTCCGGGATCCTGGGCCGCGGAGGCTACGAAGGCATTCAGAACGACTCCGACGGCAACGTCTGGATCGCCGAAGACGTCAGCGGCGCGAAAGGCACGGTCAACACGCACGCCCGCCAGCCCAACAGCTTCATCTACCGCTTCCTACCGAAGAACAAGTTCGACCTGACCAAGGGCGGAAAGCTCCAGGCCCTCCAGGTCTGTAAGCTCGGCTCGCAGCCCTGCGATCCGATCGTGTTCCACTCCGGGGACGCCGACGGAGACATCCTTTCCCAGAACCAGAAAGACCTGCACACCTACGGGAACCAGTTCAAGACGAACTGGATCACGGTCCACGACACCGACCACGACGGAACCGCGGCCTTCGACGCCAACGCTCTGGCCAAATCGAAGGGAGCCACTCCTTTCAAGCGTCCCGAGAACGGACAGTTCCGGCCCGGCCGGCAGTTCCGCGAATTCTTCTTCGACGCGACCGGCGATACCGACGCGGGCACCGAAGCCGGATCCCAGTTTGGCGGCTTCGGCGCCCTCTTCAAGCTGACGCAGTCGAATCCGTCGGCCGACTCGGGGATCCTCTCGCTCTTTTTCCGCGGAGACCTCGACCACACCGCGTTCGACAACGTCGGCTTCTGGGACAAGGACCAGGTCGTGTTCGTCGAGGACCGGGGCGACGGTCTCCACAGCGCGCACAACGCGTTCGACTCCGGATGGCTCTTCGACGCGCGCAAGGACTATTCCAATCCGAACAACCAGCCGTTCCGTCTGATCGCGCTGGGGCGCGACGCGTCGGCGACGATCGACTCCGGCCTCCTCGCCGGGGCGCCGGGAAACGGCTTCCAGAACGACGGCGACAACGAGATCACCGGGTTCCACGTGTCCGACGGCAATCCCAAGACCAACGGCATCCTCGGCGCGCAGGAGCCGCATCCTTTCCACGGCGGCTGGAGAATCTTCTACACGCAGCAGCACGGCGACAACGCCACGTGGGAGATCCTGCAGGGCGACAAGAAGGGCGGCGACCACGACGAACAGGACTAACCGGCTTCGGATGGTCTCGCGAGGCCCGGGGGCGTTGCTCCCGGGCCTTCGTTTTTCAGTCGCGGCAGCTAGAACCGGTACGCCACCGAATAGATGATCGCGATCGACTTGATCGTGATGTCGGAATCCAGGATGTCGGCCAGCGGGACGTTGTTGGCGTCGCCGAACTGGTAGTTCACGCCAAGGGCCGCCGTGAAGCCGGCGACCGAGCCGCTCACGCCCGCGGTGACGCTGTACATGTCCACTTGCTGAAGAACTCGTCCTCGTCGCCGACCGGGGAGAAATCGGTGTGGAAACCGAAGTGGAGGACCCACACCTGATTCGCGGTCAAAGCGTAGCTGCCTCCGAACGCGACGTTGACGATCGCGCGATTGTCCGAAACGACCGGGTTGAATGGAGTCTGCGTGACGACGGGCGGACCTCCATTCCCATCGTCGAAGATGGACGTCGCGGTTTTCTCGCTGGAAAAGAGGTCGTAGGCCGAGTCGCCGGAGAAGAACGACACGTCGACTTCGAGCTGAAACCGATTGCAGACCCAAGCCGCGCCCGCGGTCGCCTGGAAGGGGAGCTTGTAGTTGAACGTGGGTTTGGGGTCGAAGAATGAGAGGCTCGCCGTCGTGGCGCCTTTGGTCTCCACCGCGTCGAACCCGAACTCGCCGCTACGGAACAACCGCAATCCGGGGGTGCGAACGAGGGCGCCGAGCAGGATCTCCGGCGTCATCTGGTACTGGACGCCGCCCGTCAGCCGGAGCTGCGTGATGTTGCCGCTGATCCTGCGGTCCGCGAGCGCCGCGTCGAGACTGGTGGGCGTGACCCGCTGGTCGCCGATTGAGGTGACCGCCGAGACCGTCGTGTTGGCGACCGACATCGCCGCCCCGAAGCGCCATGGACCCTTGGCCCCGTATCCCAATCCGAGGCTGAACTCGTTGCGCCGGAACTGGGAGTCGGCCGAGTAGGACAAAAGCCGCGACGGCGGGAGCGCCAGCTGGTCGATCTGGGCGTCGGTCTCTTGTTCCCACGAGTTGGTCCGGACCGC
>JBKOVK010000160.1:0-10695 GCA_046724475.1 Acidobacteriota bacterium | reverse complement strand
TGCTTCCGGTCGGAAGCGGGCGCGGCGGGCCGCGACACGCGCGGCTTGATCCGCCTCCACCAGTTCGACAAGGTCGAGATCGTCCACTTCGTCAAGCCCGAAGACTCCAACGCCGCGCTCGAGCGGCTGACCGGGGACGCCGAAGACTTCCTGCGACGCCTGAAGCTCCCCTACCGCGTCGTCTCGCTCGCGACCGGCGACCTCGGCTTCGCCTCCGCCAAGACTTACGACCTCGAAGTGTGGCTGCCGGGAATGAACGCGTACAAGGAGATCTCGTCCTGCTCGAACTGCGAGGCCTTCCAGGCGCGCCGCGCGTCGATCCGATTCCGGCGCGCGCAGGGAGAGAAACCCGAGTTCGTGCACACGCTGAACGGGTCCGCTCTGCCCGTCGGACGAACCATGGTTGCCATCCTCGAGAACTACCAGCGCGCCGACGGTTCGGTCGAGATCCCCGAGGTCCTGCGCCCGTACATGGGCGGACGGACGGAGATTCGGCGCGTCGGATAGTGCCGCAGCAACACGTCTTCGCGGCGGTCCTGCGCGCGTCGCGGCGGCTGCCCCGATACCCGCGCCTGCGCGTACTGGACCTCTCCGCCGGCCGCGGCGAGATCGCCGCGGCGCTCACCTCCGACGGGTGCACGGTTCGGGGCACACACTTTCGCCAGGACGACTACAAGCGCACGCAACTGCCTGGCGCGATGCCCGCCGACAGCCTCACGCTCGATACCGGCGTCGACCTGACGCGGCCTCTCCCGTACGACAACGGGTCTTTCGATTGCGTCGTGCTTTGCGAGGTCGCCGAACACCTGCCGACCTACATGACCGCCGTTGCCGAGATTGGACGCATCCTCGCGCCCGGCGGCCACCTCATCCTGTCGACCCCGAACATCGCCCGCCTTCATTCCCGGGCGCGCTTCTTCTGGACCGGGACGCACAAGCTCATCCGGCGCCGTGTCGGGTGGGACCTTTCCTCCGACGATCTCTACGCGTACCACGTCAGCCCGGTCGACTTCCCCCTCCTCCACACGCTGCTCCACCAGGCCGGGCTTTCGATCACAGGAATCGACACGACCCGGTTCAAGGCGCGTCACGCCGCGTGGATGCTGCTCTACCCCTTCGTGTGGGTCGCGACACGCCTGGAAACCCGCCGCCATCGGAGCGGGCCGGAGCACGCCCGGGGAGAAGAAAACCTGTTTCGCTGGATGGTGTCGTTCCCGATGCTCTTCAGCGAACAGTTGCTCCTGACGGCGCGACGGGAGAAGTAGCGCCCGGCGGCACGAGCGCGCCGGCCGACACGATCATCTTCATCGCCTGCTCCGGGGACATCCCGAGGTACGTGACCTTCTCCTCCGGGACGACCAGCAGGAATCCGGTCGTGGGATTCACCGCGCTCGGGATGAAGACACTGCAGAGCTTCCGCCCAGTCTTCATCCCGGCTTCCCCGCTCTCCGTGGACGTGACGAAGCCGAGGCCCCAGGTGCCCGGCGATGGAAACTCGACGATAGCCACCCTCCCGAACGAGCCCACGCGCGTGGGCCCCAGCAGAAGCTCCGCGATCTGCCGCAGGGTCGCGTAGATCTTGTTGATCAGGGGAACGCGGTGCATCAGCCGGTCCCAGAACCCGAAGAGGCGCTTCCCGAAGAAGTTGGTGGCCACGAAGCCGAGGAAGAGCAACAGGACGTTCAGCAGCACGAACCCGAGACCCACGACCGAGATGCCGCGCGCGCGGAGCTCGTTGCCGAGAATGTCGTCGAAAAACTTGAAGAGCGTCCAGACGACCCAGAGCGTGAGCGCGGTCGGCGCGAGGACGAGGATTCCCGCGACGTAGTAGCGGCGCAGGCGCACGCCGAAGGTCGCCGGCATCGTGTCCATCCTAACCGAGCGGCGGACCCGTACAATGAGAGACAGATGCGCCCGAACATCCGCGTCGTTCTCATCGCGCTATTCGTGTCCGCGTCGCCGCTGGCGGCGGCGCCGGGCTGGTCCACGTCTGGTCCGCCCCTGCCGCTCGTCAACAGCGTCGCCGCGGCGCCGGACGCCGATTTCGTCGTTTACGCCACCGGGTCCCAGCTCGAGGCGAAGGAGAGCGCGATCTACGGGAGCGTGGACGGCGGGACCACCTGGACCCCGCTGGTCCAGGCGCCGCAGGGAGACTACTGGTCGGAGGTCTTCGTGGATCCGCGTGACACGGATCGCCTCTTCGCGGGCGCGCAGACGGCCAGCCAGACGACCACGATCTATCGCTCCACCGACCGGGGAGGGGTCTGGAACATCATTCTTACGATCTCGACCGTCTGCGGACCGTCTTTTGCCGCCGGATTCGGAGCCGACTCGCTGCTGGTCGCGTGCGGCACTCGCCTCTTCCACACGCCCGACGCGGGCCTGACGTGGGAAGAGAGAACAACGCCGTTCACCGAGACGACCAAGCTCACCCCCGGGCCCGCTTCGGCGCTCTACGCCTACGGCGCGTCGGGCATCTTCCGATCCAGCGACGAAGGTACGTCCTGGCAGGCCGCCGGCGGCGCTCCGAGCGCCTGTCCGGGGATTCTCTCTTTGCGCGTGGACCCGGCCAACGCTCTCCATTACGTCGCCGGCACCGGAGCGCTGGGAACGGGCGGGTTCCGCTGCGGCGGCGTCTTCACGAGCGATGATGCCGGCGCAACGTGGACGGCGAGCGATCTCTCCGGCGTCTACGTGACCGACGTGCGCCTCGACCCGAGCGACCCTCACGGAATGTTCGCCTGCGCGAGCTACATCGCCGGGATCCTCCCGAAGGGCGGAGCCTGGCGAAGCTCCGACGACGGGCGCACGTGGCGGAGCCTCCACCTTCCGGTCAACGGAGCCCTGCGCTTATCGGTTTCCGCGGAGGGAACCGCGGTCCACGCCGCGACGCCGACGGGCGCCTACGACCTCGCGTTGCGCAAGACCCGCGTGGTCGGGCCGCGGTAGGACATTCTTTCCTCACGAGGCTCAATCCACTAACATCAGCGCCCAGACCGCTCGCGGAGAGGTGGGTGAGTGGCTGAAACCAGCGGTTTGCTAAACCGCCATAGGGGCCTAAACCTCTATCACGGGTTCGAATCCCGTCCTCTCCGCCACTAATCTGACCGCCTCAGAGATCGAACGTGTCGGCGTAGACGACGCGCTCGCGAACGAAGTCGTAGGAGGTCGTCTCGAGATCGGCCTCCTCCGGCGAGCGGTCGCGAGGGAAGGTTTCGATCTCGGTCAGCAACAACCGGTGACCTCCGGCTTCGATGACCCCTTCAGGCAGCGGAAGAGAGCCCGTCCAGGTGACGTCGAATCCGATCGATGCGGCGTCGAGGGTGACCTCTGCGCCCACGTTTTCCCAACCCATGTCGCCGGAGATTCCCGGAAGCCTCTTTTGGAGCGCGATCCGCATCGACGTGTTCGGCGATACATCGGGCAAGGGCTTGGCCGCGACATACGGGGGATGGATGGGGTGACCCACGATGTTGCGGCCGGAGAAGCCTCGAACGCGGAACGACGCCTCGCCGCGTCCGAGCCGTAGCTCCGCGGTCCGGTCGGGGGCGAGCTGGATGAAATCCGTCATGATCACGCGGGAGAGATGCGCGCCGGGCACCGAGTGGGGCTGATAGCGCGCGAGCCCGAGACGGACGAACGGATAGTACGAATCGCCCGAGTCGATCTCGATGTCGCAGTACCAGAGACTTCGTCCCCGGTCGTAGAAGACTTCGTGGCCGGCCACGACCACGACCGCCTCGGGAGCCACCTCTTCGAGCGTGAGGCCCGCCGCATACGAAACGTGGCGGGGGAAGGCGGCGACGGTCGGCGGCAGCTCGGGCAATTTCGACGCCCATACCGGGTCGCTGCCCCACTGGGTGATATAGGGACGGAGCATTCGACGAATCTCCTCAGCGGTCGGAGGAATCCGCAAGGTCAGGACGACGTCGGTAAGTCCGGCGCGAAAGGCGGGAGAGCGGCGCGAGGCTCGGAGTTGAGTTGTCGGGCTGAGTCGGCGGTCTGCGACTGAGGCGCTGGCCTCCGCACGGAGGGCCGGCGAAGGTTTGGGTCGCAGCGGTTCTTCGCTGACCGCCGGCCCGCGGCGGACCAGGCTCGCCGCGCTCATCTCGACCATCGACCGCCCGCGGCTCCAGCCGGGGGGCAGCCGGATGCCCGGCTCGAGGACGACGCCGAGCTGCTCTCCGTCGCCCGAGGAGAACCATGGTCTTCGCAGCCAGACGCGCAGGCCCCCGCCGCGGCGCACGTGGGTCCGAGCCGGCCCGTCGTCCTGGCGCTCCCAGCGGAAGGTCGGGAGAACGTAGAGCACCTGCGGCGCGGCCGGACGAGCCGAGCTCGGGATGTGGTGGACGAGCTGCGGCCGCTCGTTGCCGCCGGCGTCCCGTGCCTCCTCGACTCGCTGGATCCGGGTGGGATCGTCGGCGATGGGGCGCACGAGCAGATCGCGGAATCGAGTCGTCGCGACGCTGTGGTAGAGGATCCGCCGGTATTTCGTATCCCCGAACTCGTGCCGGCTGACTCTCGCGCCCTTGGTCGGTTGGGCCTGGTTTTCGTCCGGCGTGATGTCGAAACCGAACGCCCGAGCGGCATGCGGGACCGCGGTCTTGAACTTCGTCATCCGAGGCTCGTCGTCGGTCAGCAGGTCGACGTCTTCCGTCCATTCGCCGAAAACGTCGAGACGGCCGGTGCTCTTGGCGTGGTTGAGGATCGTGCCGTGGAATTCGGCGAAGGTGCGGCCGAGATCGCGATTCGAAGTCACCTTCGACATGTCCGGCACCGTGAGCGGCTGCTGCACGGCGTGCGTGAGCGTGAGCCAGCGGTACGGCGTGAAAATCCAATGCCGCCCCTCGACAGCCGCCTTCGCCAGAGCCTCCGTCCGCGCGGCCTCGGGCGCCCATTGCCAGATCGCGAAATCTTCGAGCCGATCTGCCGGGAAGACCGAAGAGAGACGGACGCGGATGACCTCTGCCTTGGGCAGCTTTGCTTCGAGCACGCCGTCTACGAATTGGAGACCAAGCGGTCCTTCCGACAGCCGAAGCCGGAACGGGGCGAGGATCGGCCAGTCGCCAGGAGAGAGGGCCTGCTCGTGGAAGACCTCGGCTCCGGCGATGTCGTAGCCCGTCAGCGAAACGCCGATCGCCAGCGGGTCCGGCAGATACGGCAGAACGACCTCGGCGTCGGGATAGAAGACATAGGCGTTCCGCGGCGTTCCGTCCGCGCGAGGGACCGCTGGGGTTGTCCCCGCTGGAAACGAAGAGATCGTCGACTGGGCAATCGTCTTCAGGCCGGTGGCCGGGTCGACGATCAATGGATCGAGGAACGTGCCCTCCTCGCGCAGGGCGAGCCGGAGGGCGGCGGTCGCCTGCGCCGGGCCGCCGCCGAACGCGGGTTCGAGCCGGCTGTCCTGCTCGGCCATCTGTTCCGAGCCCTTCGGCGGCGCGAGATGTCGCTGTGAATCTTCGGCGTACTTGTGCTCCACGCCGGCCGCCTGGAGCGCGGCCATGACGTCCGCGGACACGGCGTAGTCCGCCGCGGTGATGCCGAGGTTGGAGCGAATGACGAGATGCTCCAGCGACTCTCCTTCCGTGTCGAGGTGACGCCGCAGAACCGTCGGTGACGGGACCGGCTCGAATCGGACGTACGCCTGGCTTTCCGAAGCCAGAAACTGAGATTGGGGTTCCATGTCGTCTTTTCGAAAGGCGCGGCTGTTGCCGGCGAGGTCGACGGTTCGCGCCCGAAGCCGATACGTATGTCCGATCCTCAGCCGCGGGAGCGAGACGGGCCCGACGTGGATCTCCGAAACGATCGGGAGGACTTTTCCCTCTTCGGGTTTATGCCGGGCGAGAGGACTCGCGCCTCCGTTCTCGCCTTCGCCCGGCTCGACGATCCGTTTTCCCGGTCGTGGCGCGGAGAGGCTCCATCCATCCCAGGCGAAGACGGTCTCGTGAAGGTAGAGATCATCCGAGGCGTTGGGGTGATCCTGCCGCTCGCTCGAGGCGGCCGTCGACTTGATGTAGCCCTCGTCGCGGATCGGATCGAGCTGCCGCTTCGCGCCGCCGCCGGGCTCGTCCAGCATGTGCACGGCGATTCGGTCGTGGAGCGAGAACCAGCTCTTGCCGCTCGGCGCATTCGCGTCGAAGACATCGATGCGGTAACCGCGCACCAGGTCCTCGGCGTCGAACACCACTGCGGTTCCGGCCTCGATCGCGTCGTTTTTTCCGCGTCGTTCCTTCAGGCTCTCCAGCAATGCATCGCCGCGCCGCTGGACCGCGAGGGCGAGACCGCCCGAACGCAGCGCGGGCGCTCCCGTTTCCTCCGGTGTCTCCGCGTTGCGGCGCTCCGGGTCGAGGAGGCGCCCCAGCGTATCGCCGAACCCGACGGCCTGGAGCGCGGCGCCGTCCACGTCGACCTGGAACAGATCCCAGAATTCCGGTGTCAGCCGCAGAAGCCCTCTCTCCATTCGGACCTTCTGCTGGGGCCTCGCGCCGAACCAATCGGCGTCGAGGTCGAACCGCGTTCCGGGACATCTGGGCGGGTTCTCCGGCAGATCGCCGTGCGGAGTGACGCGCACGATCCCGGTCGCCGGCAGGACGCCGACCGGATTCTGCAGGTCGACGATGAGATCGACGACGAGGCCGGCCATGCGCAGCAACGCGGGATGGTCGGCGAGAAGCGAGACGATCTCGTGAAAGTCGAACTTGGGTACGTCCGGTGGAGGTTCCTTGTAGTCCGCCGGGAAGTCGGGTCGATTGCTGCCGGGGCGGCGGTAGAAGCGGCAAGCCTGGAAGAGCGCGTTCTGGTGTTCCTGCTGTGCTCCACTGAGGCTTCCGTCGGCGACACTCTCCGTAACGACCCGACCGTCCGGCCGATCCTCCTTCTCGTGGGCGCGTTGGAGCTCGTCCCAGAACGACTGCGCATCGGCCAGGTATCTCGTCAACTTTCCGAGCGGCGTAAACGCGGCGAGTGGGCCGGAGAGATCGTCGATCGACGGCAGATCGGGACCGCTCGCCGCCAGGTTCCCGTACGTCTGTTGGACGAACTGGAGTGCCGGGCGCACCGGAAAGACGTGGATGTAGCGCTTGGCGTGATCCTGGAAAACGTGAGGCTGGACGGGCGTATCTGCGGTGAAGAGGCGGCGCCAGAGATCCGGATCCGGAGGTCCGACAGGAAGTCCCTCGGCCGAGTGGCCGGAATCGAATTCGACTCGGAAACGCAGCGTGGACAGCCGATCCGGCCACTTCGCGAAGGCCGGAAACTCGCCGAGCTTCCGCCGGTCGGTGGTTCCGTCGTCGGTCGAGAGTCGCGGCGCCACGTGGACCGAAATCCGCAGCCGGCCGTCTTCGCCGAATTGCGCCGGAAGAGCCGTCCAGATCACCTTCTCGAGCAGCACGGCATCCTCACGCAGCAAACGCCGCGCAGTAGTCGTTCCAGTCCTGGGAGGTGGCGTCGGCCGCGACGTCGAACATCTCCGCCAGGGTCGGATCGGCTCCCGCGCCGGCGAACTTCTTCGTGCACGAGATCGAAATCGTCGTGCTGAACAGCGCGACCTCGATCTCGATGCTGATCGTCGCAGTGCCCACACACTTGCCGCTGCCGCTCTCGTAGCGCATCTCGAGGTACAGCTCGATCGAGACCGAGACGATGCCGAGCGCCTCGACCTCCCCTCTCAGGCGGAAGTAGCCGGCGAGCGTGACGCCGCTCGGCTCGAACTTGAAATAGAGGCCGGCCATCGCCGACACGCTGCCCGAAGCGACCCCGAAGTTGACCGAGATCGCGGCTCCGAACTCGATCGCGCCCTCCGCGATCTGGAGGCCGTCGGCGTTGACGGTCACACCGAAGAAGAAGCCTCCGCCGAACATCATGACCGTCAGCCGGGACGGGTTCTCCCGCTCGCAGAACCGGAAAAAAGTGCTCATCGGCGGACCCACGAACGGGATCGTGAAGCCCGCGGCCAGGCTGAGGTTCTCCAGACTGAAGACTCCGATCGCGATGCTCGGCAGACCCATGCTGAAGCCGGCGGTGATGCCTTCCGAAGTGACCTTGACCTCGGGAGGGTCGGCGAACCCTTCGATCGGGATCAGGTTGCGAAGCGTTTCGACGAACGAGAGCGGGCCGGCAAACTCGAAATCGATGAACTTCACGTCGATCTCGGGCTTCTTACCGGCGCGCGACCGGAACTGCACGCGCTCGAAATGGAGGATCAGGACTTCTAAGTCGAGGTCGAACTGGTCGAGCGAGCACGTGACGGTGAATGCCTCGCCGACGGCTTCGACCGAGAGGATGAGATTCCGATTCGTACCGGCCTTCGGCTTGAACGGACCCCAGGAGGCGACGTTCGGCCGCCACTCGAAGCGGGCGGAGTGGGCCTGCGGAAGGTGGTCGCCGTCGGCGAACCGCTGCAGGAGCGACGGCTCCGCGAGAAGTGCGCCGATGGACTGCTCGAGCGAGGAAGCGGCTTCGGAGATGACCGCCCGCGGGCCGGCGTCCAGGGAGCTGCCGGCGAGGGCCGCGGGAAGGGTTGCGAGCTCTCCGTGCAGCGCCGACAGCTGACCGGCAACCGCGCCGGCGCTGCCGCCGTGGAAGAGGGCCGGGATCGAGCCGGAGGCCGGATCGACGAGCTGGTCGAGGAGGAACGCAGCGCTGCCGGTCTGGGCGACCGGATCGACCTGGATCTGCCGCCGAAGCCGCTCGAGATCCTTCACCAGTCGCTGGACCTGATCGAAAGATCCTCCGAGGAACTGGGGAAGCTCTCCGAGCTTGTCGAAGGTCGAGTCGCCGAGGATGTCCTTCAGCTTGAGGACGCCGAAGAGCTGGGCCGAAAGAATCGGCCCGAACCACTTCTCGGGGTTGAAGCTCCCGCCGGACGCGGTTTCGAGATCCCCCGAGACCGGGCCCGTGATCCGAGACAGCCCCGCCATGGACATGTCCGGGGCGACGAGACCTCCCGAGCGGTCCGCCCGGTCGCTGAACTTGACGCCGAAAGGTGCGGCCTCGGGGTCTGCGGCGAGGAAGACCTGGCCGGCGTTCTTGCCCGCGAATTCGTCACTCAGGTACGCCGGAGCGAAGACGACGCCGGCCGGGTCCGAGGTCTGCGCGATCTGCTGGATCGCGGGCACGTCGATCTGTGAGCGGCGCATGACCGGGACGTATCGCGGCTCGCGCTTGTTCATCTTGTCGTAGGTCTTTTCGATCGGCACCTCCCCCGCGAAGGTCAGCGTCCGTACCGCGAAGGTCGTGTCGTCGGGGGTTTGTGGTTTCGCAAACGCGAGGCGCTGCCCCTGAATGGGAGCGGTGGCAAGCAGCTGCGCGGAGCCCGGCCACATCCGGGTTGCGTAGTCGGTCGTCACGTCGTGCGGAATGATCGATTGCGCCCAGGGGTCGTCTCCCTTTGCCTGGTCGATGAAGATGAGTGGGATGGCGAGGTCGATCGACTGGCCAGCCGTGTCCGTCGCGACCGCGTGAAACTGGAAGGGCTGTCCTCCGACGAACGGCCAGAAGCAGTCCTGCCCAAGGCCCCCGACACCGCTGTCCTCCGGCCGGTCGAGCAGCGGCGATACCACCGTGGTGATCCGAATGGCGGTGAAGGGCAGCTTCAGGTCGAAGCGCTCGCCCGCGCGGGCTTCGTCGATGTCCTCGTAGACCAGCCCGCTTTCTCGGTAGGTTCGGAGGTGCTCGCGGACGATGATGAACATGCGCTGGCGCAGGTATGCCGGATTCCCGGACTTGTCGTCGTGGAACTGCCGCTCGGTGATCTTCACGAGCGAGGCGCGATGTCCCAGCGGGAAGAGACGCCCGGCGTAGACTACGCGAACGTAGTGGTCGCGGCCGAGCGTGGCGCGATGCCTCCACTCCTCCACGGAAAGCCCGCTCGGCTGGTCGTCCCAGACACCTCGCGAATCGAGCCAGCCGCCGAGAGACGTCAGCGCCAGGAAGTTCACGCTGACTGGCGGAGGCTCGTAGAAGCCGCGACCTCCGATGTCGGTCAGCCCGAAGTTCGACGAGAGATGAACCACGTTGTGCCGGTCGGCGCCGTCCAGGGACATCCGGAACGGGTGCTTGGGATCGTGGTCCGGCACGCCGTCGACCTGACCATCGACGGTGGCTGGCGGAGACAACGGATCCGTCGCCCAGACGGCGCGAACGGTGCGCAAGGGGTGCTCTCCCTCGACGGGATCGTCGTTGGGAGGGTGAGTGCCGAGCCGCGTATGCCAGAGCTCCGTGTGGCCCGTCTCCTCCGAGGTCGCCGCCGCTTCCGAGTGAAACCAGGCGCCGTAGCGGTTCGGCGAGAGAATCAGTCGGAAAGGCAGTTCCAGGGCCGTCTGTATCGCTGAAGGCGGTCGAGGCACGGGTCGGAACAATCCGGGGAGAACGCCGACGTCCCATCCGGCCGTCGCGATGTCGGTGAACCGCTGGCTGGCGGCTCCCGTCGTCTCGGTCAGCTGGAGGGCGTGTCCGATCGTACGAAGCGATCGCCGCGCCTGGGATAGGGAAAGGACACTCCCTTCGACTGTCGTTCCGATCTCGGACGGCATGACGATGAGCGCGTCTCCGCCGGTCGGCGCGGCCGCGGGGGAAAGCGCCGCGACGGTCGCCTTGGCAATGATGTCCCGGAGGGGGCTCCTCCAGCGCCTCGGATCGCGGGGAGGGAGGGCGTTCGCCGGAACGCTCAGCTCGAGATCGCGAACGGCTTTGAGC
>JBKOVK010000285.1:0-6757 GCA_046724475.1 Acidobacteriota bacterium | reverse complement strand
GGACGGGACGACCGGGCCAAGGCGCTTCTGCGCGAGCTCGGCATGCCGTTCGCCAAGTAGCGCAAGGAAAGATATGGCCACTCGGGCAATGCGAATCAAGGCGGCGAAGAAGCCGAAGTTCATGACGCGCACGATCCGGCGCTGCAAGGTTTGCGGCCGCCCCCGCGCGGTGTTCCGCAAGTTCGGCCTCTGCCGCATCTGTTTCCGTCAGAACGCCAACATGGGGTACATCCCGGGCGTCCTGAAGGCGTCGTGGTGAAGTGATGAAGACCAGCGATCCGTTGAGCGATCTGTTGACGCGCCTGCGCAATGGCATGCGCGCCGGCCACGACAAGGTGGACGTGCCCTCCTCCCGCGTCAAGGAGGCCGTTCTGAAGGTTCTCGAAGACGAGGGCTACATCGCCTCCTTCCGCAAGGTCCAGGAGGCGGGCCGGCCGGTCCTGCGCGTGGGTCTGAAGTACGACCCCGAGGGTGAGCCGATCGTCTCGGGCATCGAGCGGGTCTCCCGGCCGGGCCGGCGCGTCTACGCCGGGGCTGACGACATCCCGTCGGTGCTCGGAGGCCTGGGCATGTCGATCGTGTCGACTTCGAAGGGCATCGTGACGGACAAGACGGCGAGGCAATCGCGCCTCGGCGGCGAAGTGCTCTGCAACGTCTGGTGAGGAGAACCCAACCGTGTCGCGCATAGGGAAAATGCCGGTCGCGATTCCCAAGGGAGTCGAGGTCAAGGCGGACGCCGAAAAGGTCCGGGTCAAGGGACCCAAGGGAGAGCTCGTTTCCGCCATTCCGGCGGGCCTGACCGTTTCGGTCGCCGACGGGCAGGTGAAAATCGCCCGCGGCTCCGACGAGCCGCATATCCGCGCCTGCCACGGCCTGCTGCGCAGCCTCGTGGCCAACAACGTCGAGGGCGTCACCAAGGGCTTCACCAAGGAGCTGGAGATCTCGGGCGTCGGCTACAAGGCCGAGGTCAAGGGCAAGTCCGTCGTCTTCTCGCTGGGCTACTCACACCCGGTGGACTTCCCGATCCCCGAGGGGATCGCGGTCTCCATCGACGCCAAGGCCGGCAAGATGACGGTCACGGGCGCCGACAAGCAGAAGGTCGGACAGACCGCCGCCGAGATGCGGGGTCTGCGCATCCCCGACCCCTACAAGGCCAAGGGAATCAAGTACGCGAACGAAGTGATCAAGCGCAAAGTCGGAAAGGCCGGCGGGAAGTAGTCATGAATCGATCGCAGGCACGCACGGAAGCCCGTTCGCGGATCCGGATCCGCGTCCGCCAGAAAGTGCGCGGCGCCGAGGAGCGCCCGCGTCTGGCGGTCTACAAGAGCGGCCGGCACATCTACGCCCAGGTCGTCGACGACGGGAAGGGCGCGACCCTCGCGCACGCGTCCTCGCTGGATCCGGGGCTGCGCAAGGAGACCGCCAAGGGCGGCTCCCGCGAAGCGGCCGGCAAGGTCGGGGCCCTCGTGGCCGAGCGAGCCAAGAAGGCCGGCGTCACCAAGGTCGTGTTCGACCGCGGCGGTTACCGCTATCACGGCAGGGTCAAGGCCCTCGCCGACGCGGCCCGCTCGGGCGGTCTCGAGTTCTAGGAACAGGACGGAGAGGGAACCATGAGCAGCAACCGGGGGCCGAGGGCGCCGCGCGAGCGCGAGAAAGAACGCGATGCGCAGGGGCGCGAGCTGATCGACCGGGTCGTCCACATCAATCGCGTCACCAAGGTCGTCAAGGGCGGCAAGAACTTCTCCTTCTCCGCTCTGGTCGTCGTGGGCGACGGGCAGGGACGGGTCGGCTACGGCTCGGGGAAGGCGAAGGAAGTGCCGATGGCCATCAAGAAGGGAATCGAGATGGCCAAGAAGAACATGCAGAAGGTCTCGCTGAAGGGGACGACCATTCCCCACGCGATCATCGGGGCCTACGGCGCGGGGCGCGTGCTCTTGAAGCCCGCGGCGGCCGGAACCGGCGTCATCGCGGGCGGACCGGTGCGGGCGGTCCTCGAGTCGGTCGGGATCCAGGACATCCTGACCAAGTCGCTCCGGACGACCAATCCGCACAACGTGATCAAGGCGACGTTCGACGGCCTCCTGCGCCTGAAAAACGAGGACGAGCTGGCGAAGCGCCGGGGCCGCGGTGCGGCCGAGCCGCCGCCGGCTACGGAGGAGAACGCGTGACTGCCGTGGCCGCCGAAAAAGGGAAGGGAAAGAAGGAAGGCAAGGACCGGCTGACGATCCGCCAGGTCAGGAGCGGGATCTGCACGCCCAAGGACCAGAAGGCCACGCTGAAGGGCCTCGGGTTCCGCCGGATGGGGCAGGAGGTCGTCCGCGAGGATTCGCCCGCGGTGCGCGGAATGATCCGGAAGATCCGTCACCTCGTCGAAGTCTCCAAAGCCTAGGGCGTAAGGACTCACAATGGTCGAAAAGAAGAAGACGACGAAAGCGGGCAAGCCCGCCTCCCGCAAGCCGGCCAGGCCGGCGGCCAAGGCGGCCGCGCCCAAGCCCCCTGCGAAGGCGGCGGCAGCCGCGCCTCCTCCGCCGCGTGCCGCGCGTCCGCCGCGTCCGAAGAAAGCGGCCGTGACGCCGTCGCGTCCGCCGGCGACGGGAATCCACGACCTCGCTCCGGCTTCGGGCGCAACGCACTACCGCAAGCGCGTAGGCCGCGGCCCCGGCTCGGGGCACGGCAAGACGGCCGGACGGGGCAACAAGGGCCAGCAGTCCCGGACCGGCTACCGGCACCAGCGCGGATTCGAGGGCGGCCAGATGCCGCTCCACCGCCGGCTGCCCAAGCGCGGCTTCACCAACATCTTCCGCGTCGAGTACGACATCGTGAACCTGCGGGACCTCGCCGCGTTCGACGCCGGTGACGCCGTCAATCCCGAAATCCTGGCGGCCGCGCGTCTGACGCGCAAGAACCGCCCCGTGAAGATCCTGGGCGACGGAGAGCTCCAGAAAGCTCTGACCGTGTCTGCCCACAAGTTCTCGGCGTCCGCGAAGGCCTCCATCGAGAAGGCCGGAGGGCGCTGCGAGGTGCTGTCCCGTTGAGCGCTCTCCAGAGCTTCGCCAACATCTTCAGCGTGCCGGATCTGCGCAAGCGGATCCTGTTCACGTTCCTGCTGCTCGCGGTTTACCGGCTCGGAGCCCACATCCCGACGCCGGGCGTGGACCCGAATGCGATCAACGCCTACTTCAAGGCGTCGGCCGGTTCGATCTTCGGGTTCCTGGACATCTTCTCGGGCGGCGCGCTGCGAAGGCTCTCGGTTTTTGCCCTCGGCATCATGCCGTACATCTCGAGCTCGATCATCCTCCAGCTGCTGACGGTGGTCTGGCCCTATCTCGAGAAGCTCTCCAAGGAAGGAGAGATGGGGCGCAAGAAGATCACGCAATACACCCGCTACGGGACGGTCCTGCTCTCCTTCATCCAGGCCACCGGAATCGCGCTGTGGCTGGAGAAGCAGGTCGCTCCGGGAGGCGCGCCGCTGGTGCCCCACCCCGGATGGGCGTTCCGGCTCATGACGGTCCTGACGCTGACGACCGGAACCATCTTCATCATGTGGCTGGGCGAGCAGATCACCGAGCGCGGGATCGGCAATGGAATCTCGCTGATCATCTTCGCCGGCATCGTGGCCAACCTGCCGCGGGCGATCTTCGGTCTCTTCAACCAGATCCGCAACGGCAACATCTCGATCCTGACCCTGATCGCCGTCCTCGCCTTCATGGTCGCGATCGTGGGCCTCGTCGTCTTCGTGGAGCGGGCCCAGCGCCGCATCCCGGTGCAGTACGCCAAGCGGGTCGTGGGCCGGCGCGTCTACGGCGGCCAGAACACGTACCTGCCGCTGCGCGTCAACACGGGCGGCGTCATCCCGATCATCTTCGCGATCTCGATTCTGTCGCTGCCGAGCTACCTCGCGCAGATCTCCGGCGCCGACTGGATGAAGCGCGTGGCCGAATCACTGTCGATGGGGCACCCCCTCTACCTCGTGCTCTACGCCGCGGGCATCCTCTTCTTCTGTTACTTCTACACGTCGATCGTCTTCAACCCGACCGACACCGCGGACAACATGCGCAAGTACGGCGGCTTCATCCCCGGCATCCGCCCGGGAAAGAAGACGGCCGACTACATCGACACGGTGCTCTCGCGCATCACGATCGTGGGTGCGGCGTACCTGACGTTCGTGGCGCTGCTGCCGGACATCCTCAACAACGGGTTGAAGGTCCAGGGAATCCCGGTGATCGGGCCCTGGCTGGATGCCGCGTTCCCGCGCTTCCTGACGCAGGGCTTCGGATTCAACTTCTACTTCGGCGGCACGTCGCTCCTGATCGTCGTGGGCGTGGCCATGGACACGGTCCAGCAGATCGAGTCCAAGCTCGTCGAGCACCACTACACCGGCTTCCTGAAGAAGAGCCGCATCCGGGGACGTCGGAGCTAGCCGGGGAATGCGCGTCGTGTTCCTCGGGCCTCCGGGCAGCGGAAAGGGCACCCAAGCCAAGCTCCTCGCGGAGCGGCTGGGAGTGCCGGCCATTTCCACGGGCGAGATCCTTCGGACCGCCGTCCGGGAGAAGACCGCCCTCGGACAGAAGGCACAGGCGATCATGGAGAGGGGCGACCTCGTCTCCGACGATCTCATCGTGGACCTGATCCGCGAGCGGACGTCCCGTCCGGACGCCCGGACCGGCTTCATCCTCGACGGCTTCCCGCGTACGATCGCCCAGGCGGAGGCTCTCGAAAGACTGCTCGGCGAGAAGGGGGACGGCCTCTCGGCCGTCGTCAACTTCCGGGTCCCCGACGAGGAGCTGACCCGCCGCATGCTCGGCCGTGCCGAGGCGGAGGGCCGCGCCGACGACCGCCCGGAGACGATCCGGGAACGGCTCAAGGTCTACCGGCAGAAGACCGAGCCCCTCGTGGCCTTCTACCGCGAGCGGGACCTCGTCGCCGACGTCGACGGCGTTGGGACGGTCGACCAGATCGGCTCGCGGATCGATTCGGCGCTCCTGTCGGTTCGAAAGGCGGGGGCGACCTCGTGATCACGATCCGAAGCCACGAGGAGCTCCTGAAGCTCGAGGAAGCGTCCCGGGTGGTCCTCGAGACCCTCGACGTGGTCGAAAAGGCCGTGGCTCCGGGGGTGACGACCGAGGAGCTGGACTCGATCGCCGAGGCCGAGATCCGCCGCCGGGGGGCCCGGCCCGCGTTCGTCGGTTACCGGGGATACCCCAAGACGCTCTGCACCTCGATCAACGACGAGGTCGTACACGGCATCCCGGGCAAGCGCAAGCTCCAGGAAGGCGACGTCGTGGGGATCGACTGCGGGGCCGTGGTCGGGGGCTACTACGGAGACGCCGCCCGGACCGTCCCGGTGGGGAGCGTCCCGCCCGAGACAGCCAAGCTGCTGGAAGTCACCCGGAAGGCCCTCTCCGTCGGAATCGCCGCGGCGCGTCCGGGCGGGAGGGTTTCCGACATCGGGGCGGCCGTGGAATCCGTGGCCCTGGTCCACGGTTATGGTGTCGTTCGCGACTTCGTCGGCCATGGTGTCGGGACCGCCCTCCACGAGGAGCCGCAGATCCCCAACTACGGGCCCGCGGGTCGGGGGAGCAGGCTTCAGGCGGGGATGGTCCTGGCGATCGAACCCATGTTCAATCTGGGCCGGGCGGAGGTCTCGGTGGATGCGGACGGCTGGACCGTCCGGACCCGGGATCGCTCGACTTCGGCGCACTTCGAGTACACGGTGGCGCTCGAGGCCGGCGGGGCCGTGATCCTGGGGACCGGCGCCCTGTCGGCGCTGCGGCCGGCGGCGGTCGGATCCTAACGTGGCCAAGGACGAGGCCATCGAAGTCATGGCGACGGTCGTGGAGCCGTTGCCCAACGCGATGTTCAAGGTGGAGCTGGAGAACAAACATCAGGTGCTCGCGCACATCTCGGGGAAGATGCGGAAGAACTTCATCCGCATCCTCCCGGGCGACAAGGTCCTCGTGGAGCTGTCGCCCTACGATCTGACGCGGGGCCGGATCATCTATCGGTACAAGTAGGGAGCCGTCGTGAAAGTTCGGGCAAGCGTCAAGAAGATTTGCGCCAAGTGCAAGATCGTGCACCGCAAGGGAGTCGTCCGCGTCATCTGCACGACGCCCAAGCACAAGCAGAGGCAGGGGTAGGACATGGCACGCATCGCGGGAGTGGATCTGCCGCTGAACAAGCGGGTCGAGATCGGGCTGACGTACAACTACGGCATCGGCCGCCCGAAGTCGAACTTCAACCTCGAGAAGGCCGACGTCCGGCCCGACACCCGGGTCAAGGACCTCTCCGAGGAGGAAGTCGTCCGGATCCGCAAGGTCATCACCGATGACGTCAAGGTCGAGGGCGATCTGCGCCGGGACATCGCGGTCGACATCAAGCGCCTGATGGACATCGGCTGCTACCGCGGCACGCGCCACCGGCGCAACCTTCCGGTCCGCGGGCAGCGGACCCACACCAACGCCCGGACCCGGAAGGGCCCGCGCAAGCAGACGATCGCCGGCAAGAAGAAGGCGACGAAGAAGTAAGAGGGCGACATGGCTGAACCGACTCCGGCAACCGCCGTTCCCGAAAAAGGCGCCAAGCCCGCCAAGGGCAAGCGCGTCCGCGCGGCTAAGAAGGAAAAGAAAAACATCCCTCACGGGATGTCGACGGTCAACGCGTCGTTCAACAACACGATCGTCTCTATCGCAGACGCCGAGGGCAACATCCTGGCGTGGTCGTCGGCCGGACGCATCGGGTTCAAGGGCTCGCTCAAGGG
>JBKOVK010000174.1:0-15659 GCA_046724475.1 Acidobacteriota bacterium | reverse complement strand
GCCGAGGAGTGCCGCAACCCCCAGAGGGACATGCCGATCGGCATGATCGGCTCGCTGGCGATCTGCACGGTCCTTTACGTCGCGACGGCGCTGGTGCTGACCGGAATGGTCCCTTTGGACAAGATCCGGGGATCCTCCGAGCCTCTGGCCAAAGCCTTCTCTCTGCTCGGAATGAACTGGGCGGCCGGGATCGTGGCGTTCGGCGCCGTCGTGGCCACGACGGCAGTGCTGCTGGTCTTCCAGTACGGCCAGGCGCGCATTTTCTTCTCGATGGCCCGCGACGGCCTGCTTCCGCCGTCGTTCTTCAAGGTCCATCCACGGTACAAGACGCCGCACGTCACGACGATCTGGATCGGGGTCGTCGTCGGGCTTCTCGCGGCATTCGCGAACCTCGACGTCTTTGTCGAGCTGACGAACATCGGAACGCTCTTCGCGTTCATCCTGGTGTCCATCGGGATCATGGTGCTGCGGAAAACGGATCCCGATCGGCCGCGCGTTTTCCGCACGCCGTTCGTTCCATGGACACCGATCCTCGGCATCCTGATCTGTCTCTACTTGATCGTAGGGTTGCCGTGGGTCCAGTCGACGCCCACGGGTCTGGTCTTCACGCGTTACGGAGGACTGCCGCTCGCGACCTGGTTCCGTTTTGCGATCTGGCTCGTCCTCGGTCTCGTCATCTACTTCTCCTACGGGTTCCGGAAGTCCCGCCTGGCCAATCCTCGCAAGATCGCCTAAATCCCGCGTCGGTTTGCTACACTCCTAAAGTCCCCGCCGGGGCGTCCCGGCGAGGGCGGTTTCGTCATCTTTCATGGAGGTGGGAATGCGAATCCACAAATTGGCTCTGGCGGGTATTCTGGCCTCAAGCGTTTGCGCCGTGGCCTCGGCGGATGCAGCGTCCAAGAAATATGAGTGGTCGCCGGTCAATGGAATCCAGGAGACCGACGTACGCGACGGCGACATCGTCGTCAGCCAGGTGCAGTTCAACCTCGGCAGCACGATGAAGGGCACGCCGATCCGCAAGTCCAGCGCCGACGTCCGCGTACGGATCGACAACAACGGCCAGTCGGATGAGGAAGTCGGAGTCGCCGTCGTCGTCTTCGACGCGGAGGGCAACGTCGTCGCCGCCGGCTCGAACGGGACCAAATGGGGCTACCTGAACAAGGGCGACCGGACCTATTACTCGATCGATTTTCCGTACGTCTACCGGCGTCTCGACAAAGCGGCCTCGTTCATGATCACGATCGAGACCAAGGGCAAGGGCAGCAAGACCTCGAAGACGTACAAGACGACGTACAGCAGCTCCAACTCGGAAGCGAACACGACGACCGACGTGACGACCAAGGTCACGACCGAGACGACGTCGCCGCCTCCTCCGAAGGTCGAAGTCGAGCCGCTGCCGAAGCCGCAGCAATAGGCCGCCTCAGACATTCCCTCTCCCCCGGCGGGGGGAGAGGGCGAGGAAGAGGGGGCGCCTCTGCCGCCCCTACTTCGACTGGAACCCGGGCACGTCCCGCCCGGCGTAGCCGGTCATCTCGACGTACGCGCGGCCGGCGGCCGGGCGGCCGCTCTTCGTGCCCTCGACGCGGCAGGCGCCCTCCCAGTACGTCACGCCCGTCGACTGCGTCGTGGAGAGCTCCTGGTCGGACAGGAGCGGCGTGATCTTGACGTCGAGCCCGATCGAAGCGACCGACAACGACCAGACCGCCGGATAGATCGCCCGCGAGGCGGGGGACCTCCAGCTCACGAGCGGCTCTAAGTGCACGTCGCTCCACGCGATCGGCCGCGGCGGCCCGGACGCGGGAACGAAGGTCCCCCCCGAGAAGGGCGACGCCGTGCCGTTGTTCAGGCGCATCCGGTAGAGCATCAGCTCGGAGCCCTCGTCGAGCTGGATGCCGAACCAGTCCCAGCCGACCGCGCCCTCCGGCAGGGCCCCCGGCCCCCATTCGTGGTCGAACCACGCGGTGCCCGAGAGCGCCTCGGGTCGCTTTCCGCGCGTCAGGTTTCCCGCGACCGTGAGCCGTGGAATCGAGACGTAGTGCGAGTACTCGTTTGGCCCGGGCCCCTTGCGCGAGATTCCTTGCTCGCCGTGGAGGACCGGCGGCTTGACGGGAGTCAGCTTCAGGGAGAGCTCGCCGGCCTTCGTTCGGGCCGCGAGTCGAACGGTCCCGTCGGCTTCCTCGCGCGCGGACCAGTCCTCGTTGAAGACGTCGAGCTTGTCTTCGGACGCCCCGGCGATGCCCGGCAGGGCCAGGTGCGCCTTCTCCTCGAAGAGGAACTTGCCCGCGGAAATGTCGGACCAGGCGAAGTGAGCCAGGTGCAGATCGCGCAGCCGGAAGAACGTCACCTGAAAACCGTAGGCGCGGCCGCTATCACCCGAGAGGTGGCCGGTCCAGTACCACCATTCCAGAGCGTCCGAATGCGCGCCGTGGTCGCGCGGAAACGAGAGCGGCGCCGGTGTGGGTATCGCGAGGGCCGCCGCGAGAACGAGAGCCGGAAGCGTTTTCATTCTTCCGCCAGCGCGGCCGCCGGATCCACGGCCGAGGCGATCCGGCCGGGCAGGATTCCCGCGGCGCAGGCGGAGGCGAGGACGAGCCCGGCCGCGCCCGCGAGCGCTGCGGCGGGAACGGCCGGCGCCACCGTCCAGCCGAAGGACTGGGGATTGATGACCTCGAGCAGCAGCCACGCGAAGGCTCCGCCCGCGGCGAGCGCGGCGAGCGCTCCGGTGCCACCCGTCAGGAAAGCCTCGACCAGCGTCGCGCGCCGGATCTGTCCGCCGGAGGCGCCGATCGCCTTCAACAATCCGAACGAACGCCGGCGCTCGACCACCGACGCGAGGAGCGCGTTGGCGATCCCGAGGACCGCGACCGTGATCGCGATCGCCTCGAGCGCCCGCGTGACCGCGAAAGTGCGGTCGAAGATGCGGAGAGCCTCGCGGCGCAGGTCCCGGTTGGTCGAGATCGACATCGCGTAGCGGCCCTGAGCCGCCGCGAGAATCCGACGTCGCAGCTCCGTGGCGTCCACGCCCGGCTTCGCGATGACGGCGAGGCTCGTGACGCGCCGGTCGGGGTAGAGCGCGAGATAGAGCTCGCGGTCCATCACGACGGTGCCGCGGTCGTTGGAGTAGTCGCGGTAGACGCCGGCGACGCTGAAGCGCCGAGGGCCTTGCGGCGTCGGCAGCACGACCGCCGAACCGCGCCGGACGCCGAAGCGGCGGGCGTAGGGCTCCGAGACGAGGACGTCACCGCGCTCCCGGGCGGCGAGCGCGAGAGGCCTCGGATCGGCGCCGTCGAGCATCGGCAGGCCTCCCGCGCGCGCGAGCACGCGGAAATCTCCCGAGGCCAGGGTGTACGGCCGTCCCCGCGCGTCGGTCGCGTCGCGCGCGCGGAACGGATCCACGGCGGCCACGCCTTCGAAGCCCCGGACGAACGCGATCGCGTCCTCGGGGAGATCTCCCACGATGCCGGAGCCCTTGCCGGCGTCGGCCTTGATCCACAGGTCCGAGCGCAACGTCGATTCCACCCAGACGCGCACGGTCTCGCGGATCGACGCGACCGTCACGATCATCGCCAGCGTCATGCCCAGGGCCATCGCGAGGGCCGCGACCGCGATCCCGTTGCGCGTCAGAGCGCCGCCGAAGAAGCCGGCGCCGAGCTCTCCTTCGACCGGCAGGATCCGGACGATCAGCCGTCCGAAAATGGCCGCGGCCGTTTTCACGAGCGCGGGAGCCGCGAGCGCGAGCGCAACGACCACGAGAGCAACCGCAGCAAATCCGAAGAGGGGGAAACCGTCCACCGGTTCGGCACGCGCTGCGAGCGCGGACAGGACCAGCGCGACCGCGGCGCCGATCGCCCGCGGCCAGAGGCGCTTGCGCGCCACACCCTCGATCGAGCCGGGCCGCATCGCCGGGGACGGCGGGACGCGAGTCGCCTGGAGCGCGGGCACCAGAGTCGCCACGAGGGACGCCACCATGCCGACCGCCGCCGACAGAACGACGGCGTCGGTGTAGCGCGTCCCGCCGATCCGCGCGGTGGGCAGATAGATGGTCGAGACCGTGCCGCCGACCGCCGACAGCGCGGCGCGCGAAACCCAGAGGCCGAGGACCTCGCCGAGAAGCGTCCCGCACGCGCCGACGACGAGACCCTCGGCGAGAAACGCGCCGAAGACCGCGGCACGTGAGGTCCCGAGGGCGCGGAGCGTGGCGATCTCGGGCCGCCGCCGCAGGACCGCGATCGACACGGCGTTGGCGATCAGGAAGAGCCCGGTCAGAAGCGTCAGCGACCCGAGGGCGTTGAGGTTGAACCGGAACGCGCGGACCATCCGGTCGGCCGTCGCTGCCGCGCGCGTGGGAGGCTCGAGGACCAGCCCCTTCGGCAGCCGGCGCGCGATCTCGGCTCCCGCCGCGGTCCGATCGACTCCGGGATCGAGGACGATGTCCACCCGGTCCACCAGTCCGGGCTTGCCCAGCAGGTCCTGAGCCGTGAAGACGTCGGTCAAGAGGACGTCGCCGCCGGAGGCGCGGGCCACGCCCTCGAGCGCCACGATCCCGGCGACCTCGACGTCCCGAGGCTTTCCGCCGGCGGTCAAGGCGATGTGGCTGCCGACGTCGAGCCCGCGCCGCCGCGCGAAGGGCTCCGAGACCAGCACCGCGCCGCGCGACAGCAGGCGGGAGCGCTCGCGCCCCGGCTCCGGAGAGACCAGGCGCACCTCGCGCACGACGCTGTCTCCGCCCCAGTCGATCCCGAGGATCGAGACGACCTCCCGGGCGCCGCCGGCGATCACCGCGGTTCCGGTCACGGCCGGGGCGAAGGACCCGATCCGCCATAGAAACGCCAGGGAGGCGAGGTCCGCGACCGGCACGCCGGAGACCCCGGTCACGACGAAGTCGCTTTTTCCGGAGAAGGCCGAGGCCGACTCGCGAAACGACTCGGTGACGCTGCGGTTGGCGTAGTGGATGGCCGCGACCGCCGCGACGCCGATCGCGACACCCACGACCGGCAGCAGCACGCGCGCGGGGCGGCGCCGGAGGGGTCCGGTGACCAGCGCGGCGAACACCAGCCCGAAACCCTTCACCCGATCTTCCCGTCGCAGACGCAGACCGAGCGGTCCGCGCGCTCCGCCGTCGCGGCCGAGTGCGTCGCCAGCAGCAGCGTCACTCCTCTCTCGCGCCGGACTTCGTCGAGGAGCCGCATCACCTCGCCGCTGTTGCGGCTGTCGAGGTTCCCGGTGGGTTCGTCGGCGAGGAGCAGCCTCGCCCCGGTCGCGAGGCTCCGGGCGATCGCGACGCGCTGCATCTCGCCGCCCGACAGCTCGTAGGGGTGGGCGGAGCCGCGGCTGCCCAAGCCGACCCGATCGAGCAGCTCCCGCGCGAGGCGCGCCGCGTCGTCGCGTCCGTCGAGACGTCCGGGCAGCGCGACGTTCTGCTCGACGGTCAGATGCGGCAGCAGGTTGAAGAACTGGAAGACGATCCCGACCTCGCGGCGCCGGTAGAGAACCAGAGCCTTCTCGTCGAGCCGGTCGATGGATCGGCCGCCGACGAGGATCTCGCCCGAGGTCGGCCGGTCGATGCCGCCGATCAAGTGGAGCAGAGTGGACTTTCCGCTGCCGGACTCGCCGATCAACGCCAGGAATTCGCCGGGGGAGACCTCGAGGTCCAGCTTTTCGAGCGCGACGACGGGCCGGCCGCCCTCGTAGACTTTCGAGACCGCCCGGCAGGAGACTGCGGGAGGCGAGGTCGCGTCGGACGGCACGATGCGAGAATACCCGAGGCATCTCGAATCGACGTCCCCGGCGAAAAACTGAGACTTGAGCTTGAGACCCGAGACATCGTCTTTTCTGGCGCCCGTCCGCCGCGCGCTTTCGAACCGGGCGCTCGTCCGGGCGCTCGTGCGCCGCGAGCTGACCGCGCGTTACCGGGGAGGGGCGCTCGGCTTCCTCTGGTCCCTCGTCAACCCGCTCCTGCTCCTGCTGGTCTACGCGACGGTGTTCCGGTTCGTCTTCGCGCCCCGGGCGGACGTGCGCCCGTACGCGCTGTTCCTCTTCGGCGGCGTGCTCGTCTGGAACTTTGTGGCGGCCTCGCTCAACGACGCCGTCGAGACGTTCCGCGCGAACGGGCCCCTCCTCCGCAAGACCACGGTCGCGCCCGAGGTCTTTCCGGCGGCCTCGGTCGGAGCGCGCCTCGCGCACCTGATCCTGGCCCTGCCCGTCCTGGCGGCGGCCATCGCGTACGCCGCGGCGAAGGGGAGCGCGCGGCCCGGGCCCGCACTGCTGGAGTTCCCGCTCGTCCTGGCGCTGCTGGCCCTGACGGTGTTCGGCGGGGCCCTCGCGGTGTCGGCCCTCTCGGTGCACTTCGGCGATGTGCGCGACATCGTCGCCAATCTCCTGACTCTGGCCTTCTTCGTGACACCGGTGCTCTATCCGGCCGAAGCGGTGCCCGAGAGATTCCGGCGTCTGCTCCTCGCCAATCCGTTCGCGCCGTTCTTCAACGGCGTGCACGACACGCTCTTCGCGTTCCGCCCGGTCTCCGCGGCCGACTGGGCGGCGATGATCGCCTGGACCGCCGTGTCGCTGGTTGTCGGAGGCGCGCTCTTCGAAAAGCTACGGGATTCCCTGGCGGAGGAAGCGTGACAGGACGCCCCGAGCCCGCGATCTCGGTTCGTTCGGTGACGAAGATCTACCGCCGCTACGGACGGCGCGCGCACGGCACGTTGAAGTCCGCCTTCCTCTCGCGCCGGGGGAGGGAGGCGCCGGACGGCGTGACCGCCCTGTCCGACGTCTCGTTCGACGTGGCAAGCGGCGAGACCCTCGGAGTCGTCGGCTCGAACGGATCCGGCAAGTCGACGCTTCTGAAGCTCCTCGCCGGGATCGTGCGCCCGACACGCGGGAGCCTCGCGGTCTCGGGGAAGCTGGCGGCGCTGCTGGAGCTCGGCGCGGGCTTCCATCCCGAGATCTCGGGGAGGGAAAACGTCGAGATCACCGGCCTGCTGCTGGGGCTGACGCGACGGCAGATCGCCGAGCGGCTGCCCGACATCGTCCGCTTCGCGGGCGTCGAGGAGTTTCTCGATGCTCCGGTCAAGACCTACTCGTCCGGGATGGCGGTGCGTCTGGGGTTCGCGATCGCGGCGCACAGCGACCCCGACGTCCTGCTGGTCGACGAGGTCCTGGCCGTCGGCGACGAAGCCTTCTCGCATCGCGCGCTGGAAAAGTTCTCGGAGTTCGAGCGTGCCGGCAAGACGCTGGTCTTCGTCTCCCACGACCTGCCGCTCGTGGCCGAGCGGTGCCGCCGTGCGCTGTGGCTCGATCGGGGGCGCCTCGCGGCGGACGGTCCCGCCGCCGAGACCGTCGCCCTCTACCGCGAACGGGTGGCGCAGGAGGAAGGGGGCCGGCGCCTCGCCCAGCCCGGCCGGGGCACGCGGATCGGCTCGGGAAAAGCCGCGATCCGGAGCGTGCGGCTTCTCGACGCCGCGGGTCAGCCGGCCGCGCGCCTGCGCGCCGGGCAGCCCGCGGCCCTCGAGATGACGCTCGACGCGCCGAAGCCCCTGTCGGACTTCGTCCTGGGTTTCCGGATCGCGACGGTCTCCGGGGCCGTCGTCCTGGCCACGAACACGCGGCTCGAGGGCTTCGAGCCGGGATCTCTTTCCGGAGAAGCATGCGCGACGCTTTCTTTCCCGTCGCTCGACCTCGCCCCCGGCGTCTACTCGCTGGACGCCGCGGTCCACGCGAAAGACGGCGCGCCCTACGACGAACGGCACGACGTCCTCCGCTTCGAGGTCACCTCGGAGCGAGCCGGCTCGGGAGTGTGGGCTCCGGAAAGGCGCTGGAATTTCTCCGGAGGGATCCGCTGGAGCGGGTGAGCGCCGCGCGCTGGCGGACGGGCCTTCTCGCCGCCGGTTTTCTCGCTGTCCTCGCGATCCGCCTCGCGCTTCTGCTGACGGTCCGCGCCAATTACGACACCGAGTCCTACGACATCGTCACCGAGATCGCGCGGAGGGGAGGGGACTTCTACGGCGAGACCGACCGCTACAACTACTCGCCGCTCTGGTCGCGCGTGCTGCTCGGGACGGCGTTCGCGGCGGACCTGACGGGTCTGCGCCACACGACGGTGCTGGGCCTTCTGCTGCTCGTCGGAGATGCGGCGACTGCGGTCCTCGTCTTCCGGCTCGCGAAACGCCGGCGTGCCGGCACGGCCGCGGGGATCGCCGCGCTCTCGTTCTTCGCCAACCCGGTATCGGTGCTCGTCTCCAGCGCGCACCTCCAGTTCGACGGTCTCGCGATCCTGTTTCTCGTGGGAGCCGTCGTCCTTTCGGAGAAGAGGCGTGACTTCAGCGCGGCCGCGTCCCTGTCTCTCTCGCTTCTCGTCAAGCACGTCACGGCGCTCCATCCGCCGCTCTTCCGGCGCCGGCCGGGTGTGCGCGGCTGGATTCCGGTCGTCGCGCCGTACGTCGTCTTCCTGGCGTCGCTCGCGCCTTATGCCGCTTCCTGGCGGGAGATTCGGGATCGAGTCCTTCTCTACCGCGGGCTGACCTACCAGTACGGAATCGAAGCACTGCTCCTCCTCGGAGTGCCCGAGTGGGTCCCGATCGCGTTGTTCGTCGCGGCCGTCGTCGTGGCGCTGGTCTTTCTGCGACAGGTGGAGCTCGTGCGGGCGAGCATGCTTCTCTTCCTGGTGATCCTGGTATTCGCGCCCGGCTTCGGGCGGCAGTATTGCGTCTGGCCGATCGCCCTCGGGGCCGTCGCCGGCGGACTCGGCTACGCACTCTACAGCGTCGTCGCCGGGGCGTTTCTCCTCCGCGAGATCTTTCGTCCGACGTCGTTCGCGTGGGCGCTGCCCGGCTGGTACGGGCCCTGGTGGGCCGCGATCCTGTGGCTCCTGTGGGAGCTACGCCGGGGCCGCGCGAAGGCGGAAACGGCGAATGCGGTTAAGATCTCGGGCGACCCGTGATGCGATCGATCTCGCGCCGCTCGGGGACCGGCGTTGCCCGCCCATGAAGGTCTCCGTCGTCGTCCCCGTCTACAACGAGGAGGGCAGCCTGCCCGAGCTGCTCCCGCGCCTGCTCGCCGTGATGAACGCCCGGGGAGCGCCGTACGAGCTGGTCTTCGTGGACGACGGAAGCCGGGACCGCTCGCTCGAGATCCTCAAGGACGCGGCGCGGTCGCGGCCTGATCGCATCCGCGTGCTCGAGCTCGCCCGCAACTTCGGGCAGCACCAGGCCCTCCTGGCGGCTTTCCAGCACGTCGAGGGGGACGTCGTGGTCACCCTCGACGCCGACTTGCAGAATCCGCCGGAAGAGATCCCCAAGCTCCTGGACAGGTTCGCCGAGGGGTACGACGTGGTCGGCGGCGTGCGCCAGGGGAGACAGGACTCGATGTTCCGCCGGCTGGCTTCGGGAGCCGTCAACCGCGTCACGGCCGTGATCACGAGGATGAAGCTGACGGACTTCGGCTGCATGCTGCGGGCGTACTCGCGCGACGTCGTCGAGGAGATCAACCGCTGCCACGAGGCCTCGACCTTCATCCCGGCGCTCGCCCAGAGCTTCGCCCGCCGGCCCGCCGAAGTGCCCGTCGCCCACGCGCCTCGCCGCCACGGCACGTCGGCCTATTCGCTCTACCGGCTCATCCGGCTCAACTTCGATCTGATGACCGGCTTCTCGCTGGTTCCGCTCCAGCTCTTCGGCCTTCTCGGGACGGCCGTCGCGGTTGGGGGTATCGCCTTCGGCATCTTCCTCTTCGTGCGTCGGCTGATCGTGGGCGCGGAGGTCGAAGGCGTGTTCACGCTGTTCGCCATCCTGTTCACGCTGCTCGGCATCGCCATGGCCGGACTGGGCCTGGTCGGCGAGTACGTCGGACGCATCTACCAGCAGGTGCGAGGCCGTCCGCGCTTCCGCGTCAAGCGCGTCTACGGGCTCGGCGCCCCCGCACAACCGGAAACCAGAGACCAGAAACCCGAAACTTCCGTCCTGGCATGACGCGGATCGCCGTCTTCGCGTACTCCGACACCGGGCACGCGTGCCTCAAGCGCCTGCTCGAGCGCGGCCGTCGTCCGATCCTGGTCGCGACGCACCGCGACTTATCCGACGAAGCCCGCTGGTTCCCGAGCGTGGCGGAGCTTTCGCGCGCGCACGGCATCGAGCCGGTCGTGATGGAAAACCCTCTGGACGCGCCGTCGATCGCGCGCGTCCGGACCGCTGCGCCGGACCTTCTCTTCTCCTTCTACTACCGCCGTGTGCTGCCGAAGGAGATGCTGGCGGTGCCGCAACTGGGCGCCTACAACATGCACGGCTCGCTCCTCCCCAAGTTCCGGGGCCGCGCCCCCGTGAACTGGGCGGTGCTGAAGGGCGAGACGAAGACCGGCGCCACGCTGCACGTCATGACCGAGCGCGCGGACCGCGGACCGATCGTCGACCAGGAAGAAGTGCCGATCGGTCCCGACGATACGGCCCTGGAGGTACAGCGGCGCGTGACGGAGGCGGCCGTGCGCGTGCTCGACCGGCGTCTCGACGAGCTCGAGGCCGGGACCGCGAAGGCCACGCCGCAGGACGAGTCCCGCGCGTCCCGCTTCGGCCGCCGCCGGCCCGAGGACGGCCGGATCGACTGGAGCCGCCCCGCCAAAGAAGTCCACGACCTCGTGCGCGCTGTGACGCACCCGTATCCCGGAGCCTTCACCGATCTCTTCGGAAGCACGACGTTCGTCTGGCGCACGCGGCTTCCGGGTCTCGCCGCCCACGACACGTTCCCGGGGCAGGTGCGCGGGGACGGCGGACGCCTCTTCGTGGCGTGCGGGGACGACCGCTACGTCGAGATCCTGCGGGTGCAGGCGCCGGGGAGCGAGGAGACCGACGCCCGGAAGTTCGCCGCGGAAAGGGGGCTGTCGGGATGAGAGTCCTGATCCTCGGGGTCAACGGCTTCATCGGCAACGCCCTGACCGAGCGGATCCTCCAGACGACGGACTGGCACGTCTCGGGCCTCGACATCGGCTCCGACAAGATCGCCGCGTTCCTGGACGATCCGCGCTTCACCTACCTCGAGGGCGACATCGCCATCAACAAGGAGTGGATCGAGTACCAGATCAAGAAGTGCGACGTCGTCCTGCCGCTCGTTGCGATCGCCACGCCTTCCACCTACGTCAAGGAGCCCCTGGCGGTCTTCGAGCTCGACTTCGAGGAGAATCTGCGCATCGTCAAGCAGGCCGTGCGGTACGGCAAGCGCGTGGTGTTCCCGTCGACTTCGGAGGTCTACGGAATGTGCCCGGACGCCGAGTTCGACGAGGACTTCTCCAATCTGGTCTACGGTCCGATCCGCAAGCAGCGCTGGATCTATTCGTGCTCGAAGCAGCTGCTCGACCGGGTCATCTGGGCTTACGGCGAGCAGGGCCTGGCGTTCACGCTGTTTCGCCCGTTCAACTGGTTCGGCCCGCACTTGGACGACATCGACTCCCCGAAGGAAGGCTCCAGCCGCGTCCTGACGCAGTTCCTCCACAACATCCTCTACGGCGAGCCCATCAAGCTCGTGGATGGCGGCACGCAGCGCCGCTCGTTCACTTACATCTCCGACGGCATCGACGCCCTCATGGCGATTCTGGAGAACCGCGGCGGCTGCGCCGACGGCGGGATCTTCAACATCGGCAATCCCTCCAACGACCTCTCGATCCGCGAGCTCGCCAAGCTCTTGATCCGGGAGGTCGGCGCGTGCCCGGGCTACGAGGAGACCGCGAGCAAGGCGCAGATCACCGACGTCACGGCGAGCGACTACTACGGCGAGGGCTACCAGGACATCCTGACGCGCGTGCCGTCGATCCGGCGCGCCCGAGAGTCCCTCGGCTGGGAGCCGAAGGTGTCGATGGCGGACGGCGTGCGGCAAACGCTCGCGTACTACCTGAAGGGACGCCGGGCCACGCGATGAATGGTCGTCGCGTCGCCCTCAAGGTCGACTGCGACACCGACGAGGGCACCCGCGAGGGAGTTCCGCGGCTGTCCGAAATGCTCGCGGGCCGGGGCGTCCGCGCGACGTTCTTCTTCACGTTCGGCCCCGACCGGTCGGGTGTGGCGGTCCGGCGCGTCCTCACGCAGAAGGGTTTCCTGACGAAGATGCTGCGCTCGCGCGCGCCGTCGCTCTACGGCTGGCGCACGATGCTGTCGGGCACGCTCCTGCCGGCGCCCCGGATCGGGGAGCGCGGGGCCGATGCGATGCGGACCGCGGCGAAGGCCGGCCACGAGACGGGCGTCCACGGCTGGGACCATGTCGGCTGGCATGACGGCCTCGCGCGCATGTCGTCCGAGCGCGTGCGCGAGGAATACGGACGGGCCCACGCCGAGTACCTCCGCGTCTTCGGGTATCCCGCGCGGGCGAGCGCGGCGCCCGGCTGGACGGTCGACGCGCGCTCCCTCGAAGCCCAGGAGGAGCGGTCGCTCCTCTACGCCTCCGACACGCGGGGAGGAGCCCCGTTCTTTCCGCGGGCCGGGACCCGCGTCTTCCGCACGCTCGAGATCCCGACGACGCTGCCGACCCTCGACGAGACGCTGGCGTGGAGAGAGCTTTCGGACGACGAGGCGCAGCGCGCTTTCTTTCGAAGAGCGCCGCTCTCAACTGAGGTCCACACGATCCACGCCGAGGTCGAGGGTCGGTCCAAGGCGAGTCTTTTCGAAAAGATCCTGGACGACTGGCTGGCCGACGGCGTGTCGTTCCCGCTCCTTTCCGATCTCGCCCGCGAGGCCCTCGCGCGCCGGGACGCGATTCCGGTGCGCGACATGATGACGACGAAGCTGCGCGGACGCGGAGGCACGGTGGCGACGGGCTGGCCGGCCCCCGCATGACCTCCCGCGCGTCGGCGGGTTTCCGGGTCCTTCTCGCCGCCGGCTTCCTCGCGGCTATGGCGATCCGGATCCTCTTTCTCGCCGGGTTTCGGGGAAATTTCGACGTCGGAGCCTATGCGACCGTGGCCGGGCTCGTCCGCAGCGGAGGCAGTCCGTACCAGGCGGGCGTCCCCTACAACTACTCGCCGGTCTGGGCGTTCCTCGCCGCCGGGCTTTCATCCGTATCCGATGCCCTGCGTGTCCCGTTCGCGACGCTCGTCGGCGCTTTGCTGATCGCCGCCGACGCCGCCACCGCGTTTCTGCTCTACGTGCTCGGCGGCCGGGGACGAAGAGGAGCCGGCGCGGCCCTCCTTTTCTTCGCCAATCCCGTGTCGGTCCTGACCTCGGGGCACTACCTGCAATTCGACAACGTCGCGATTCTCTTCCTCGTCGCCGCGATTTGTGCCGCGCGGAGCGATCCGCCCCGGACCTGGCTCGCCTCCGGCTGGCTCTCGGTATCGCTCCTGGTCAAGCACATCGGCGTCTTCTTCCCCCCTCTCTTTTTTCTCCGCGGCCGCGAGCGCCGGGAAATCCGCGCGGCGGCGACGCTGATCCCGTACGCCGTGTTCGCGGCCTCGTTCGCACCGTACTGGCGGTCCTGGCGCGTGCTCCGGGCTCAGGTCGTCGAATATCGCGGAGGAACCGAGGAGTACGGCGTGGGAATGCTGCGCTCCATCGCGGGACTGCCGGGCTGGCTCCCGGCGGCGATCTTCCTGGGAGCGGTCGCGGGCGCGATCCTCGCGTTTCGGACGCGCGCGCTTCCGAGCGCGTGCCTCCTGCTGTTTCTGGTCATGCTGATCTTCGCGCCCGGGATCTGCGAGTACTACTTCGTCTGGCCGATCGCCCTGGGCTCGCTCTACGGCGGCGCGGGGTACTTCGTGTACACGCTGGTGGTGTCCGGGTTCTACATCGGGGGAGCGCTGGAGGGGCTCGGCGTGCCCTTCGCGCACTTGCCGGGATGGCACGGAGTCTGGTGGAGCCTGGTGCTCTGGCTGGCCTGGGAGCTGCGTCGGCGGGATATCCTCCGCAGCCAATGACCCCCAAGCGCGGTGTGCGGCCCGAGCTCTGGCTGACCCTCGCCTCGGTCCTGGGTTCCTTCCTCGTCTACTGGCCGTTTCGCGGCGACATGTCCACGATCTATCGCTTCTGGGACGGGCCCAACTACCTGACGGTCGCGCGGACGCTCTACGCGATCCGGCCCGACAATCCGCTGCTCGCCTACGTCTACGATCCACGCTATTACCTGACGCACCTGCCTCTCTACCCGCTGTGCGTGCGCGCGCTGTCGTGGATCGCGGGATACGAGCCGGCGTTGCTGCTCGTGTCGGTCCTCTCTTCGGTCGCCGCCGTTCTCCTCTTCTACCGTCTGGCGCGGGACGTCTGGAAGCTTCCCGCGCCCGAGTGGCTCGCGCTCGTCTTTCTCTTCCTGCCCCCGCGGTGGCTGCTTTACCGATCCACCGGCGCGACCGAGGCGCTCTCGGCGGCCCTGGTCCTGGCCTCGATCTGGTTCTTCGAACGGGCGCGCATCGGACGCGCGTCGCTTACGGGCGGGCTCGCCGCGGTCACGCGCATCTCGGGAATCATGCTCGCTCCGGCCTATGCGATCGCGCTCGCGAAGCAGAAGCGCTGGCGGTCGCTGCCATGGCTGGCGCTGATTCCGGCGGGTGTCTTCGCCTACTGTGTCTTCTGCGCCGTCCGCTTCGGCGACTTCTTCGCGTACTTGAAGCCCCATGGCGAGAAGATCGCGGCGTTTCGCCCGTTCGGCTTTTTTCCGGCACTCTTTCAGAGAGGTCTCTACCACCAGGCCGAGTTCCATATCCTCCTGTTCGTCCTGTACGCCGTCGGTACCTTCCGCCTGCGCCACCGCTTCCCGGTTCTGTTCTGGTACTGCCTGTTCACGCTCGCGCTCTTAGTCTGCGTCTCGACCGAGGACTGGAGCCGCTACTTCCTGGCGATGGCTCCCTTCGCGCTGATCGTCGGGTTCCACGACCTCATTGACACGCGGGAGTTCCGCTGGATGTTTCCGATCTTCGCAGCGCTCTCGCTCTACTACGCCTGGAGCGTGATCCCGCTGAACGGCTGCCGGCCCGACATCTACGAGGCGCTGCGCGTTCACCTGGGGCTGCCGGCCGCGCCCGCGCCTCCTTAAGCCGGAGCCGCGGATCGGGGTCGGGTCGCCCATGCCATTCCGAGCGCGATCGCGAGCGTCGCCGCCTGGATCGCGACGCCGATCCGGAAGGGCGCGCGGTCGTAAGCGATCTCGATTTCGTGGGTCCCCGCCGGGACGGGGACTGCGAGGTCGCGGCCGTTGGCCACGAGGACCCGCGCGGGCTTCCCGTTCAGCCGCGCCTTCCACGCCGGGAAGTAGGTCCGCGAGAAGAGGACATGGCCGGGACCCTGGGCCTCGACCCGCGCACGGACGCGGTCCGGAGTGACGGATTCGACCGTCAATCGCGCAGCCGTCGGCGCGGCCTCGGCCATCCGGTCCTCGCCGCCGCGCAGAACGACGTCGGTGACCGGATCGAACCCGTCGGAACGCAGGAGCTCGATCGTTCCCGAGAGGGAAGCGCGGTGGTGCGCCCGGCCGGCCCACCGCAGCTCCGGCAGGGGTTCCGGGTCCTCGAAGAGCACGAGTCTCTCGTGCGCCACCGAGAGGCCGGTGGCCGGACGATAGAGAGGATGCGGATCACCCTCATGGGCCAGAACCCAGCGCGCTCCGAACGTGCGCAGCATCCGGTCCTGCGCCGCCGGAGCCGAAGCCGCGGCGGCTTCGCTCGCGATGCGGTTGTAGTAGCCGTAAGAGCCGTCGGGATC
>JBKOVK010000335.1:0-8757 GCA_046724475.1 Acidobacteriota bacterium | reverse complement strand
CCCCTGCGCAACGGTACGCAGGCGCCCCCGGCCAGTTCCCGTTGGGGTCAGGTCGTCTTTGAACAGCGGTGACAAAAGGCAAGACCTGACCCCAGGATTTTTCAGGCCCGTCAATCCGTTACGAATCGTCCAGTCCACGGCCAAATCGAACATTCTTCAGGCGGGCTGCGTATAAAGGGAGCGTGGCCCGCTTCATGACTGGTTTTAGGGGGTTTCTCGTGAAAAAGAAGAAATGGATCGTCATTCTGACCGTGCTCCTGGTCGTGGGCGGGGTGGCCCTGGTGGCCGCGAAGAGCCGGGACAAGGACAAGTCCGACCCAAAGGCCGAAAACACCCCCTTCCGGCTGGGTAAGGTCCAGGCCGAGGACCTGCAGGTCTCGGTCCGGGAAGTCGGAGTCGTCGACCCGGTCACGAAAGTGGACGTGAAGTCGGCGGTCTCCGGACGCGTGATTGCGCTCAAGATCCGCGAGGGCGCGATCGTGAAGCAGGGCGACGTCCTCGCCGAGATCGAACCGGACGTGAACCAGGCACAGTTGCTCTCCGATGTGCAGGCGAGCGTGAAGGACGCCGAGCTGAAGCTTCAGGACGCCGAACGCGACTACACGATGCAGAAGGCGCTGTTCGAGCAGGGCCTCGTCGGCCGCGACCCGTTCCGCTCCTCCGAGATCAAGCGCGACCAGGCCAGAGAGGGAGTGCGCGCCGCGCAGATGCGCTACCAGATCGTCGAGGACCGCGGGATCCCGATCTCGGGAAACGCGGCCTCGCAGAACGCACGCGTCACGTCGCCGATGGCGGGAGTCGTCATCAAGAAGGGCGTCGAGCTCGGAGAGACGGTGACCTCGGGCGTCTCCTCCTTCAACGCCGGAACAGTCCTCTTCACGGTCGCGGACCTGAAGTCGCTCATCATCCGCGTCAACCTCAACGAAGTCGACATCGCCAAGGTCCACGTCGGCCAGCCCGTGCGGGTCTCGCTCGACGCGTATCCGCAGAAGATTTTCACCGGCAAGGTCACCTTCGTCGCGCCGTCGGCCGAGCTCGTCGAGAAGATCAAGGTCTTCAAGATCGAGGTCACGCTGGACGAGCTGGGCGAGGCGTTCCGCACGGGGATGAGTGCCAACGTCGAGATCCTCGGCGAGAAGCGTGACAAGGCCACGTCGATCCCGCTCGAGGCGCTCCAGAAGCGCGACGGCAAGACGGTCGCGTACCGCCTGAAAGCGAACCTGACTCCGAAGCAGCTCTCGGCCGCGAAGGAAGGACTCTCGGGCCGCAGCAAGTTCGTCTGGCTGTCGGACCACTGGAAGGACTACTTCGACGTCGTTCCGGTCTCGGCCGGCATCGCTACGCTCGAGCGCGTCGAGATCCTCTCGGGCCTGAAGTCCGGCGAGCAGGTCGCGCTGGAAGACCCGACGAAGAAGAGAGTCGAGAAGGACGAGGAAGACAACTGACATGCATTGCTCGCGCCGCGAGCGAATGCATGTCATCCCGAGGAGCGCAGCGACGAGGGATCCCGAACTCGAAACGCCCGTACAAGTCCGGGATCCCTCGCTTCGCTCGGGATGACGGCTTGAGGTGGCTCGGTAGAACACAGGGGTAAAGCATGTCGAACATCATCGAAACCCACGGCCTGACGAAAGTCTTCGGGTCCAACGGCGCCGCGGTGCACGCGCTGCGGGGCATCGAAATGACGGTCGCCCGCGGCGAGTTCGTCGCCCTGATCGGGCCATCGGGCTCGGGCAAGTCCACGCTGATGGCGATCCTGGGCTGCCTCGACAAGCCCACGGCCGGAACCTACGCGCTCGACGGCGAGCGCGTCGAAGGACTCTCGGGCCGCGAGCTCGCGCAGATCCGTAACGACAAGATCGGATTCGTGTTCCAGCAGTACAACCTGCTGCCCAAGGCGTCGGTCCTCCGGAACGTCGAGCTTCCGATGCTCTACGCCGGCGTCTCCCGCAAGGAGCGGCGGGCCCGCGCGCTCGAGCTTCTCGAGCGGGTCGGCATCCCCGAAAAGGCGAAGGTTCTGCCGGCGGCCCTTTCGGGCGGGCAGCGCCAGCGCGTCGCGATCGCGCGCTCGCTCGCCAATGGGCCGGCCCTGCTGCTCGCCGACGAGCCGACCGGGGCGCTGGACCAGAAGACCGGCCACGAAGTGCTCGAGCTCTTCGTGGACCTCCACCGCCAGGGCAACTCGATCATCATCGTCACGCACGATCTCTCGATCGCCGCCATGGCGCAGCGCCAGGTCGAAATCATGGACGGGCTGATCAAGCTGCCCGAAGCGGCATAAGCAACATGTTCAACGGAGCCTTTCGCGAGCGCGTCCGCAACTCCTGGGTCGAGATGCGGGAGAACCTCACGCGCTCGACGCTGCAGTCGCTGGGCGTGATCCTCGGTGTGGCGTCGGTCCTGGGAGGCTTCTCGATCTCCGACAGCATGCGAAAGCGCTCCATGGAGCTCTACGTCCGCATGGGAGGGCTCGACAAGCTCAACGTCCGTCAGTCCGCGGTGGTCAAGGAAGGCGCGCCGACCGCTCTCCAGATGGCCAACCTCGGCCTGCGTACGGCCGACGCCGACGAGGGTGAAGAGATCGACTCGTCCTCCGTCGACGGCATCGCGCTCCGAAAGGACGCGCGGGCGCGCGTCCGCTCGACCTACGCCGACCAGGAGCGCGACATCCGGGGCGTCGGGGGCGACTTCCTGGCCCTCGACGGCTACGAGATCGATCAGGGCCGCGACTTCACGATGCACGACATCGACGCCGCAGCGCCCGTCGCGATCCTGGGGACCGAAGCGGTCTCGGTCTTCTTCCCCAACGGCGATGCGCTGGGACGGACGCTGCGCATCGGCGATACGCCCGTGCAGGTCGTGGGCATTCTGAAGGAGCGCGTCTTCCGGTTCCGCGACGGCCAGCGCAACATCTTCCGCTGGCGAAATCGCATCATCGCCATACCCACGACGCTCGTGGCGCGCCGGTTCGAAGGAGACCAGTACCACCGCGTCGATCGCGTCACCTTCCGCATCCGCAAACTCGACGCCATGGCCAAGTTCTCGAAGGCGCTCTCGGGCGTTCTCAAGGCGAATCACCGCCAGCAGGAGGACTTCCGCCTCGACGACGTGGGCGCGCGCGTGCGCAAGGAGCAGTCCCAGGGAAACGTCTACGACATCATCTTCCTGCTCTCGGGCTTCCTGTCGCTCATCGGCGGCGGCATCGTCAACGTCAACATTCAGATGGCGACGCTAAAGGAGCGGATCCGCGAGGTCGGCGTCAAGATGGCGATCGGCGCTCCGGGGCGCGAGGTCTTCAAGGAGTTCATGACCGAGGCCCTGCTCCTGACCGGTGTGGGGTCGATCGTGGGCCTGATCATCGGCGTCGGGTTCTCGAAGATCATCACGGCCTCGATCGGAATTCCCCTCCACATCGACGCGAAAAGCTTCGTCTCGGCGTACTTGCTCGCCGCCGTCTTCGGCTTCGTGTTCGCCCTGTTTCCGGCGTGGAAGGCCTCGCGCCTGTCACCCATGGAGGCGCTGCGGTATGAGTGAGACCGCTCTCTCACTTCCGGCTGCGGCTCCGACGGAGCGCGCGCCGCGCCGGCTCTCACTCGGGGCGAAGTTTGCCCTCGGATGGGAGATCATCAAAGGCGGACTCGTCGAGCTCTGGGCGCACAAGCTGCGCTCGACTCTGACGCTGACGCTCCTGATGCTCGGCGTCTTCGCGCTCGTCGTCATGAGCTCGGTTCTCGACGGCGTCATGGACAAGATCGCCATGGGCTTCTCGGGAATGAGCTGGGACGGCACGGTCATGGTGGCGCCCAATTCCCCCGAGACGACCGAGGAGCAGAAGCGCTTCGCGATGAGCCCGGGTCTGCGGTTCGAGGATCTGCCGCGCCTGACGGCTCCGGACGAGAGGGTCCTGGCTTACCTTCCCCGCGCGACCAAGATGTCCGCGGTCAAGGTCGCCGGCGGCACGGAGCGCTGCTGGGTCAACGGTGTGTGGCCGGATTACGCCCGCTGGATGAACCGGCAGGTTTCGATGGGGCGCGGGCTGACCGACGACGACGAGCGGAGGCGCTCGACCGTCGCCGTCGTCGGCGCGACCCTGGGATCCAAACTCTTCGGCGGCGCCGATCCCGTCGGGAGAGACATCACGGTCGAGGGCGTTCGGTTCCGCGTCGTCGGCGTCCAGGCGCCCAGCCAGATCTTCACGGAGGAGCTCTGGTACGACGCGAACGGGATCACGATCCCGCTCCAGACCTACGTGGACCGGATCGATCCCGATCACAAGCTCGCGAACGTCGCGGTGAAGCTCGCGCGCAAGCGCGACCAGGCCGAGGTGTCCGCGATGATGATCGGGCGCGCCAAGCAGGCGCACCACGGGATCGAGGACATCAAGGTCGTGGACCTCGAGGCCGAGTCGGTGCGCGCGTGGCAGCGCTTCATGGACGAAATGCGCGGGTGGCGCGTCGTGCTGACGAGCCTCGCGGCCACGGTGCTGCTCGTCGGCGGCGTCGGCGTTCTCTCGGTCATGCTGATCTCCTTCTCCGACCGCCGCTACGAGATCGGCCTGCGCAAGGCGATGGGCGCCTCCGACGGCGAGATCCTGGTCCAGTTCCTTCTGGAGGCCTGCGTCCTCGCGGCCGTCGGCGCTTCCTTCGGCACGTTCCTCGGAACCGTCGTATGCAAGGCGCTTTCGGCGAACTTTCCGTACGGGCTCGTCGTCAACCCGATGGGCCTCATCGTCGCGTGGATCACCTGCCTCGCGCTCGCCATCGTGTTCGGCATGTATCCGGCCGTGCGGGCGTCGCGCCTGTCGCCCATGGAGGCGATGCGGTGAAATGGGCGGCCACAAGGGCCGCCCCTAAATTCCAATTGGCGATGGCCGCGTAGGGGCGGGGCTTGTCCCCGCCCGCGTCAGGTTTCTTCCAGCCTCGCCGCTCCAAGCGCCGGCTTTCCGCCGAGCAAAACCCGGAATCCGTAGATAGCGAGGCCGAGGAAGACGGCCGCCGCGAACATCGCGCGTCCCGCGTACCAGCGGGAGAAGTCGAGCGTCAACGGGAAAGCGAGCAACAGGTCCCACGTCAGCTGGTAGACGATGAGCGCCACGAGCCCGTACCGGGCCGCCACGAGCATCGTGAGCGCTCCCGCAGCGACCGCCATGGGCACCTCGACCGGAATGTTCTCGCCGGACAGATTGATCACTGCGAAAACCAGGCCCGCCAGCGCGACCGCCAGCCAGAACCGTCGCATGAGCACCCAGGAGAGGATCAGGAGCGCCATGATCGCCAGCGCTCCGAGAATGGGTTCGCTGACCCTTTCGAGCACGAACCCGGTCAGACGCCCTGGAGCGCCGAGGGCCGCGCGGGCTGCTGGGATCGGGGTCATTCCGGGCAAGTTGAACAGCCACGGCAGTCCGTTGTCGATTTGAAAGATCACCACCCGGATGCCGCCGACCAGCAATCCGATCAGCACGTCGCGTCCCACCATCGGGTCCGCGAACCGGCCGGAAAGAAGCCGTGTCCAGGAGACCAGAAGCTCCGGACGCCGGCGCCTCACGTAGGGCTCGATCGCCATGTAGGCCACCCAGACGAAAACGCCTCTCAGGAGGGCGAACCCGATCGCGACCAGCAGCATCTGGAATTCCACCGTCGGGTCGCGGACGTGGTGGGCACCCACGATCCAACCAAGAAGGTCGATCACGAGGACGAACATCGAGACGCGAAATGCGCCCCGGGGGTCGCCTCGGCCCAACCGAAGATTGCGTCTCGCGAAAATCACGGCCGCCGCCAGAACCGAGATGACCGTGAACATGAAGGCCGCCTCCGCGACGAAGGTCCGCCCGGCCACTCTCACTCCGGGCATCCGCGTCGGCGGATTCCAGGGTCCCAGGACTTCGAAATACACGGGCTGGCCCCGATAGGCGGCCGCGGAAACGTGGATGGGGACGTCCGGGTGCCGCTCGAAAGACCCGTCCCACTCCGCTCGCAAGTCGGCATAGCTGGGCGGTGTCCATCGCGGAGTCGCCGGCGTGAAGCGCTTCGGGTCGAGTCCCGCCTCGGCAAAGAGCGCTCCCCAATCGGGCGCCGGCGCGGGTTCCCTGGACTCGTCGACCTGCGGTGGGACGCCGCGAAAAGAAGTGAGGCGGCCGCGCGCGTCGACGGCCAGCCGCACCATCCCCGAGATCTCCATCGGCGGCGACTCCGCATTCACGGTCTGGCTGTCGTAACGGTTGAGGATCGAAGGCGTCATCGGGACGGGACTCTGGCGGTAGAAGAACAGCCAGGGATGGGGCTCGACGGAAGAGAGCTCGCGGACCCGGCGAGGCGATGGAATGTGGCGGGCGCGGTAGAGCAGCTGGTCGTACTGGCGAGACCACCAGAACGCCGTGTCGGCCGGCGAAGCCGAGTAGCCGAGCTTCCTCGAGAGCTCGCCGGCGCGATCGAAGAGCGCGTCCGAGCTCCTGGGAAGCGGAGCGAGACCCAGATCGGACGAGAACGGCGCGAGCAGAAGGATGATCAGGAGGAGGGCCGAGGCGCCGCCGAACAGGGCCCACGCGCGGGACGGCGCGAGCGCTCCCTCGTTCGCCGCCGCGGCGACCATCTCCGGCGACGGCGTCTCACCGGCAGCCAGCGCGGCCGCGAGCGGATCTCCTCCCGGAAGCGCCGCGGCGACCTGCGATGCGGACGCGGGCCGCTCCGTCGGATCCTTTTCGAGGCAACGCAGGATCACCCGCTCGACGGCCGGATCCACGCCCGGCGTGATCGCCGAAGGCGCCGGGGGCGCATCCTCGGTGTGCGTACGCTTGAGCTCATGCAGCGTCGTTCCCAGGAAGGCCCGGCGCCCGGTGTAGAGCTCGTAGAGGACGAGGCCCAGGGAGTACACGTCGCTCCGCACGGACGCGCCCTTGCCCGCGAGCTGCTCGGGCGCCATGTAGGCCGGCGTTCCCGAGATCTCTCCTTCGGCCGCCTCGCCCGCGGCGACCGCCAGACCGAAATCGGTGATGCGCGCGCGGCCCCGCCCGTCGATCATGACGTTCGAGGGCTTCAGGTCCCGGTGCAGCACGCCGCGATCGTGGGCGGCGGCGAGGCCGGCGCAGAGCTCGCGCGAGATGTCCAGCGCCTTGTCCGGCGGAAGCCGGCCGATCCGCTTCAACAGCGACGCCAGGTCTTCGCCATCGACGTATTCCATCGAGAGGTAGTTCTGGCCGTCGATCTCGCCGACGTCGTAGACGCGGCAGACGTTGGGATGCGAGACCTGTCGCGCGATACGCACCTCTGCGTAGAAGCGCTCGAGCCGGTCCTTCTCCTCAGCCAGATGCCGCGGCAGGAACTTCAGCGCCACCGGCTGGCCGAGCTTCAGGTCGTCCGCCCGGTAGACCTCGCCCATGCCGCCGCGGCCGAGCAGGCCGATGATGCGGTAGCGCTCGGCGAGCACGACCCCCGGCGTGAACCCGACGATCTCGATGACGTCGGCGGAGGCGAGCCTTCCGACCTTGGAGGAGGAGCCCGGGTTTGCCCGACGGGCCGCCTCCGCGACGGACGGAGAAGCCAGATTCGTCGGGAGCTGGGAGACCGACGAGAGCGCCTCGCCGCAGGCCGAGCAGAAGCGTGCGGAGTCCGGGACGCCGGCGCCGCACTTCGGGCACGGAATCAAACCGTTTGGATTCTAACGCTCGAAAAACGGCGCCACCCGGAAGAATGTGGAGCACCATTGCGCCGAGGAGCGAGGTCATGAAGGCGTATTCCAGTTTTCGGGAGTTTTACCCGTTCTACCTGGCCGAGCACCGCGATCCGATCTGCCGTCGGCTCCACTTCACGGGCAGCGCGCTCGTTCTGCTTGCGCTCGGCGCCGCCGCGGCGAAACGCGATTGGCGCTGGCTGATCGCCGCTCCGCTCGTCGGCTACGGCTTCGCCTGGGCGGGCCACTTCTTCTTCGAGCACAACCGCCCGGCGACGTTCCGGTATCCGCTTTACAGCCTTGCGGGGGACTGGACCATGTTCAAGGAGATCATCACAGGACGAAGGAAGCTTTAGGGCCCGTCGCGGCCTCGAGTCTTAAGCCTCGTCCAGTCTCGCCGCGGCGAACGCCGGCTTTCCTCCGAGAGAGACGTGGAAGGCATAGACGGCGAGCGCCAGCAGAAACCCTATGAGTACGAGCGAGCCTCCCGCGTACCAGCGTGAGAAATCCAGTGCGACCGGCATTTCGTGCAGTAGGATGACGACGAAGAAGTAGACGGCGAGCGCGAGGATTCCGTGGCGCACTGCAACGTAGATGGTCAGCGTCGCCATCACGATGCCGGTCGGAATCTCCAGGACGAGGTTCTCGCCGGATAGGGAAAGAATCACCAGGAGCAGGCCCGTCAGGGCGACCGCCAGACTCTTTCGGCGAAGCAGCACCTGCGCGAGGACCAACACCGTCATGATGACCAGGCAGCGCACGGACGCCTCCTGGAAAGTTCGGAGAAAGCGGTACGCGACATCGGGCGTCGCCGACATGTAGGCCCGCGCCGGCGGCATCGGAGTCATTCCGGCCAGGTTGATCCACCCGGGGAGGCCTTGTGTGACGACTTCGACGAGCTCGCTCGCGGCACCGAAGAGCATTCCCGCCAGGACGTCGCGTCCGACGAGAGGGTCTCGGAATCGTCCCGCAAGAAGCCGGCTCCAGGAGATGAGCAGGGCCGGCCACCGGCGCCGCACGATCGGCTCGATCGCGATGTACATCAGCCACACGAAGGCGACCCAGAAGAGTGCGGAGGCGATGGCTGAGAAG
>JBKOVK010000148.1:0-3353 GCA_046724475.1 Acidobacteriota bacterium | reverse complement strand
TCCGACGAGTATGGCCGGACCATCGGCGGCAGCTTCGTAACGCTCCGGGACACGCTCACTCATGTCTACGGCGCGGACTGGGTGTGGCTCGAGCGATTCGACGGACGTTCGCCGCGCGCGCTGCCGAAGGGGCAAGAGGCGGCATCTCCAAAGGACCTCGAGACGATGTGGAGGGAGGTCGAGGAGGGCTGGGCGGCGCTCGTCGGAGAAGTCGAGCCCGCGCGGATGCGCGAGAGACTCGACTACGTCGCCTTCAGCGGCGACGCATTTTCGCGGCCGATCGGCGACGTCCTCGTGCACGTCGTCAACCACGCGACGTACCACCGCGGCCAGGTCGCCACACTCACGCGACAGCTCGGCCGCCAGCCCGCGTCGACCGACTACCTGATGATGCTGGACGAAAGGGCATAAAAAAAGGCGGGGCAATTGCCCCGCCGGCGAAAAGGTCTTGTTGCTTTGACCTAGGGGTGATGGAGCATCGGAGGACCCGAGGCCTTCGGCGACGTCGCATCGCGATCGAAGATCGAGATCCGCTGCTCGCGCTTGCGGCGAGCAAAGAGCAATCCAACTCCCACCAGACCCAGCACGCCGATTCCGGCGAGGATCCAGTTGGCCGCCTTGCCCTTGGTGGTCGTTTCGGTTTCCTTCGTCACGTTGGTCTTGGCAGCCTGAGCTTCGGCAACGTCCGCGGCCGCAGCCGGCGGAGCGGCCGCCGGAGGAGCCTGAGCCGTCGTCGCGGCGGGCTGGTCGGCCGTGGCCGCCGTTCCGGACGGAGGGCCAGCCGGCGTGTCGTTCGGAGAGGTCACCGCGCCCGTCGACTTCGCTTCGGGCTGCGCCTCGGTCTTCTCGACCTTCGACTTTTTCTCCGTTTTGGAGACAGGCTTCTTGACGGACTTCTTGGCAGCCGAGGAGCTCGTCGCCTCGGCCGGAGGAGCCTGCTCAGGTTTTGCTTCCTGCTGAACTGACGGCGCCGGAGCCACCGGCTCGGAATTCTGGATCTGCTCCGGCTTTACGGGCAGAGGCGCCACGGGAGACGGAGGCGTCGCGTCGGTCGGCGCCGGTGCCGCGTCCGGCGCGGGACTGACCACCGGCGGCGGAGCCTGCTCCGGAGCCGGATTGGGATCCTGAGCCCGCGCACCCGCGGCCATCACAGCGGACATCGCCGCCACCATCAGGAGTCGCTTCATGGTTCTCATTGCGGGTCCTTCCTTTCGTCTTTGTTCGTCTTCTGTCAGTGACTTGCGGCCCTTGAGGCCACGCCGTTCTGTCGGGAACGGCCACACTTTTAGTTAGAGCAGGATGCATGCCAGTTTCGTCGCCCTTCACCGGAGCGCAAATGCGGCGTCCATTTTCACGAGCGCGCCGTTCGGGAATCCGCGCGCGAGCCCGCCGAAAAAATGTGGAACGCGACTTGAAGACACGGTGTCTCGCCTTTTTGAGGGAGACACGCCATGAAAAAGCGCTCCATCGTCGTCCTCGTCCTCGTGCCCTTTGTCCTTTCGCAGGTCTCCTTTCCGTCGCCGTCGAAAGCCTGTCCGGTGATGGCGAGCCTCTGGCATTTCGTCGCGCAGTCCGACCTGATCGTCCTCGCGACCGTCGAGAGCGCGGAGGCCGACCCGACCGGGGCCAATCCGATGGAGTCCGCCATCGAACAGGATCGCGTCGTCCTTCGCGTCATCGATACGTGGAAGGGCCCGTTCTTGCGCGAGGTGATCGTGACCTCGTATCCGGAGCAATACACCGTCGGCGACCTCGTGGTGGCATTCCTGGAACAAGGCGAATTGCGCGCACAGCGGTGGCAGGATGCCATCGAAGGGATCGACGTTGACGCGGCGCCCCAGGACATGGACCCCGAAGAGGAAGGCGTCCAGACGCCCGTGGACGAATGGTCGGCACAGGATCAGGCGAAGGAGATGGCGCGGATCCAGACCTTCGCCCAGTGGGCGAGAGGACGCTGGCTCTCGGTCGATCACGAATCGACATCTACGGACGCAGAGAAGGCCGAGGTGTTCAAAGAGCTCGTGGTGCGCGCCATCGAACTCCAGTCCGGCGGGACCACGGATGAGGCAACCCGTATCGACTGGCTGGTGTCCGCCGCCGCGCGGCGATCGACGCGGCACTACGGACTCGACGAGCTTCCGAGGAGTAGCCTGGGGCACTCCGCCGAGGGCGAGGAGCGTCCCCCCGAGCTCCTGACGCAGGAACAACTCGCACGGCTGGCCGACGGCTTTCGGAGCGAGCCTTCCGTCGACGCCTCGGACGTCGCGATGCTGGAGGTTCTCGCGTCCTATCCGGACATCGAAGTCGATCGAACGGCGGCGGCCCTCGTCGAGGCCGGTCTTCTGCTCAAGCCCATTCCGGCGTGGGTGCTCTCGCTCGTCGCCGAAACGCTCAAACGGTACGGCGACGACTTCGGGGATCGGATCGGCCGAGACGACCTGCCGGACCCGCTCCCGGGTGAGCGCGACACGCTGCCCGCGATCTGGCGCCAGGCCCGCGCCGAGCTCGGAATTCCGGCGGTCGTCCCCGCGGCCGCTCCGGAGTGACGCACCCTTCGCGGCTACCCGGTGTTACGCTTCCGGCATGACGCCGTACGTTCGGTTGACCGAGCCGATGGTGCGGGAGGGCGGGAAGCTCCGGACCGCTTCGTGGGACGAGGCGCTGGATCGGGCCGCCGAGGGCTTCCGGCGCTCGCGCGACGATCACGGGCCGGAATCCTTCGGGATGTTCTCGTGCTCCAAGGCCACCAACGAGGTGAACTACCTCGCCGAGAAGTTCGCCCGTCTGGCCATCGGCTCGAACAACATCGACAGCTGTAACCGCACCTGACACGCCCCCAGCGTCGTCGGTCTGACGGCGGTGTTCGGAGCGGGGGGCGGGACGAGCTCCTATCGCGAAGCGGAGGAGGCGGAGCTCATCCTGCTCTGGGGATCCAATGCGCGCGAGGCGCACCCGATCTTTTTTCATCACGTCCTGAAGGGCCTCAGGAACGGCGCGCGGCTGATCGTGGTGGATCCGCGGCGGACGGTCTCGGCGCAGTGGGCGGATACGTGGCTGGGTCTGGACGTCGGATCGGACATCGCCCTGGCCAACGCGATGGCGCGCGAGATCCTCGACGCGGGGCTCGAAAACCGGGAATTCATCGCGAACGCGACCTCGGATTTCGACGACTACCGGAAGTCCCTCGACAAGTACACGCTGGCATACGCGGAGAAAGAGACCGGCGTGCCGGCCGCGGCGATCCGCGACGTCGCGCTCGCCTACGCGAAGGCGAAGACGGCGCAGCTCTGCTGGACGCTCGGGATCACCGAGCATCACAACGCCGTGGACAACGTCTTCGCGCTGATCAACCT
>JBKOVK010000250.1:0-3977 GCA_046724475.1 Acidobacteriota bacterium | reverse complement strand
GTGCTCGCCGAGCTCGTAGACCGACGTGATGTTGGGATGGTTCAGCCCGCCCGCGGCCTGCGCTTCCTGCTCGAACCGGCGCATGCGCTCCGCGTCCTGCGTGAGGGAAGCCGGCAGCACCTTGATCGCGACCGTGCGCTTGAGCTTCTCGTCGCGCGCGCGGTACACCTCGCCCATGCCCCCGGCGCCGAGGAGCGCGAGCACTTCGTAGTGGCCGAGCTTCGTCCCGGACGCCAGCGTCACTTCAGTCCCTCGACGACGTAGAGATCGGCGAGGCTGCGCGTGTAGGAATATGCGTAGTACTTCTCATCTGGCGTGATCAGCACCGGCGCGATCGTCGAGACACCGGCCGGGTCGGGAGGCATCAGCTCCTTCCAAAGCTGTTTACGTCCGCTCGCCAGGTCGAGGGTCATGACGCGAAGGGGCACCTCGCCCCGCCGGCGGACGAAAACCGACTTCCCGTCCTGCCTCCAGCCCGCGACGACATCGCCGGGCGCAAGCCCTGGGATCGGCGTTGGTTCGCCTCCTGCGATCGGATAGAGATAGAAGCGCCGGTCGGGTCCGACGACGGCGACGACCTTGTCGTCCGGCGACGGAGACCTCTCGAACATGCGGTAGCCCTCCGGCGAGAACGCTCTGGGCTTTGCTTCGTCGATCGCCTGCACCCAGAGACGCGAGCCGTGATCAGGCTCGGCGCCGGAGAAGACGATCCGGCGCCCGTCGGAGAGCCAGCAGACCTGTTCGATTCGAAGACCTGTTGGCGGAAGGGTCCTCGGCTCGCCCACGCCGATGGGATAGAGCGTGAGGCGCTGCGCAGTGCTCTGTCCCGAGATCGACAAGGCCAGGCGACTGTCCGGCGACAGACCGGCGCCGATGCCGGGCCCGAGTCGCACGGCCGGAGATCCGTCGGCCTTCCTGACGTAGACGGAATAGCCGGCTCCGCCTCCCGCTCCGCTCTCGTCGAACAGGAGAAGCCGCCCGTCGTCGGAAATGCTCCGGGGCAACGACCAGTCGAGCCAGGCGAAGTCTCGTTCCGTCGCGGCGCCGGGCAGGAGAGCCGAAATCGACTTTCGGCCTTTGTCCTCGATGACCAGGGCCTTGCCAGCCTTCGAGATGTCCTGGATCGTGAGCGTGCCCGTGCCCCGGGCGATTACGCGCACGCGCCCGCTGCGTGTGACCGCCTGGAGCGCCCGATTGTTGCCGGCGTATGACGCCGAAAAGAAGACCTCGTTCCCGTCGGGCGACCAGCAGAGTCCCTGAACGCTCTCGTAAGGCTCCGAGATCGCTCGCCGTTTCCCGGCGCGGTCGACGAGCATCACCGTGCCCGAGTCGTCTCCCTGCACCGGGTGATCCAGAAACGCAACTTCGTCTCCGCGAGGCGAAACCCTCGGATGGGAGATCCATCCCGCCGTCTCGTACAGGACGTGACCCACCGGGTACTCCAGCCGAATCTTTCCGCTCTGCGGGCGGACCACGGCGAGACTCTGCCCATCCGAAGCCCAGTCTGCCCAGAGGATGTCCTCGAGAAACTCCTTGGGCGAGCCACCTCCCGTCATTCCGATGCGCGCCAGGGTTCCGGTTCTGTTGAATGCGAAGGCGTCGCGGCGATCGACGGATACGGCCATCTCTCCGGAAGGCGACACGGAGAGCAGCTCTGCCTTGGCAAGGCCGAACGGGCGCGACTCCGGACTGTCGAGACGCGAGACGAAGACCTCCATCGACCGGCCATCCCAGCTCGCGGAATACATGATGGTCTGACCGTCCGGCGCGAACCGGGCCGAGCCGATGGAACCGCGCCGGAACGTCAGCTGCCGGAAGGTCGGAGGTTCCACCTTGCGGATCCGGCGGTCGAGCAGCACGCCGCCTGCAAGGCCTGCGAGGAGCGCGGCCGCTGCGAGCCACCAGGCGACGGTCCGCCGGCGATGCATCGGCGCCACGGCCGTCGCGCCCGAAGCCGTGCTCGTCACCTCCGAGACGTGCTCGCGCACGGACTTCAGGTCACGCGCGAGGTCTCGTGTCGAGGCGTATCGGTCCTCGGGATCCTTCGCGAGGCACCGGTCCACGATCCAGCGGTAGGGCGCCGGGGCCCGCGGGTTCACGCGCGCGACGGAGTCCGGCTCCTCGCGGATGATGGCCGAAAGCGTCTCGGCGCCGGTCGGCTTCTGGAAGGCGCGCTGGCCCGTCGCCATCTCGTAGAGGATCGAGCCCAGCGAGAACTGATCGGAGCGATAGTCGAGGGAACGGCCGCTCGCCTGCTCCGGAGACATGTAGCCGACGGTTCCAAGCACGGTCCCGGGCTGCGTCTCGCCGGCCATGGTCGGAATCGCCGACATGCCCTCCGACGGCGCGGTGAACGGCTTCGCGAGGCCGAAGTCGAGCAGCTTGACGAACCCGTCGCGCGAGACCATGACGTTCTCGGGCTTCAGGTCGCGGTGCACGATTCCGGCCGAGTGCGCCTTGGCGAGGCCGTCGGCGATCTGCACCGCGACCTCGAGCATCTTCTTCTCGGGAAGCGCGCCGTTGGCGAGCATCTGCCGCAGGCTCGCCCCGTCGATGAACTCCATCGCCATGTAGGTTGTGCCATTCGACTTGCCGATGTCGTGGACGGTGACGATGTTGGGGTGGTTGAGCGCCGACGCGGCTCGCGCCTCGGACTCGAAGCGTCGAAGACGGTCCGCGTCCTGCGCGATCGACGCCGGCAGGACCTTGAGCGCGACGTCGCGACGCAGCCTCTCGTCGCGCGCGCGGTACACCTCGCCCATGCCTCCCGTCCCGAGGAGCGAGAGGACCTCGTAGGGGCCGAGCTTCGTGCCGGCGGCGAGGCTCATCGAGTTTGGCGCATTCTACTCTCGGTCGTGGCGTATTCTTCGGCCGCTTCCAAGGAGGTCCAATGCGTCGGGAAACCCGGAGTCTTGCCCTGGTCTTCTTGCTCGCCGCGCTGCCCGCCGCGGCCGACTCGACCCGCCAGCTGACCGTCGACTGGATCTACGGCGACGAGGCCGCAGCGGCCACGAAGCTTCCGAAGTTCGCCTGGACCGCGGGCGGCGACGTGCTCCTGCTGGACGAGCGCGTTCCGGCGGCGTCGCGCACGATCGAGCGGGTCCGGCCGGACTCCGGCCAGCGCTCCCCCGCCGTCGATGCAAAGACGGCCATGACGAGCCTCGCGGCGCTCTCGCCCAAAGGCGCGCCGGACGCGCTGGCCTGGCCGGACTCTCTCGATCCCGCCGGTAAGACGGCGGTCTACCTCTTCGGCGACGACCTTTACGCCCTGGACCTCGCCTCCTCGCGGTTCTCGCGCCTGACCTCGACCGATGCGAAGGAGAGCCTGCCCCGCCTGTCTCCCGACGGCAGGAAGGTCGCCTTCGTGCGCGACAACGATCTCTACGTCTACGACCTCGCGGCGGCGAAAGAGACGCGCCTGAGCTCCGACGGCAGCGACACCGTACTCAACGGCACGTTGTCGTGGCTGTACTGGGAGGAGATCTTCGACCGCGGCGACACCGGCTACTGGTGGGCGCCCGATTCCTCCGCGATCGCGTTTCTGAGGACCGACGAATCGGGCGTGGACGTGTCCTCCTTCACCGATTTCGCGCCCGCCGTGCCCCGCGTGATCAAGCAGCGCTACCCGCGCACGGGCGGCGCCAATCCGGCGGTGAAGCTAGGCGTCGTCCCCCTCACGGGCGGCGCGGCCGCATGGATGAACCCGTCGGACGCCCCGTACGAGTACATCGTCGGAGTCGACTGGCTGCCCGACAGCCGCTCCGTCGCCGTCCAGACCACCAACCGGCCGCAGACGCGGCTGGACGTGTGGCGCTTCGATAGGGACACCACGAAGGCGACGCGCGTCCTCTCCGAAGAAGATCCCGCCCTCGTCTACCAGAAGGAGATCCAGTTCGCCGACGGCGGCAAGACCTGGATTGCGTCGTTCGAGAACGGCGGCCACACGCATCTCTTCCGCTACGGCTCCGACGGAATTC
>JBKOVK010000149.1:0-34196 GCA_046724475.1 Acidobacteriota bacterium | reverse complement strand
CCGCCTGACAGATCGGAATCTGCATCTCGCCGGGGTCCGATTGCGCGGGTATTCCGTTGAAATCCAGATCCATCGTCGGCTGGTCGACGCAGTCGAAGTTCTGAAGGTACGTGAACGTGACGAGCCGGTCGTTGCCGAACCCGTTGGTCTGGTTCGGGGCGAGCTGCGCCCGTGCGCTCGCGCCGAGCGCGAAGCAGCCGAGGGTCGCGAGCGCCAGCCTCCGCAAAAGACACCGACGGCGCAGCGGCGGGACGGCCGTCGTCGATGAGAGCTCGAGCATCGGATCCACGTTTCCACCTTTCCCTTTCTGAGTCGTCGTCGAGACGGGCTCCGTGGGCTCGCTCTCGCGCCGCTCACAAAGGAAGAGTGCGCAAACCGGGCGCGATGACGGGCTTAAGCAGGGGCTAAGATTCGAATCCGTCTTGCGACGGGAAGCGCGGCGCCTGGCGCCGGCGATAGAGTTAATGCCGAGGTAAGGTCCGAAAGATGAACCGAAACGCCCTCAACTGCGCCACGGTCACGGCAGCGGCACTGGCGCTCGCGGCGCCTGCGGTCCGGAGCCAGCAGGCTGCGCCTCCGCGGACGGCTCCGACACCGACAGCCTCCCGCGAAGCGGACCCGCGCCTGATCGAGCGCGGTCGCTATCTCACCCACGACGTCGCGATGTGCGTCCAGTGTCATTCGCCGCGCGATCGGAAGGGCGCGATCATCCCCGGCGAGGAGTTCCGCGGAGCGCCCAACCCGTTCCCGCCTCCCTTCGAGGGAGTCCGATGGGCGATCCGGTCGGTCAACATCCGAGGCCTCGGCGGACTTCCGGAAGAGGCGGTGATTCATCTGCTCACGACCGGCATCGGGCGCAACGGCACACCCCCGGACCCGCCGATGCCGCCTTTCAAGATGTCGAAGGCCGACGCCGAAGCAATCGTGGCCTACCTGCGCTCGCTCGACTGACGACTCGGCCGGATCTCGGGCCCCGATCTCCCGGATAGGATTCTCGTATGGCTCCCGAGGTCGAGCTCTACGACGGCTACTACGGTCACCTCTCCGACGCCGCCCGGCGAGCGGTGCGGCGCGAGACCTACGACGAGGATCTGGGGCAGGCGAGCTGGATCACGCTCGCGGAGGCGCGCGAGTGGTTTCGGCTCCTGGATCTTTCGGCCGGACGGAGGGTGCTGGAAATCGCTTGCGGATCCGGAGGCGTGACCGAGCGCATGGCGAAAGAGACCGGCGCAAGTTGCGTCGGTGTCGACATCAATCCGCACGGGATCGACGCGGCGAAGACGAAGCCCCGCGATGCGGACCTCGCGTCCAGGGTCTCCTTTCAGCTCGTCGACGCCGGGAAGCGGCTGCCGTTCCCCGACGAATCCTTCGACGCCGTCTTCTGCAACGACTCGATCAACCATCTGCGCGGCCGACTCGACGTTCTGCGCGACTGGCATCGGGTCCTTCGGCCGGGCGGGCGGCTGCTGTTCACCGATCCGATCGTCGTGACCGGCCAGCTCTCGAACGAGGAGATTCGCGTTCGTAGCTCCGTCGGTTTCTTCCTGTTCACGCCGGCCGGGCACAACGAGCGCCTGCTGGAGCGGAGCGGCTTCGCGTTGAACGAAGTCCGCGATGTGACGGAGGCCGTCGCTTCTGTTTCTAAGAAATGGCGCGACGCCCGCGCGACGAGACGTAAGGCGCTGGTCCGGCTCGAAGGCGAGACCGGGTTCGACGATTTGCAGCGCTTCCTGGACGCTGTCCACACGCTTTCGAGCGAGAGGCGCTTGTCGCGATTCATGTACCTCGCGTCGAAGCAATGACCATTCTGGCTGCTGCGCCGCTTCTGCTCACGGGCGTCTGCGCGCCGGCCGCAGCCCGGTCCGGCGTCGAGCTCGACCACGTCTGGATCATGGTGTCGCCGAACGCGCCGGAGCGGACCGCGCTGACGAACGCGGGTTTCCAGTTCGCAGCCGAAACCAATCGGCACGACGGGCAGGGCGCCGCCTCCATCGCCGTCGAGCTCGAGAACGGCTACCTGGAGCTGATGTGGCCGGACACAACCGTTTCGATAGCACCCGGTCTGGAGCGGGCGGCCGAGAAGTTCCGGCAGCGCATGCTGTGGCGCTCGAGCGGGTGGTGCCCCTTCGGCGTCGGCCTTCGTCGGACGGGTGCCTCCCGCGAACCGTTGCCGTTTCCGACATGGTCTTGGACGGCGGACTGGATGCCGAAGGGCGAGGTCATGGAGATGCTCACGCCCCGCGACGATACGCGGAGCCCGGCACTCTTCATCGAGCCGTCCGCTCTGACCGACACGAAGAAGCAGGCGGCACGGGGCTCTCTCTACCCGCACCCGATCGGCTGCCGCCGGATCACCGGAATCCGCCTGATCTCGCCTCAGTCCTATGAGTCGATCCCGGCATTGAAGTACCTCCAGGCCCAACGCGTCCTCGACGTCGACCAGGGGGACGCGTGGCTGATGGAAGTGACCTTCGACGACGGGAAGGCGAAACGATCGAAGGACCTCCGGCCGGACCTTCCGCTCGTCATTCGGTACTAGAACTAGCGCGAGTCCGGTCCCGGGATCCGGAGGCTGCGGCGCATCATCCAGTCGCGCCATTTCTCGGGCAGGATCGACGTCATGGGGATGAGGGTGCGGGCCATCGCGCCCACGCGATACCGGGCGCGCGGATGCTCGGCCTCGAACGCGTGGGCGATGACACGGGCCACCGCCTCGGCGCTCGTTCCGCCCTTCTGGAAGTCGCCGTCCATCGCCCGCTCGGCGCCGGCGTAGAAGCTCCGATACGGTCCGGGCCGCGACAGAAGGGGCGCCACCAGAGAGCGCGCGCGCTCGGTGAATCGCGTCGGCACGGGCCCGGGTTCGATCACCGCGACGCGGACGCCGAACGGATAGACCTCGACGCGAAGAGCGTCCGAGAGCGCTTCCAGGGCGTGCTTGGCGGAGCAATACGGGGCGGCGAAGGGAACCGGGAGACGGCCCGCGACCGACGAGACCATCACGATCGTCGCGCGGCCGGCTGCGCGCAGCGCCGGCAGAGCAGCCCGTGTCACCTCGAGCGTCCCGAAGAAGTTCACGTCGAACTGGGCCCGCCACTCCTCAAACGTCACGTCCTCGGCGGATCCGTACTGCGCGTAACCCGCGTTGTTGACGAGGACGTCCAGCCGGCCGGCTCGGGCGAGGACCGCGTCGACCGCGGCCCGGATCGACGTGCCGGACGTCACGTCGAGGGCCAGGGTCTGGAGATCGCCCCGTTCCAGGTCGGCCAGGTCGTTGCGGTTTCGCGCCGTGGCGAAGACGCGGTGTCCTCGCCGGGCCGCTTCGAGGGCGGCGGCGCGCCCGATCCCCGACGAGCAGCCGGTGATGAGGACCACCTGTCGCGCGGCCACTCCCGGATGTTACCCTTCCCCGGGAGCCGCCTCCCGAGGTAAACCCGGGCGGCGGCGTCCTCGTCTAATCGCATGTGTCGGCCCTGCCCATGATCGCCCGCGAGACGGCGGCGCCCGCCGACGAGGCGAGGCTCATCCGGGAAATCCGCTCCGGGAAGACGGAGCTCTTCGAGTATTTCGTCCGCCAGTACCAGAAGAAGATCACGCGCGTGGCCTATCGCTTCCTGCGCGACGGGGGAGAGGCCGACTGCGCCGCGCAGGAGAGCTTCCTGCGCGCCTATCAGAGCCTGGACTCCTTCCGGGAAGGCTCGACGTTCGAGACGTGGCTCACGCGCATCTGCATCAACTGGTGCAAGGACCGGCTGAAGCGGCGCCGCCTCGTTCTCTACTTCCACCAGAGTCCGTCGCGCGACGAGGAGTCGGGGGAGGGGCCACAGGAGTGGGCGCCGCATCCGGATCCGTCGCCGGAGCGTCGGGCCGCCGGCCGCGAGATCCGCGACAGGTTGCGCACCGCGATCGGAGCACTCTCGCCGCGGCAGCGCGCGATTTTCACGATGAAACACTTCGAAGAGATGTCGATTCCCGAGATCGCCGAGGTCACCGGTCTCGACTCGGGGACGATCAAGTCGCACCTGTTCCGGGCGGCCCAGAAGATCCGGGGCCGTCTCGGAGACTTTCTGAGCTGAGGAACCCAGAATGGACCGTACCGTGTCGGACAAGCACCTGACCGACGCCGAGCTCTTCTCTCTGGCGGCGCCGGCCTCCGGAGAGCCGGAAGCGCTGCCGAGGCACCTCTCGGAGTGTCAGGCCTGCAGCCGCGCGCTCCAGGAATGGCAGACGGCGCTGCGGCAGATCGGGGAAGAAGAGGTCGAGGAGATCGAGCGGCGGACCCCGCAGCAGTGGCGGGAGGCCGAAGGCGCGACGATGGCGGCCATCCGCCGGTCCGCTCCGCGGGCCCGCCGGAATCCCTGGCGCTGGGCCGTCGGGATCGCGGCCTCGCTCGCGGTCCTGGCGTTGGCGATGCCGTGGAGGCAGGCCCCGGCGCCGGCGGCCTCCTCCGCCAGCACGGTCGAGACGGCTGCCGACGATTCCGGCCTTTCGCCGGCCGACCGCGACGACGACGCGCTGCTGCGGGAGGCGGCGTACCTGGCGCGCGGCGGAGACGACTCCTCGGACCTCGCGATGGAAGAGAGCTTGTGAGGCGGACGCTTCTCGTGGCGGCGGCAATGCTCGCCGCCGCGACGGTCCGGGCGCAGCCGGCCCGGGCGATCGAAGGGAAGTGGTGGAAGCGCCCCGTCGTCGCGAAGGCGCTCCAGCTCACGCCGGAGCAAACGGCGTCCTTGGAGAAGATCTTCGCGCGCTCCAAGCCCAAGCTGATCGACCTGCGAGCCGATCTCGAAAAGAAGCAGTTCGAGTACGAGCAGGCCATGCAGAGCGATCCGGTGGATCGCAAGGCCGTCGAGGCGAAGATCGAGGCGCGCGAGACGGCGCGGAGCGCCCTTCAGAAGGAGCTCGCGATGATGGAGCTCGACATGAAGCAGGTGCTCACGCCCGAGCAGAGGGAGCGCCTCATGCGGATGCGCGAGAACGCCAGGCAGATGATCCGGGAGCAGCGGCGGCGGTCTCGGGACGATGCACCCGAGGAGGACGCGGCGCCTCGTCAGAAACCGTCGCGGTAGCGCTCTTCTTTCCAGGGGTCGCCGCGCATGTGGTACCCCTGCTCCTCCCAGAATCCCGCCTGGTCTTCGCGCGTGAGCTCGATCCCTTCCGCCCACTTCGCGCCCTTCCAGAAATAGAGGTGGGGAATCACGATCCGCATCGGCGCGCCATGCTCGGGAGCCAACGGAACGCCGCCGTGGTGCGTCGCCAGCAGGTTCTCGTCCCGGTCGAAGTCTTCCAGCGGGACGTTGGTGGTCCAGCCGCCGAACGCGTGCTCGATGACGTAGCGCGCCGCGGGCTTCGGCCGGGCGATGTGCAGCACTTCCCGGACCGGGACTCCCTCCCACTCGTTGTCGAGCTTGGTCCAGTGCGTCACGCAGTGGACGTCGTTGACACGCTTGGCCCGCGGGAGCTTCTGGAATTCCTCCCAGGTCCACGACGTGGGATTCTCGACCTCTCCCCAGACCGAGAACTTCCAGGTCGTCAGGTCGATCTTCGGGATGCCGCCCGCGTGAAGGACCGGCCACTGCTGCGTCACGAACTGCCCGGGCGGGACCCGCGACGGGTCGGGGTTCGCGAAACGGATCTTCGGGTTTCGTCGGATGATCATGGCTGGTTCAGTAGTATCCCTTCATGGATGCCGCCGCGCGCAAGAGGGTTCTCGATTACGTCAAGCCGCTTGCGGTGGGACTGGACGGCGTTACGAATTACGGCGACGTCGAGCGGATGGTTTCGGCCTCCGAGGCGATCGCCGGCGGAAACGGCGCGCCGCCGCTGGACGAGGAGCTCCTCTTCCTCCTCGCCGTCTTCTCGGGCCAGGAAAAGTGGGTCTCGCGGATGGGCCATCGCAGCCGCACCGAGATCTTCCTGGCGTCTCTAGGCATATCGCCCCGGACGGTCCAGCGGCTTTTCCGGGGCCTGTCCCGGCTGGAGGCGCCCGCGACGCCGGAAGAGGAGATCGTCCACGACGCCGTCACGCTCGAGGCCATGGGCGCCTATGGCATCGCCCGCGGCCTCGCCGACGCCTACCGCGAGAGGCTGGACATCCTCGAGATGGCCTCGGCGATCGAAGAAGCGGCAAACGCGCGCCTGAAGACCTCGCGCGCGGAACAGCTCGCGGCACCGCGCCGCGAGCTCATGCGCGCCTTCGTCCGGCGTCTGCGTGAGGAGCACGCCGAGTTCTCGCGGTAGGTGGGGCGAGGGCCGCCGGCGAGCCGCGCGGCGCTACGGACCGTAGAGCTGAAGGCCGAAGGTCTTCGTCAGGAATGCGGCCATCTGGGCGCGGGTGTTGCGGTTCTTGGGACAGAACCGCCCGCCGCCGCACCCTCCGGCGATTCCGCGATTGAACAGGTCCTCGATCCACGGAGCGAACGGGTTCGCTGGCAGCACGTCGAAGAAGATCCCGGTCGCCGGAGGCGGAGTGTAGTCGGACCCCAGGAGGGTCTTCAGCAGGAAGACGGCCATCTGCTGGCGCTGCACGAACAGCTCCGGACAGTAGGCCGGACCGGGCGCGCAGCCCGCGGCGATGCCCCGGTTGTAGAGCTCCTCGATCCAGGGAGCGAACGGGTCGGTTACCGGCACGTCGATGAAGATTCCGGTCGCCGCCGGCGGCACGTACGCCGCGCCGTCTTTCGACTTCAGGAGGAAGACCGCCATCTGCTTGCGCAGGGCCGAGTCGCTCGGGCAGAAGCCACCGCACGATCCGCCGCCGGTGATGCCGAGGTGGAAGATCGTCTCGATCGACCGGTAGAACGGATCCGTGGACGGAACGTCGGCGAAGCTTCCTCCGATGTGCAGAACCCATGTGGCGAAATAAGGGTCCTGCTGCGACTGGCCCAGAGCGATGGGCGCCGCGATCTCCTGGAAGCTCGCATCCCAGTGCGGCGCCGGGCGCGCGCCGGTGATCTTGAGGCGATAGCAGTCGCCGGTCGCGTCGTAGCAGTTGCTCGTGGAAAGAGCCGCAACGGTCCCGTAAGACGCACCGGTGTCGGCGAACGAATACGTCGGGCCCGCCGGACCCGTGAAGTCGTGGGCATAGGTGACCAGCGTGAAAGGCGTCGTGCCGGGGTTGGTCCAGGAGGGCTCCACGGTCACGGTCTCTCCAACTTCGAACACGCCGTTCAAGTTGGAGTAGAAGCCGTCGCCGTGCTCGTCGACGCGCAGAGGCGAGCCCGGAAAGGACTCCGCGCAGCTGCAGGTGACGATGTTCAGCGACCAACCGGCCAGAACGCCGCTGCCGCCGGGCGAGTCGTCGCCGACGGTCAGTTTCCACGTGCCGACGGGGCTCTCGCCGTTGAACGCCGCGAGGCCTTCCTCGGGAACCAGCGTGGGCACGGGTACGCCGTTGACGTAAGCCTGGTCCGTGACGAGACCGTCGTTGTGGACGTACGGGATCTGGCCGCCCGGGTTGGCGGCGTCGTCCCAGAGGGTTCCGTTGAAGACGTTGTCGTTGGCGCCGCCGTTGTCGGTGGAAAGCGTCACGACCGTCCCGCTCGGCGAGCGCAGCGTGATCTCGAGGTCGCCGCAGTTGGGATGCGTGATCGACGTGACCACCGAGACCTTGCACACGCGCGAGCCGATGCCGTCGGGCACGTCGATCGTCGAGCTGACGCTGCCGTTGTCGGGAATCGCGACGGAGGCGGAGTTGGAAGGGCTGAAACGCGAGATGACGCTCGGGGCTTTGGGCAGGGCGGCGATCGACAGCGACCATCCGTTCAGGGTTCCCGTATGGCCCGGGACGTCGTCGCCGACTCGGAGCGTCCAGGTCCCGTTGGGGTCCTCGCCGACGAACGCGCCCAGCGCCTCCTCCGGCGCGAGGGGGGAGGCCGTGACCCCGTTCGTGTAGATCTGGTCCGTCACCAGGCCGTTGTTGCCGAGGTACGGGACCTGACCTCCCGGATTGGACTGGTCGTCCCAGACGGTCCCGTCGAAGACGTTGGCGTTGCCTCCGCCGTTGTGGCTCGTCAGCGTCACGACGGTACCGGCCGGCGAAGTCAGTGTGACCGAGAGGTCGGAGCTGAAGGAGTGGACGAGGTGGGTCTGGACTCCCACGTCCCAGAGGTAGGGGCCCAGGCCCGAGACCACGATCGACGTGGACACGACTCCTCCGTCGACCAGAGCGATCGACGTCGAGTCGCTGAACACAACGGGGCTCGCGCTCCCGCACTCGGGCGGAGGAGCCGGCACGATGCCGAGCCCCACGCCGGACGCGATGCCGTGCAGAAGTGGGCCGGCCAGCGCCAGAAGACACACGCGTCCCGCCTTGATGGAGGTTTCTGCCATGGTGCTTTTTGCTGGAGGTGCGGGGGATATTTTAACAGACGAGAGTCAGGTCAGGGATTTGCCTCCGTCGACGCACAGGATCTGTCCTGTGACGAAGTCAGGTCCTGTACAGAAGAACAGGACTGCCGCTGCGACGTCGGACGGATCTCCGTTGCGCTGGAGAGGTGCCTGTCGGGCCCAGCGCGCCGCGGTCGCTTCGGGAGTGCCCTCGGGAACCAGGACGGTCCCCGGCGCGACGCCGTTGACGCGGACGTGCGGTGCGAGCTCGACCGCGAGCGCGCGGACGAGGCCTTCCACGGCGGCCTTGGATGTGGCGTGCGCGACGTAGTTTCGTTCGGGCCGCGTGGCGAGGAGGTCCGAGATCAGGACGATGCGTCCCTGCCTCTCGGCCAACGTCGGCGCGGCTTCGCGCGCCAGCAGCATCCCGGCGCGGGCGTTGACGTGCATCGCGTCGTCCCAGAGAGCGGCGTCCGTCTCTCGGAGGGAAGCGCGGTGAAAGTTGGCGGCGGAGTGCACCAGCACGTCGAGCCCGCCCAGCGCGGTCATCGCGTCGCGCGCGAGCTTTTCGCACTGCGCCGCGTCGGCGAGGTCTGCGGCGAGGGTCACGGCCCTCCGGCCGAGACGGCGGATGGCCGCGGCCGTCTCTTCCGCGGGCGCGGCCGAGGAGCGATAGTGGACGGCGACGTCGGCGCCGGCCTCGGCGAGGGCAATGGCGATCGCGCGTCCCAGGCGAATGCCGGCGCCCGTGACGAGAGCGGATTTTCCCACGAGCGCGGCGTTCATCCCGCAGCCTGTCCCCGCGTGGCCCCGCGCGCCCAGGCCTTGGGGTCCGCCATGAGCTTTCCGTTGTCGAGGAACGCGCGCCACTCCTCGCGCAGAGCCCAGAAGTGCGTGGCGACGGCCAGGAGCGAAGCCGCCAGGTGCGTCCAGCCGGGAAGCGTGCGCGTGTGGACGGCGCCGCCGAGAACGAACACCGCGATGGCCGAAAGCAGCGCGAAGGTGGCGGCCGGGGAGGTCCGACGCTTGAAGTCCCGGAGCGCAGCGAGCACCGCGCGTTTCTCGGGCTCGGCGAATGTGGCGATCTCGTCTTTGACCAGGCGGCCCGTGCCGATGAAGAAGAAGATCACCATCGACTGCGAGAAAAGCGACAGGAGGACCGTCGGAATCGCATAGGCCACGTGGCGCGTGACCAGGAAACGGGCGGCCGGCTCGGCGGCGGCCAGGTGCGAGGCCAGCGCGAATCCCTGGACGGAGGTCAGCAGGAAGCCGGCCAGGGCGAGGACCGTGCCGGCGAGAAGCGCGATCGCCACGAGCGAGATCCTATCGAAGCGCCGTCATCCCGAGCGGAAGCGAGGGATCCCGTATTCGACGAGCGACCGTGGCGATGGAGTTCGGGATCCCTCGTCGCTGCGCTCCTCGGGATGACAGGCGGAACTCCCCCGGCGTCCTTGACCGGCTCCGGTGCGCAGGACACAATCCGGCGAGGAGGGAGATTCGATGCCGAGCGCACCCCGCACCCTCTGCGACGTCTTCCGTGCGGCGGCGGCCAGCGGGAAGCCGAACCTGCTGATCTCCAAGGTCGACGGACAGTGGAAACCGATTTCAGCTTCCGACTTCGGATTCACCGTGCGGGCGCTGTCGCTGGGGTTGAACGGCCTCGGAATCCAACCCGGGGACCGCATCGCGATCCTGTCCGAGAACCGGCCCGAGTGGCCCATGGCCGACTACGCGATCCTCTGCGCGGGAGCCTGGTCGGTTCCTCTCTATCCGACGCTGCCGGCCGGGCAGATTGCGCCCCTGCTGAACGACTCGGGCGCCCGGGCGCTGTTCGTCTCGACGCGCGAGCAGCTCGGCAAGATCCTGACGATCAAGAGCCAGTGTCCCGGCCTCGACCACGTGATCGTGATCGAGGGAAACCCTCCGCCCGAGCCGGGCTACACGACGTTCCACTCCGTCGTGGACCGCGGGCGGCCGACGCTCGAGATGAGTCCCGCCATATTCGACCAGCGCGCCGATCGCGTGAAGCCCGAGGACGTGGCCACGATCATCTATACCTCGGGCACCACGGGGGAGCCCAAGGGCTCGATGCTGACGCACTCCAATCTGGTGTTCAACGTCACGTCCGGCTGTGAAGTCATTCCGTTCACGGCGGACGCAATCGCCCTCTCGTTCCTGCCTCTCTCCCATGTCTTCGAGCGGATGCTCGACTACTCCTACCTCAATCGACTGGCCTCGATCGCCTATGCCGAATCGATCGACAAGCTCGCGGCAAACTTCGTCGAGGTCAACCCGCACTGTTTCGGCGCCGTGCCCCGCGTCTACGAAAAGGTCTACGCGCGGATCGTCTCGAAAGTCGAAGCCGGCAGCCCGATCAAGAAGAAGATCTTCCGGTGGGCGGTGGAGGTGGGGAAGGCTCGCGTGGCCGCGCTTAACCAGGGGCAGCCTCCGGCGCCGGCCCTCGCCCGCAAGATCAAGGTCGCCGACGCCCTCGTCTTCAAGAAGATTCGTCACGCTCTCGGGACCAATTTCCGCTTCGCCGTCTCCGGCGGTGCGCCGCTGTCGAAGGATCTGGCCGAGTTCTTCGTCGGCGCCGGCGTGATGGTCTACGAAGGCTACGGCCTGACCGAAACGTCGCCCGTCATCACCGTCAACGGTCCCGGCCGCTGGAGGCTCGGCACCGTGGGCAAAGCGATCCGGGGAGTCGAGGTCAAGATCGCCGAGGACGGCGAGATTCTGACGCGCGGTCCGCACATCATGAGGGGCTACTACAAGAAGCCCGAGGCGACGATCGAGGCCATCGACAAGGACGGCTGGTTCCATACCGGCGATATCGGTCACCTGGACGAGGACGGCTACCTGACCATCACCGACCGCAAGAAGGACTTGATCGTGCTCGCGGGTGGAAAGAAGGCCGCGCCGCAGCCGATCGAAAACGAGCTGAAAAAGTCTCCATTCATCAGCCTCCCCGTCGTGATCGGGGACCGGCAGAAGTTCCTGGCCGCCCTGATCGTCCCGAACTTCGGCCGGCTGCGCGAGTGGGCCGCGTCCCGCCAGATCGACGTCAACTGGAGCCAGCCCGACGCTTCGCCCGAAGTGCGGGCCCTCTTCCAGCGCGAGATCGACGCCTACAACGCCGGCAAACCGCATCACGAACAGGTCCGGGCTTTCGCGGTGCTGCCGTCGGATCTGACGATCGAGGACGGGTCGATCACGCCCACCCTCAAGGTCAAGCGCCGCATCCTCGAGAGCCGATATCACGAGCTGATCGAAGGAATGTACGAGGCCGCCGGCAAATCGCATGTCGCGTGACGTCGTCATCGTCGACGGTCTGCGCACACCGTATTCCCGCGCCGGCACCGACCTGAAGTACTCCACGGCCGCCGACCTCGGCCGCGTCGTCGCGCTCGAGCTCCTGGCCCGGACCGACTTCGACCCGGCGGAGCTGGACCAGGTCATCGTCGGCAACATCGCCCAGCCGCCCGATGCCGTGAACGTGGCTCGGGTCGCGGCCTTGCGCGCCGGCGTGCCCGACGCCGTGCCGGCCTACACCGTGAATCGTCTATGCGGCTCGGGCCTCCAGTCGATCGCGAACGCGGCGGACCGCATCGCGTCCGGCGAAGCGGACGCGATCCTCGCCGGCGGTGTGGAGTCCATGTCGAACATCCCGCTGCTTTTTTCGCGGCAGGCGCAGGACGCCTTCACGCAGCTCTTCACCGCAAAGACGACGGGGGCGAAGCTCGCGGCGATCGCCCGCTTCCGGCCCCGGCTCTTCCGGCCGCTCAGCGGCCTCGAGATGGGACTCACCGACGCCGTCTGCGGCCTCAACATGGGACAGACAGCGGAGATCCTGGCTCGCGAGCACGCGATCTCCCGCGAGGAGCAAGACGCGTTCGCGCTGCGCTCCCACCAGCGCGCGAGCATGGCGCGCAAGAAACTGGCCGAGGAGATCGTGCCGGTGCCGATCGCTCCGCGATACGAGTCCATGGCGACGCAGGACAACGGGATCCGCGAAAACCAGACGCTCGAAGCGCTCGCGAAGCTGAAGCCGTACTTCGACAAGAAGTTTGGAACGGTCACCGCCGGCAATTCCTCGCAGATCACCGACGGGGGAGCAGCGACGCTGGTCATGAGCGCGTCGGCCGCGAAGGCGAAGGGCTACGCGCCGCTGGGCCGGATCCGCGGCCTCGCCTTCTGCGCGCTGGAGCCCGAGCGAATGGGTCTGGGGCCGGCGGTCGCCACGCCGATTGCGTTGAAGCGCGCCGGGATCGAGTGGAAGGACATCGGCTTGGTCGAGATCAACGAAGCGTTCGCCGCGCAAGTCCTGGCGTGCGCAAAGGTCTTTCCCTCGGCAGCCTGGCACGCGAAGTACCGGACGGGAGGCCCGATCGGCGATATCGACTGGGAGAGGGCCAACGTCAACGGCGGCGCGATCGCCCTCGGGCACCCGGTGGGCTCCTCCGCGAACCGGCTCGTATTGACGCTGCTAAAGGAAATGCGGCGGCGGGGAACGCAGTTCGGCCTGGCTACAATGTGCATCGGCGGCGGGCAGGGGGGAGCGGTCGTGGTGGAGCAGGTATGACCGCTTTCGATCTCCAGATCGTCGAGAACGGGCTCGCCGTCCTGACGTTCGACCTCCCCGGTGAGAAGGTCAACAAGTTTTCGACAGCGGTGGTCGCCGAGCTGGCCGACGTGCTCGTGCGTCTTTCTCGCGAAACGCGGATCCGCGGTCTGATGATCCGGAGTGGCAAGCCCGACATCTTCATCGCGGGCGCGGACGTCAAGGAGTTCCTCGCGGTCCGTCCGGAGGACGTCCGGGACGGCGTCACGCGCGTCCAGTCTCTCTTCGAGCAGCTCGCCAACCTCCCGTATCCGACGGTCGCGGTGATCAACGGGGCGTGCCTCGGAGGTGGAACCGAGCTCGCGCTGGCCTGCGACTACCGGCTCATGACCGACTCGCCGAAAGGGCAGATCGGCCTGCCGGAGGTCAAGCTGGGGATCTTTCCGGCGTGGGGCGGATGTACGCGCCTCCCGCGTGTCGTGGGATTGACCGCGGCCCTCGACCTGATCTTGACCGGGAAGACACTCGACGCGAAGCGCGCGCGCCGGATCGGCCTGGTCGACGAAGCCGTGCCGGCCGCGATCCTCGACAGCTGGTCGCGCCAGTTCACGCGCTCGAAGCTCGGCATGGGGAAGCCGCGCACACTGCGAAAGAAGCGAGCTCCCGTCGAGGCGCTTTTCGAGGCTACGCCGCTCGGGCGGAGAGTGATTTTTTCCAGGGCACGCGACCAGGTCGTCGAGCAGACCGGCGGTCACTATCCCGCGCCGCTCGAGGCGCTCGAGGTGATCGAGGAGGGGTACGGCAAACCGGTCGCCGTGGGGCTGGAGGCCGAGGCGCGGCACATCGGGCTCGTCTTCGGCGGTGAGGTCCAGAAGAACCTGCTCGCGATCTTCTTCCTGACCGAGGAGGTCAAGAAGGAGACCGGCGTGGACGATCCCTCGATCCGGCCGGCAGAAGTCGGGCGTGTCGGTGTCCTGGGCGCCGGCGTCATGGGAGGAGGCATCGCGCAGCTCGCCGCCGACAAGGGTCTGCCCGCGCGGATGAAGGACATCGAGCCGAAGGCTCTGGCCCACGGCTTCGCGTCCGCGGCGGCGATCTGGAAGGAAGCGGTCCAGAAGCGCCGCCTGACCCCACGGGAGATGTCCCGCAGGATGGACCTGATCTCGGGCACTCTCGACTATTCCGGGTTCCGGCGGTGCGACGTCACCATCGAGGCCGTGGTCGAGAAGCTCACCGTCAAGCGCGCGGTCCTCGCCGAGTGGGAAGGGATCGTTCCGCCGACGGCGATCTTCGCGTCGAACACCTCGACTCTGCCGATCACGGAGATCGCCGTGGGCGCAGTGCACGCCGGGCGGGTCGTCGGCATGCACTTTTTCAATCCGGTGCACCGCATGCCCCTGGTGGAGGTCATCCGCGGAGAACGCACCAGCGACGAGACCGTCGCCACGATCTTCGCGCTCGCCAAGAAGCTCGGGAAGACTCCGGTCGTCGTCAAAGACGGGCCCGGCTTCCTGGTCAACCGGATCCTCGCGCCCTATCTGTCGGAAGCCGTTCGGCTGCTCCGCGAGAGCTGCCGGATCGAGGACGTCGACGGCGCGATGACGCGCTTCGGCATGCCCGTGGGCCCTGTCGCGCTGCTGGACGACGTCGGCCTCGACGTCGCGGTCAAGGCGTCCGAGATTCTCGCAGCCGCGTTTCCCGAGCGGATCCAGGCGGGAGGGGAGGAGGCGCTGGTCAGCGCCGGACGGCTCGGCCGCAAGAGCGGGAAGGGCTTCTACGAGTACGTCAACGGCAAGCGCGGCAAGCCTTCCCGCGACGCGTACGAGGCGCTGCGCGTGACTCCACGCGAACAGTCTCCGCTGCCCGAAGAAGTCATCGTGTCCCGGCTGGTGCTCCCGATGATCAACGAGGCCGCGTTCTGCCTGGAGGACGGCGTGGTGAAGGATCCCGGCCGGCTGGACCTCGCGATGATCTTCGGCACGGGCTTCCCCCCGTTCCGCGGGGGACTCCTGCGCTACGCGGACTCGCTCGGCGCCGACCGGGTGTTCCGCCGTCTGGACGATCTGTCCGAAAGACTGGGGCCGCGCTTCGCGCCGGCCGAATTGATCCGCGAGCTCGCCAATGCCCGGAAGGGCTTCTACGCCGATGGCACCCGCCGCGAGAACCAATCGAGGGAGCTCTACTCATGACCAATCGACTCACCGGCAGCGCCGCGCTCGCCGCCCTGTCACCGCGTCTGATGCCCGTCGTCAAATCGCTGTTCTTCGGGCTGATCCCGGAGGACACGATCTTCCCGTATCCCGAAGTGGACCCGGCGCAGCGGGAGGTCGTCTCGGCATTCTTGGATTCGTTCCGCGCCTTCGCGAAGGATCACGTCGACAGCCGGCAGTTCGAGCGCGAGCACCGCATTCCGGCGGAGGTGGTGCGGGGGCTCGGCGAGCTCGGGGCTTTTGGCATGACGATCCCCGAGGAGTACGGCGGGTACGGTTTCACGGCCTCGCAATACTGCCGCGTGACCGAGGAGATCGGGACGGTGGACGCCTCGCTCGGCATCCTGATCGGCGGGCACCAGTCGATCGGCCTCAAGGCATTGATCCTCCACGGCACCAAGGAACAGAAGAAGAAGTGGCTGCCGCGTCTGGCGACGGGGGAGATGATCGCGGCTTTCGCGCTCACCGAGCCCGAAGCCGGGTCGGACGCCGCCGCGATCAAGACGACCGCGGTCTACGACGAGAAGACGGACATGTTCGTCGTCAACGGCACCAAACACTGGATTTCCAACGGCGGCTTCGCCGACTTTTTCACGGTTTTCGCCAAGGACGTCGGGCTCGCCGAGAAGGACGAGCATCGCCGGATCACGGCCTTCGCCATCACGAAGGAGCTCGGAGGAGTGATTCCCGGCAAGGAGGAGCAGAAGCTCGGGCTCAAGGCGTCGTCCACGGTTCCGATCACACTCGAGAACGTGCGCGTTCCGGCGTCTCACGTGCTGGGGCAGAGGGGACAGGGGTTCAAGATCGCCGTGGAGGTCCTCAACACCGGACGCACGTCTCTCGGAGCGGGCTGCATCGGCGGCTGCAAGGTCATGCTCCGGGACGCCGCGCGCCACGCCACGCAGCGCAAGCAGTTCGCAACGCCGGTCGCGCAGTTCGAAATGATCCGCGCAAAGTTTGCGAGCATGGTCGTCTCCACGTACGCCCTGGAGTCGATGGTCTACCTGACGGCGGGCCTCATCGACCGGGGTCTCGAGGACTACGCCCTCGAAGGGGCGTGCTGCAAGATCTACGGCACCGAGACCGTCTGGCGAAACATCAACGACGCCCTCCAGATCGCGGGCGGCAACGGCTTCATGGAGGAGTACCCGTACGAGAAGGCACTCCGCGACTCCCGCATCAACATGATCTTCGAGGGCACCAACGAAATCCTCCGCGTCCTCGTCTCTCTGTCAGGCCTGAAGGAGGTCGGCGAAGACCTGAAGGAGGTGGGCCGAGCGTTGAGAGCGCCCCTGTCGTCGTTCGGGATCCTGTCGGACTACGCAGCGCGGAAGATTCGGGGCGTGGTTCCGAACCGCCTGACGAGGATCGCGCCGGAGCTCGCGGCCGAAGGCGAGATCGTCGCGAAGTACGCGCGCACGGTCGCGGGAGCGGGGGAGACGCTGCTGCGCAAGTACGGCAAGGACGTGATCCAGAAGGAATACCACCAGGAGCGTCTCGCGAATGTCGCTATCGACTTGTACGGTTCGCTCGCCGTTCTCTCGCGGGCGACGGCGGCGCTGGCCCGCTCCGGGCCCGAGAAGGCGGCCGAGGAAGTGCGGCTCGCCCGCGCGTTCGTGCAGGGGGCCAAGCACCGCATGGTCGGACTCCTGAAGGACATGGATTCCAACCGCGACGTCGAGCGGACGGCGATCTCGGAGACCGCGTACTCATCCCTCGGATACGCGTTCTCGTACTGGGAGTGACGAGCGAAACGCACGCCTAAGCCTCTCTTGCTCTCGGGACGCGTACCTGAGGACGATTCCGCCCGTCACGAACCCCGTACCCGACTACCAGCCGCGGGCCTGCTCCGCGATCGAGAACTGATCGGCACACGGCCCGGTGTTCCGTGCCCTCGCCCGGGGAAGACGCCCCGGGTGAGGGCGGCGCGGAGGAACTGGATCGCCCTGAGGACGGCATCCTCCAGAGATCGTCCCAGCGCGAGATTTGCGGCGATCGCGGCGGAGAGCGTGCAGCCGGTGCCGTGGGTCGCGCGCGTCCGAATCCGCGGCGCCGCGAACTCCGTGAAGAAGCGGCCGTCGAACAGAAGGTCCCTCACGACGCCGCCGCGCGCGTGACCGCCCTTGAGCAGGATTGCGCGCGCGCCCAGGTCGGCGATTGCGCCGGCGGCGACGCGCCGATCGGCGGGCGTCCGCACGGACAGACCCGACAGGGCCGACGCCTCGGGAAGGTTGGGTGTGACGAGGTCGCACAGCGGCAGCAGCTCCCTCGCGAGAGTCCCGGCGGCGCGCGGCGAGAGCAGCCGCGCTCCCGTCTTGGCGACCATCACGGGATCCAGCACGACATTGTGGGCGCGGTGGCGGCGGAGGCCCGCCGCGACGGCGCGGATCCGCGGCGCGTCGAAAAGCATCCCGATTTTCACGGCCCGAGGCTGGAGGTCCGAGAAAACCGCGTCGATTTGACGGGCCACGAAACGCGGCGACAGCGTCTCGATCCCGAAGACCCCGACGGTGTTCTGCGCGGTCGCGGCGGCGAGGACCGCGGCGCCGTGGACGCCGAGCGCGGCGAAGGTCAACAGATCCGCCTGGATGCCCGCCCCGCCGCCCGAGTCCGACGCCGCGATGGTCACGGCGGACACCGCGCGCTTGCTCATAGAATCAGCATCTCATGGCGGACGAGACGGCTCCGATGCGCATCACGCCCGAGGCGGCGCAGCGCCTTCGCGGCGAGGCGGACTTCTCGCGCGCCGTGCTCTCGGTGCGGCATCTGCTGGGCTGCGGCGGAACGGGCTTTCGCATCTCGGTCGAGGAGAACGCCCCGGACGAGGGCCGCCGCTTCGAGATCGCCGGCATCCCCGTCGTCATGGACGAATACTCCTTCCGCCGCTTGAACGGCGCCGTTCTGGAAGTGGACCCGGATCCGGCCGGCGAGGGCTACCGCCTCGACCACCCCGACGCGGTGATGACCACGTTTTGCTGAAACTCCGCCTCGCGCATCACGGTGTCGCGGCGCTCGCGGCGCTCGTATGGCTCGCGGCGACACCCCCGCCGGAAGCCGTTCCCCAACGACCCCGGATCCGCGAGCTCGGCGTCACACCTGGAGTCCTGCCGCCCGGGCCGATCAACGCGATCACGGACGTCGAAGGGGTGCGCGTGGGTCACCGTACCTTGATCGAAGGCGACTCGATCCGGACCGGCGTCACCGCGATCATTCCTGCGGCGGGCGATCTCTTCCAGAGCAAGGTCGCCGCCGGTGCGTGGGTTGTCAACGGCTTCGGAAAAGCCGCGGGCCTCCTTCAGGTCCGGGAGCTCGGCAACCTCGAGACGCCGATCGTCCTGACCAACACGCTGGCGGTCGGCACCGCGGTGAACGCTCTGGTCCGCTGGACGCTCGCGCAGCCCGGCAATGCCGACGTCCGTTCGGTCAACGCGGTCGTCGGCGAGACCAACGACGGCTGGGCGTTGAACGACATCCGGTCGCGGCGCGTGACCGAGAAGGATGTCGAGGACGCGATCGCGGCGGCCCGCGGTGGGCCGGTGGAGGAGGGCAGCGTCGGCGCCGGCACCGGCACGGTGGCCTTCGGCTGGAAGGGAGGAATCGGGACCGCGTCGCGGCGGCTGCCGCCCTCACTCGGCGGGTGGACGGTCGGCGCCCTGGTCCAGACGAACTTCGGCGGAATCCTCACCATCGACGGAGTGCGCGTGGGGGAGCGGCTCGGCAAGTTCGCGTTCGCCGAGGAGCTCGGCGTTCCGGGCGCCGGCGACGGGTCCTGCATGATCGTTCTGGCGACCGACGCTCCGCTGTCGTCGCGCAACCTCGAGCGACTGGCGCGGCGCGCGGAGCTCGGCCTGGCGCGCACCGGATCGTTCGTCGGCAACGGATCCGGGGACTTCGTGATCGCGTTTTCGACGCGCAACCGGATTCCATACGCGCCGAAAGCGGCCGTGCGCGCCGTGGAGGAGGTGGAGAACGACCGCATGGATCCGCTCTTCCTCGCAGCGGTCGAAAGCGTCGAGGAGTCGGTCTACAACTCCCTGACCCGCGCGACGACGGTCACGGGCGCGGGGGGCCGGACGGTGGAGGCGATTCCGATCGCGAAGCTCCGCGAGCTGCTGGCGGAGCGCCGGCTGAAAAAATAGCCCGCCTGCTATACTGTTTCCACACCGGAGGAAAGAACATGAGGACCAGGCTGGCGCGAGGCCGCCCTGCGGCCGCTGTCGCTCTTCTCTGGACCGCCGCCGCTTTTGTCTCGGCCGCAACCGAGACGCGATCGGGGACGGTTCAAATCCTGACAGCCGACGACTTCGCATCGGGGCACGCCGAGCACATCGTGACGCTGGTCTCCGCGCGCGGATCCATGACGGCCCTGAAGCTGCCTCCGGGGGTGTCAGTCGATTCCGGCGCTCGCGTCGCGGTCCACGGTTCTCCCGAGGGTGACGGATTCGCGGTCGAGAGCGTCGAAGTCCTCGAGCCGTCTCCCGCAGAACTTCCGGCGGTCACCGGCAACACGAAGGTGATCGCGATCCTGCTGAAGTTCATGGATACCGGGACCGAGCCGTTCACCGTGGCGCAGGTCCAGGACAAGATGTTCGGTCCCTCGGGCACGTCCGCGTACTACGCCGAGGCGTCGTACGGCGCGCACACGCTGTCGGGCGTCGTCACGAACTGGCTGACCGCGACGATCAACACGCCGACGACCTGCGACTACATCACCGTGGCGAACCAGGCCGTCGCCCGGGCGCAGGACGCCGGATACAACCCCGGCTCGTACCAGAAGCAGGTCTACATCTTTCCGCACCTGCCGTGCGGCTGGCTGGGACTGGGCGGAGGCTCCCAGGCCTGGATCAACCAGTCCAACACGGTTCTCGTGATCGGCCACGAGCTCGGCCACTGTTTCGGTCTGGGCCACTCGAGCTCGCTCGACTGCGGAGACGTCGTCCTCGGACCACCGCCCTGCTCGATGTCCGAGTACGGGGATCGCTTCTCGATCATGGGCAACTCGGCCGCGCGCCATTTCCCCGCCCACTACAAGTATCTGCTGGGCTACCTCCCTCCGGGCACCTACCCCACGCACGCGAGCGGATCGGCGGTGTACACGATCGCGCCGATCGAAACGTCGGGCGCGAATCTCTATGCCGTCCAGATCCCCGTGCCGGAATCGCAGTACACGTACTGGCTCGAGTATCGCCAGCCCATCGGCTTCGACGCGGGAATGTCGGGGAACCCGGTGAGCGGCGCACTCGTCCATCTCGGGCCCGGATACCCGGCGTACACCTGCTACTCATGCCTGCTCGACATGACTCCGACGTCGGCCAACGGTTTCGCGGACGCCGCTCTCGCAGTCGGCGAGACCTACACGGACGCCTCGGCCACGCTGCACGTCACGCCGCTCTCGGCCGATGCGTCGGGGCTCGTGGTCCAGGTCGAGCTCGGCCCCGCGCCGCCATTCGCGGTCGATCGCCACGCGACGCCGGGGCACATCTATCCCAACGGCGTGCTCGAGACCGGAGAAGTCGCCACGGTCGAGCCTTCGTATCTGAACACCGGCGTCGCGGACGTGATCATGAGCGGAGCGGCCACGGCCTTCACCGGCCCGGCGGGCGCGACGTACTCGATCGGCGATCCGGACGCCGACTACGGGACCGTCCCCGCCGGCGAGCGCGCGTCGTGCTTCGACGCCACGGCCAACTGTTACGCGGTGCTCGTGTCCGCCGCGACGCGGCCGGCGCTGCACTGGGACGCGACCTTCGAGGAGACCCTTTCGGACGCCTCGGTGCGGACCTGGTCGCTCCACATCGGTGGATCGTTCTCGGATGCCTCGGCTTCGCGAGGGGATTACCGGTACGTCGAGACCGTATTCCACCACGGGATCACGTCGGGCTGCGGGACCGGGGTCTTCTGTCCGGACGCGTCCGTGTCGCGCGCGCAGATGACGGTCTTTCTGCTACGCGCCGAGCACGGTTCGGCCTACGCGCCCCCGCCCGCGACGGGACAGGTCTTCTCGGACGTACCGGCAAACGCCTTCGCGGCGTCGTGGATCGAGCGGCTGGCCGCCGAGGGCATCACGGCCGGCTGCGGCAACGGCACCAAGTTCTGCCCGACCGATCCCGTGACGCGCGCCCAGATGGCCGCGTTCCTGCTGAAGACCGAGCACGGCTCCTCGTGGACGCCGCCGCCTGCGACCGGAGAATTCACGGACGTGCCGATCTCCAATCCCTTCGCTCCGTGGGTGGAAGCCTTCAAGGACGAGGGCGTCACGGCCGGATGCGGCGGGGGAGCGTACTGTCCGAACCAGGCCACCCGGCGCGGGCAGATGGCCATCTTCCTGACGAAGACGTTCGGCTTACAGCTGTACGGCCCGTAGTCGCTAGCGCGTCGGGCGCGGCCGGATGTGCAGGGCTTCGTTGACGAGGTATGCGGGGCCCACCAGCAGGTGCATGAGGTTTCGAAAGTAGGCCGGCTTCGCTTTCTCGTAAACGGCGTGGCCGATCGCCTGGAAGATCCATCCAACCACGAACGCGGCGGCCCCGATGCGCCAGTTCCCGACCGCTCTCGCCGCCAGATCCAGAAGAGCGGCGACTCCGACGACCGCTACGGCGAGCAGCGGGTCCAGCGCGACGTAGAAGAGAAAGACTGCGGCCAGGAGCGCCTCGCTCAGTGTCCAGGAGCCGACGATCGGCACGGTCTGAAGGATCGAAAGAACGCCGAACACGATCAGCGTGACTCCGACGATGTGACAGCGGAAGTTTCCGCGGGTCCGGTGAGAGCTCTGGTAGTCCGACAGCAGCGCGTCGATTCGCTTCAAGGTCGTGAGTATAGTCGCGCGGATGCGCGCGCAGCGCCTGCATCGGCCCGGAACCGCGGAGGAGCGCCCGCTCCGGCTCGAGGACGTCGGCTCTCCGCATGCCGGTCCGGGCGAGGTCGTGGTCGCCATCGACGCCTGCGGCGTCTGCCGCACCGACCTCCACATCCTGGAAGGCGAAGTCCCGGCGCGGCTGCCGATCACGCCCGGCCACCAGGCTGCGGGACGGATCGTCGAGCTGGGGCCCGACGTTCGCGGCCTCTCTGCCGGGGACGTCGTCGGCGTCGGCTGGATCGCGTCCACCTGCGGCACGTGCCCTTTCTGCCGTTCGGGACGCGAGAATCTCTGCCCGCAGGCCACCTTCACCGGGCGCGACCGGAACGGAGGCTACGCCGAGAAGCTTTCGGCCAACGCTCTCTGGGTTTACAAGTTGCCCGAAGGCTTCTCTTCCCGCGACGCCGCTCCGCTGCTCTGCGCCGGGATCATCGGATACCGCTCGCTGAAGGTCAGCGGCATCGCTCGCGGCGGGCGTCTCGGCCTCTTCGGATTCGGAGCCTCGGCCCATCTGGCGATGCAGGTCGCTCGCCACTGGGGCTGCGAGGTATACGCCTTCTCGCGCGAACGGCACCACCGCGAGCTGGCCCAGTCGCTGGGCGCGGCGTGGGCCGGCGACTCGGGAGACGATCCGGGCGTGCCGCTCGACGCGGCGGTTCTGTTTGCGCCGGCGGGAGAAATCGTCCCGCTCGCACTGGCACGGCTGAACCGCGGCGCCATGCTCGCGATCAACGCGATCCACATGAGCCCGATCCCTGCCATGGATTACTCGCTTCTGTACGGCGAGCGGGGAATTCGCAGCGTGACGAACTACACGCGCAGGGACGCCGAGGAGTTCCTGGCGCTTTCCGCCGAGATCCCGGTGCGCGCGTCCGTGGAGCTCTATCCGCTGGAAGCCGCGAATGAGGCGCTCCTCGCGGTCAAGCGCGGAGGCATCCGCGGCGCGGCGGTCCTGACGGTCACTCCACCTTGACGAGGAGGCGCCGAGGGCGATCCGACGGGGCGAAGCGCAGCCCCAGTAGCTCGCCGCCGTCCTTCTTCGAAGCGGAACGCTCTTCCGCCGCCGCCTCCTTGCGCAGGGAAAAGTTGGCGGACACCGAGGGCGAAACATCGCGGACGCGTCCTCCGGTCTCGACCAGGAGGATGAACTCGCGGCCGACCAGACCGGCGAGCGAGTCGTCGGTGGGAGTCTCGCGCACTTCCGGCGCTTCGCCGTAACCGTCGATCGCGTTGACCACGAGGTGGACGGAGACTCGCTGCTCGTCCGGGGCGGTCGCGCCTCCGGCCTCGCCGCCGGGAGCCGCGGCGGTCTGGCGCCGGAGCTTCTGGGGAGCCGCAGGAGCGGCGCGGGCCGCCGTGGCGGGAGCGTTGATCCCGTCGGAGAGATAGCCGCCCTCCCGCCTGGCCTCCGGTTGCGGCTGCGTGGCGGCGAAATCCCTTTCCACCTCGGCGTCGAGCGGCTTCACATTTTCCTTGTCCTTCGCGCGGGTCTCGTTGGAGGGCGCCGAGGCCGGCGGCGCCGGCGCGACCTTCGCGCCGGAGTCCTTCGACGTCGTCGTCTTCTCCTCGAGCAGATAGGCGGGGAGCGCCTCGGGAGAGGCCGGAGACCGAGCGGGGACAAGGGGCTGCTCCCGGCGATGGAACAGGGCCGGAGCGATGAGAACGACGAGAAGCGCGGCCGCGAGGACACCGGCCCAGCGGACGTCGATTCCGAACGTCACGCCGAACGGCCGCCGCGACGGCGACTGCTCGCGGATCTTCTTCAGGATACGCGCGGAGAGGTCGGAGGCCGGCGCCGCGGTCGGCGATGCCCGGAACGCCCGCAGACTCCGCTCGAACTCCTCGACTGCATCGCGGCAGGAAACGCAGCTCGACCTGTGGGCGTCGAACTCGCGCGCCTCGGCTGTGGAGAGCTCGCGGTCGTGGAGCCGCGACAGGAATTCGACCGACGCGGCCGGATGCGGTGTCTCGCTCATAGCAGCTTTCCGATCCGGGGCCTCAGGATCTCCCGCAGCTGTCCACGTCCGCGCGCGATGCGGGACTTGACGGTGCCGACCGGGAGCTCCAGGGAAACCGCGATCTCCTCGTAGCTCCATTCCTCGATGTCTCGGAGCACCACCGGCATCCGGAACTCGGGCGCCAGGCGCTTGAGGGCCTCCGCCACGAAGCGGAGCGACTCGCCGCTGCCGGCGTTCTCTTCGGGACCGGCGGCGGGGGAGACGGGGTCGAGATCGGGAAGCGCGTCGGAGCTTCCCGCGAAGATCCGGCGAAAGCGGCTCCGCGACCGATAGCGGTTCTTGACCGCGTTGTCGGCGATCGCCGCCAGCCAGGCGCGCGCCGGCGCGTCGCCGCGGAAGCGTTCCAGACCCCGATACGCCTTCAAGAAAACGTCCTGTGTCATGTCGTCCGCATCGCTTTCACCCACCGCGCGGACCATCCACCGGTGGACCGACGGCGTGAGCCGCCGCACGAACGCGCCGAACGCATCCTCGTCGCCACCGCGCGCGGAAGCGAGGAGTTGCTCGTCGGTCGTCTCCGGCTCGGTCAATGGCGAATCGCGCCGGACGCTTGCGGGCGGCGCCGGCGCGATTCTACGGCCGAACCGGGCGGAGCTACCGCTGCCGCCGGTACGGGTCGGGCGCGTAGGAAGGCTCGAATCCGCGCGCGCGGTCCCGGGCATACAGATCGTCCTCGCGAGGAAGAACGCCCAGACGCACGAGCTCGGATCGAAACTCGTAGCGCAGCGCAATGCGCGCCACGGGGGCCGGATCTTCCTCGAACTCCACCCATGAGACCGGGAAACGAGTCTCGTCGCCGATTCCCGTCGCGGCGAGCTTGTCGGAGCTCTGCCGCCGCGCGCCTTCGCGTGCCTCCGCGCGAGGCGCCTCGGCCGTTCCCGCGGCGCCGGGCGCGCTCTGCGCCGCCGAGTCCTGCGGCTGCTCTTCCCGATCTTTGTAGACGGTCACCGGCGGCCGGCGCTTCTCGCGAAAGAACACCGCCTCGATCGTGCCGACGTTGGAGGTGTCGCCGAGCCACTTCGCGTAGGACCCGGCGGTGTCGGTGAACAAGAACTTCCGCGAAGTCTGACCCGAAACCTGCCAGCCCGGGATATCGGCCGTCTGCCACGGGCCGAGGATCCATTTGGTCGCGGCCAGCTCGGTCGTGCGCTTGGCGTCCACGACGTTGCGGCCGTCGACGGAGAGCGCCACCGCCACCCGCTCTCCTGTCGGATTGGAGAGCCGAATCACGAAGTCCTTTCCCTTCAGAGCTTCGATGTAGATGCGGCCGCGCGCCGCGTACTCGGGAGCGGCCCTCCCGTCAACGAGGACGGTCATGGAGAAACCATCGCGGTCGCCGGCCCGGGCCACGGATGCGGCGGCGGCCGCGAGCGCGAAGACGGATACGAATCGGGTGGTCCGAGTCATGGCTGTCCCTCCTGCAGGAAGGGACACCGGCCCGGGGCCAGAGTTCCCGAAAAAGACGCTAGGAGGGGAGCCCGTCTTTGAGGATCTTCTCCATGCGGGAGCAGAAGACGTCGATGTCGTCGGGCGTGGTGTAAACGCTGGGGGTGATCCGGAGGCCGTTGAACTCGGGATGGACGATCGGCGTCGTCATGATGCGGTGCTTCTCCCAGAGGTGCGCCTGGAGCTTCTCGGTGTCGAGCCCCTCGACGTGGACGAAGCCGATCGCGCAGGAGTCCGTGTCGTTCAACGGTGTCAGGATCTTCACCCGGGGAGACGCCGCCTGGAGGCGCTTCGCCCAGCGGTCCCGGAGCCAGCGCAGCCGCGCCGCCTTGCGCTCGGCGCCGATGCCGCGATGGAACGCCATGGCGGCCGCGATGGCGTTGTGGTTGGCGGCCGGATGCGTTCCGATCTCCTCGTACTTGCGAACGTCCTCGTCCATCTTCGCGGGCGCCGCCATCAGCGGCCAGATCTTCTTCTGCTTCGCCTTGCGCACGTAGAGGAATCCGGTTCCGATCGGAGCGAAGAGCCACTTGTGGAGGCTCGTCGCGTAGTAGTCACACTCCAGATCGTCGCGGCGGAACGGGAATTGGGCAAACGCATGCGCACCGTCGACGAACACCTCGATGCCGCGGTCGCGCGCCATGCGCACGATCTCGCGCACCGGGAAGATCTGGCCGGTCAAGTTCGTGATGTGCGTGACCTCGATGACCTTCGTGCGCGGCGTGATCGCCGCGCGGAATCTCTCGACGAGGTCCGCCGACGATTTCGGAGGCACGGGGAAGGAGATCTGTTTGAGAACGATCCCGTCCCGCCGCGCGCGCTGCTCCCAGGAGGTGATCATCCGGGGATAGTTCTGGTTGGTCACCACGACCTCGTCGCCCCGCTGGAGCTCGATGCCGAAGATGAGCGTCTCCAGCGACTCGGAGGCGTTGCGCGTGATCGCCATTTCCTCCGGGTCGCAGCCGAACTCGGTGGCGAGGTCGCGGCGGCAGGACTCGATGCGCGGCTCGAGCACGGTCCACATGTGGTAGACCGGGATTTCGTTGGAGAAGCGCAGGTCCTGGATCATCGCGTCCAGCACGTGGGCGGGAGCCGGGCTGCAACCTCCGTTGTTCAGGTTGACGAGCGTGCGGTCCACGTCGAACGCGCGCGCGATCTGCGTCCAGTAGCTCTCGTCGGTGGCGAGGTCCGTCGGGGTCTTTCCCTCGGCCTCGCGGCCGGCGCGCACGACGCGAGCGATCGAATCCCCGCGAAAAACGGCCCATCCCAGGGCTCCTCCTGTTCCCGTGAACAGTGCCCTCCGGGTCAGGAGAGGAAGCGGACTCCGCATTGTGACCTCCCGGGCTTTTCGAAAAATCCTATCCTCGCGCCCGGGAAGATGTGATGGAATTGTGGGAGATTCAATTCGCCCCGGCGCTGCCGGGCATTTGGCCGACGAAAAGGAGATGAGCGTCATGGTGACCTTCAACGTTCCTGCCCGAGTTCCTGAGCGCCAGCCCGAGCAACCGGAGAACTCGACATCTCGCCAGGTTGTGTGGCGGGAGACGAAGAAGCCGACGCGATTCGTCATCAAAGTCGGCGGAATGATTCCGTTCTAAGCTTCACAACCTGAGGGGCTTTTTCATCCGGCTGCGCGTCGTGGACGCGACTCGGACGTTGGTGTACTCTCATCAAGGGCAAGGAAGGTGGAGAAGCCGTCATCGAGGGTTCCGGACGAGGTGCAGTCCGTTTTCGACCGGGCCCGTGATGTAATCCACTCTGCACTGGTTTCGTACTATCGCTTGACCGAGACGGAGGCGACGGGAGCCGAAGAGGACCTTCTCGTTTGGTTCCAGCGGCTGGCTCGGAGGGGAGGGGCGGGACAGATGCCGGGAAAGCTTCTCCGCATCTCGTTGCTTTCCGCCGCCTGTCAGTACGGCCGCTCCTTCCAGCTCTGGAAACTCGGAGGCGATGCCTCGGCGGACCCCGAGTTGAGTGCCTTGCTTTCCCGAGAGCCCGACGACGTCGCCACGGACCTCGAGAGACGCTTCGAGGAGGACCGGACGTGACCGGGCGCGTAATCCACTTCCCGCGGCAGCCTCTCTCCTCCGAGGCCGGCCAGCAGGCCGCCGAGAGAGTTCTCGCGACGCCGATGATCGACCGGTATTCGTCGGCCGAGGAGCTCAGGCTGGAAGATCCGGAGACGCTGCTTTCTCTCTGCGGAATCCTGCGTTCCCAGGGAGAATCGGCACCTGCGCTCGTTCGGGACGAGGCCGAGTTTCTGTACCGGTTCATCGAGAGCCCGAAACGGGAGATTGGACTATTCGATGAGCGCGAGTACTTCCTGGGCGAATTCGCGCTTCTGGCCGGGGCGGCCTGTCGCCAACTCTCGAGGCGCGAAGAAGCGTACGTCTGGTTCGATCGGGCGGAGGCGGGTTTCCGGCACACGATCAACGCCGCCGGCGATCTGTCTCGTCTCGGCTATCAACGTCTCGCGGAGCGTTTCGAGGAGCGCCAGATCGACGTCGTTCTCGAGCTTCTGCCCTCACTGATTGAAAGCTTCCGCTCCCTGGAGATGCACGAGGATGCGCTGAAGTGCCGCTTCCTCGAAGGTCTCGCGCTGATGGAAACGGATGAGCTCCGCGCCGCGGTCGGCACTTTCGAAGAGATCTGCGAGGAGGCGGAGTCTATTGGCAACGCCCTTCTGGCGGCGACTGCTTATACGAACCTGACGCACATCCACGGCATGATGGGCAACGCTGAAGCCGCCATGGCGGCTTCGTCGAAAGCGATTCCGATCCTCCGCAGACTCGACAACCGAGTGGGTCTCGCGAAGGTTCAGTGGGGTCTTGCGGCTTTGTTACGCGAGACCGGCCAGCTCACCGCTTCCATCGAGGCCTACCGCAAGGCGCAGCAGGAGTTCGAGGCGATCGGAATGCGCGCGGACATCGCGGCGCTGAATCTGGTCGTCGCGGATCTGCTCCTGGAGATGGGGCGCGGCCGCGAGGCCCTTGCCGAGATCGGGGCCGCGCTGCCTGTGATCTCGGAGCTGAAGATGGCTCCCGAGGGAATGGCCGCGCTCTCGTTGCTGCGTGAGTCCGCCCGGCGGCAGGAGATCAACCGCCAGGCCTTGCGCGAGCTCCACGGTTATTTCGAGGAGCTCAAGGGCTAGGTTCGGCTCCGGCCCGGTTCAACCCTCCTTCGAGTGCCGCATGATGGTCTTCCTGCGGCCGCGGGCCTTGCGAGCGCGGGCCTTCTTCGGAGCGGCCTTCTTCTTCGGTCGCGCTTTCTTCATGGCGGCATCGTAACCCGCATACGATGCTGCGGTGCCCCGCGTCCTTCTTCTCCTGCCGACCACGACCTACCGCGCAGCCGATTTCCTCAGCGCCGCGTCCTCTCTCCGCGCTGACGTGGTCGTCGCGTCGGAGGAGCCCAGCGCGCTGGAGGGATTGAATCCCTCGGGCCTCCTCACCCTCGACTTCCGCGATCCGGCCGCCTGCGCGCGCGAGGCGCTGGAGTTCAGCCGACGGCATCCCATCGACGCCGTCGTGGGGGTGGATGAGGAGACCGCGGTGGCTGCGGCCGCCATTTCCGACGCGCTCGAACTCCCGCACAACGCCGTGGAGGCCGCAGAAGCGGCGGCCGACAAGGGCCGCATGCGGGAGCTCCTGGCGCGCGGCGGGGCGAGGTCGCCTTCGTTCCGCGTCGTCGGCGCCACGGAGGACCCTCGTGGTGCGGCAGCCTCGACGGCGTACCCGTGCGTCCTCAAGCCGACGTTTCTTTCGGGCAGCCGGGGGGTCATTCGAGCGAATGATTCGGAGCAGTTCGTCGCGGCGTGGGGCCGGATCCTCGCGATCCTTCGCGAGCCGGACGTGTCCCGGCGCGGCGGGGCGAAGGCGGGCCGCATCCTCGTAGAGGACTTCGTACCGGGAATCGAGGTCGCGCTCGAAGGCATCCTGACCGGCGGGCGCCTCCGCACCCTCGCGCTGTTCGACAAGCCCGACCCGCTGAATGGTCCGTTCTTCGAGGAGACGATCTACGTCACGCCGTCGCGGCTGTCTCGCGACGTCCAGGCGGCAATCGAGGAGGAGACGGCATGCGGAGCGCGGGCACTCGGGCTTGCTCACGGACCCGTCCATGCCGAGCTTCGCTGGAACGACCGCGGCGCCTGGATCGTAGAGCTCGCGGCGCGGACGATCGGAGGCCTCTGTTCGCGAACGCTGCGGTTCGGGGCCGGAGTCCGCCTCGAGGAGTTGGTCGTGCGCCAGGCGCTGGGGCAGGACGTCGCCGATCTGCGCCGGGACGAGCGCGCGTCGGCCGTGATGATGATTCCGATTCCCGGAAAGGGGGTTTACGAAACGGTCGAGGGCCTCGAGGAGGCCCGTCGAGTCGCGGCGATCGAGGAGATCACGATCTCGGCCCGGCCTGGGCAAACGCTCGTTCCGCTACCGGAAGGCTCGAGGTACCTCGGTTTCATCTTTTCCCGCGCCGAGACACCGGAGGCCGCCGAGGCCGCGGTGCGTGAGGCACACAGGCGGCTACGCTTCCGGATTCAGTGATTCGAGTTCGGGATCCCTCGCTGCGCTCGGGATGACTCCGCGCCGCCTCAGGCGCGCGAAGTCACTTGGCTGGCGCGTAGTACGGGTTTCGGCCCGCGGCGTGATCGGTCGTGTCGAGGATCTCGCCGACGGCCGGCGCGAGACCGCGGATCGCCTTCTCGATTCCCTGCTTGAGCGTGACGTCCGCCGCTCCGCAACCCTGACAGCCTCCGCCCAGCCGGAGATACACGTTGTTCTTCCGGACGTCGATGAGCTCCACGAATCCGCCGTGCTGAGCCACCGCCGGATTGATCTCGCGGTCCAGCAGATCGCGGATCGCCCACTTCAGGTCGCCTTCCGAGGGCAGGTCGCGGAGGTACTCCTCCGAGACGACCGGAACGCCCGAGCGGAGGTGCTTGCGGATGACGTTTCCGATGCCGAGGGCCGGCCAGTCCACGGGATGCGCCGCGCTGACGGTGACCGTATTGTCGGCGATCAGCACCGACTCGACACCGGCGATCCGTAGGAGGTCCGCGGCGAGCGGCGACTGGCCGGCGGCTTCGGGCGTGGCGAAGTGGGCCGACTCGCCCTCAAATACCGGCCGGTCCACAATGAAGGCGCAGCGGTCGCCGCCGCGGGAAGGCTCGCCCGTGATCTTGATGTCGTCGGCCATCCCTTCGAGTATAGCCGCCGTTGACGGGGGGAGGGGCGTCGGAGATAATGCGCCGTTTTTGAAAGCCCAGGACCGATGACCCAGAAGATCAGCCGCCGGGACATGAAGCGCAACGAGCTGGCCGAGACCGTCGGAAAGACGGTCGGCTACGTCTCCGAGCACAAGAAGGGCGTCACGGAAGCCGTCGCGATCGCCGCCGGCGCCGTCATCCTGGTGGCGGGCTTCTTCGCGTATCGAACCTGGGTCGATCGGACCGCCGGAAAGGCCCTGTCCGAGGCCCTGGCGATCCTGGGCACGCCGCTCGCCTCCGAGCAGCCGACCGCGACGAAGACCTACCCGACCGATGCCGCCCGCCGCGCGGAAGCGGAGAAGTTCCTGAAGAAGGCGGCGGTGCACGGCTCGACCCCGTCGGGCCGAGCGGCGCAGGTGATTCTTGCGGCCGGCGGCGCGGACAAGCCGGGCACGTCGGTCGAGGTCTTCGAGAAGGCGGCTCGGACGGGCAAGTCCGAGACGGCGGCAATCGCCGAGGTCGACGCCGCCCGGGCGCTCGCGGCTCAGGGGAAGACGGTCGAGGCGATCGACCGCTTGAAGCGCGCGATCGAGTCCCCCTCGACGGTTGCGCCGAAGGATGCTTTGCTGTTCGCGCTGGCCCAGATATACGAGCAGAGCGGCGCGGCCGCCGACGCGCTCGCCACGTATCAGCGGCTCATCAACGACTACCCGAACTCGCCCTATCGCGCGGACGCCCGCCAGAAGGTTCCGCTGTCGTAACGATTCTCCACGGGGCCGTCGTCGCCTCGGCCGTCCTCGCCGTCATCTGCTCCGTCCTCTTCGCGGTCAACGTTTCTCTGATCCGCCGCGTGTCGCGCGCACCCGCGCCGCCGCCCGGGACTCCGCGACCCCGAATCTCCGTCGTCGTCCCCGCGCGCAACGAGGAGCGCGACATCGAGAAGGCCGTGCGGTCACTCCTGGCGCAGGACTATCCGGACTTCGAGGTCATCGTCGTCGACGACCGGTCCACGGACTCGACCGGCGCGATCCTCGAGCGCCTGGCGGCCGAGGATCCCCGCCTGAAGGTCGTGCGCGGCGCGGAGCCCCCTCCCGGATGGCTCGGCAAGCCGCACGCTCTCTTTCAGGGCGCCGCGCGGGCCCGCGGCGACCTCCTGCTCTTCGCCGACGCCGACGTCGTATTCGCTCCCGCCGCGCTGACGCAGGCCGCGGCCGAGCTCGATGCGGAGCGTCTCGACCTGCTCGCCCTCTTCCCGACGGTCGCGATGTCGGGATTCTGGGAGAACGTGCTCCTCCCGTACCTGGCCGTCTCGTACTTTTTCGGCCCGGCTTTCTGGATCAACTCCGATCGGCAGAAGAGAGCCGCGGCCGGAGCCGGCGCCGGAATGCTCATGCGCGCGGCGGCATACCGGGCGGCCGGAGGCCACGAGTCGATCCGCGCTTCGGTCATCGACGACATGGGACTGGCGATTCGCGTGCGCCGTTCGGGCGGCCGGTGCCGCATGGCCATGGCCGACGACCTGATGCGCCTGCGGATGTACCGGGGATTCCGCGAAGTCGTCGACGGTTTCACCAAGAACATGGCCTTCGTGTTCGAAGGGCGGATGGGCGCGTTTCTCGTCTTCTCGACGTTCTTCACGTTCGTCGCCTGGACGCTGCCGGCGGCCGTCCTGCTGGCGGCCGCGGCGGGCCTTCCTGTCGATCCGTCGACGGTGCGCTGGTCCGCCCTCGCCTACGGCCTGACCGCCGCGACGCGCGCGGCCATGGGTTTCTATCTCGGCTATCCGCTCTGGTCGGCCTTCACCCAACCCCTGACGGCGCTCGTCTGGATGGGGATCACGATCCGATCGCTCGCCTGGCGGTTCGTCCGGCGCGAGCTCGTCTGGCGCGGGCGCGCCTACGACGCGACGCGCGCCGGGTTCTAGGCGCCGCCGTTAGAATCGCTTCGTGTTGTACCGCTTCGATCGGGTTCGCAAGAGCTACGGCCCGAAAGAGGTGCTGCGGGAGGCGACCTGGCAGCACAACCCGGGCCAGAAGGTGGGTCTCGTCGGCCGCAACGGCGCCGGCAAGACGACGCTTCTGCGCATTGCCCTGGGCCGCGAGGAACCGGACGCGGGGGAGTTCTACAAGGCCAATGCCGTCCGGATCGCCACGGTGGACCAGGCGCTCGAGGCGGACCTGGCCGAGACCCTTCACGACTATGCCGCGGGAGCGTTCGCCGACCTCCACGCGATCGAATCGAAGCTTCGGGAAATGGAACACCGGATGGCCGAAGGCGATTCCTCTTCCGCCCTCCACGACCGGTACGACGCGCTGACTCATCGGTTCGAGAACGAGGGCGGCTACGAGATGGTGGCCGAGGTGGAGAAGGCGCTTTCCGGCCTGGGCTTCGCTCGCGAGGATTTCAACCGAAGGCTCGGCGAGCTTTCGGGCGGACAGAAGAATCGCGCCATGCTCGCCCGCGCGATTCTCTCCTCGCCCGACGTGCTCCTCCTCGACGAGCCCACGAACCATCTCGACTTCAACGCCGTGGAGTTCCTGGAGGAGTACCTGGCGCGGTCGCGGCGCGCGTACCTCGTGGTGACGCACGACCGGCGGTTCCTCGACCGCGTCGCCGAGGAAATCGTGGATCTCGAGAACGGGAGGCTGACCGCGTACTCCGGAGGCTACACGTCCTATCGGCGCCAGAAGGCCGAGAGGATCCTGACCGCGCAGCGCGCCTTCGACAAGCAGCAGGAGTTCATCGAGAAAGAGAAGGAATACATCCGGCGCAACATCGCGGGTGTGAATTCGCGGCAGGCCAAGGGCCGCCGGACCCGGCTCGAGCGCGTGGAGCGGCTGGAGAAGCCGGTCGAGGACGGCACGTCCGTCGCGTTCCGCTTCGACGCGGCCCGGATCGGGGGACGAAGCTTCCTGAGGGCCAAGGACCTCGACGCCGGCTACGTGGCCGGCTCGCCGATCGTGCGGGGGGCGAGCTTCGAGCTGCTTCGCGGGGAGCGGCTGGCGATCCTCGGGGAGAACGGCACCGGCAAGACGACGCTGCTCAAGACTCTGGCCGGACGGCTCGCGCCGCTCTCCGGAACCGTAACGATCGGGCACGACGTCTCGATAGGTTACTACGACCAGGAGCTTTCGGACCTGGACCCGCGCAAGCGGGCGATCGACGCCGTCTGGGACGAGCATCCCGACGAGACCGAAGAGGCGATGCGCTCCTACCTGGCGCGCTTTGCCTTTCGAGGCGACGACGTTTTCGCGCCGATCGAGGGATTGTCGGGCGGCGAGAAGGGAAGGCTCACGCTCGCGGTCGTCATGCGCCAGCGCCACAACCTCCTGCTTCTCGACGAGCCGACCAACCATCTCGACCTCGACTCGCGCGAGGCCCTGGAAGAGTCCCTCGAGGACTTTCCGGGCTCGATCGTGTTCGTTTCCCACGACCGCGCGTTCATCGACCGGCTCGCCACCCGCGTCATCGATCTGCGCGATGGGCGGGCGGTGGCCATGCCCGGAAATTACTCCGAGACGGCGGAGGCACGTCGGCGACGCCGTGAGCGTCCCGAACCGATGCCCGCCCCTTCCGCAGC
>JBKOVK010000029.1:0-2303 GCA_046724475.1 Acidobacteriota bacterium | reverse complement strand
GGGCTCGCCATTGACGACGACGAGGAGGATGCCTTCGGAGAGCTTCTCGGGCTCGGTGAAGGTCGAGTGGTCGATCACGGTCTTCGGATCGAAGAGGACCAGGTCGGCCCGGCGTCCGGGGGCGATCACGCCGCGATCGGGAAGCTTCATCCGCGACGCCGGCAGAGAAGTCATCTTGCGAATCGCCTCTTGGAGAGTCAGGAGCTTGCGCACGCGGACGTAACGGCCCAGGACGCGCGGGAAGGTCCCCGCCCCGCGCGGATGCGCGGAGTGGATCCCTCCGTCGGATGCGACCATGACCCAGGGCTGTTTGTAGAACTCGAAGACGTCCTCTTCCTTCATCGAGTGCCCGATGACGTCTGCGCCCCCGTCGCCGATGATCTTCGAGAACAAGGCGGCGGGCGTGACGTTCTCAGCGCGCGCGATCTCTTCGAGGTTACGGCCCTCGTACTCCGGGTGGGCCTTGCATTTCGTGATCGTCACACGCGAGGGGCCGCCGACGTCCTTGAGCCCCCGCTCGACGCTGGCCTTGTCGAAGTACTTCTTGTTGGGCACCAGCGTGTAGAGATCGGAGTGCCAGGCCTCATATGGGTAACAGTCCGCCGTGACGTCCTGGCCGAGCATCCGGCGCTTGGTGAAGAACGAGACGGCCTGCCGAGCCTTTCCCCAGACGCCCACGGTCGCGAGCTTGATGTGCGAGATCTCCAGAGGCAAGCCACCCTCGTGCGAGATGATCGCCGCCTCCTCGAACGCCTTGAAGCTCTTGTCCGCCTCATCGCGGATGTGCGTCATGTAGAAGCCCTCGTGCCGCGCAGCCGACTTCGCGAGCGCGACGAGCTCGCCGGTTGTGGAATAGCTGCCGACGTCGTACTCGAGCCCCGAGGACAGGCCCGACCCGCCTTCACGCATCCCCTGCTCGACGAGCGCGGCCATCTTCGCGGTCTCGTCGGCGGTCGCGCGCCGCTTGAAGTCGTCCTTCATCACGAGCTCGCGCACCGTCGCGTGGCCCACCATCGTCATGACGTTGACGGTCGCCGGGGCCTTGCGGCGTGCGTCGAGATACTCCCCGATCGGCCACGGCGAGTCGCCGTCGGCCCCTATGACCAACGTCGTGATTCCCTGCGAGATCTGCGTCTCGGCCAGCGGATCGTCGACCAGGCCCTTCTCGGAGTGGTTGTGGACGTCGATGAATCCCGGAGCCAGGACGAGCCCGTTTCCGGAGACGACCTTCTCGCCCGGCTTTGGCTCCAGGGCGCCGACCTCGAGGATCTCGTCCCCGGCGATCCGCACGTTCTTGGTCTCGAGAGGCTTGCCCGTGCCGTCGGCCACCTGCGCGCCGACGATGATCCACGTGGAAACCGGAGCCTCGGGAGCCCGCATCGCGGCCAGGCCGGCGACGGCGGCGGCGAGCCCGCCGGCAACGAGGAGTTTTTTCACGGGTCGGATTCTACAGGCCGCGGCGGGACATGTCGGCCAGAGCTGCACGAACCTCGACGATATCCTTGCCGTACTGCTTGGGAGGCGCGACCTGCACGAAGCGCTCCAGGGCCACGCGCGCGGTCTTCCAGTCGCCGTTCTGGCCCGCCACGCGCCCGATGTTGTAGAGGGCGTCGTACTGCTCGGGATTGATCTCGAGGCACCGCTGCCAGGCCTCGATCGCCTTCTTCGGGTCGCCAAGGCGAGTCCAGGCGACGCCAAGCGCGTTCCAGGCCCGCGCGTGTCGCTTTCCCAGACGGATCGCCTGTTCCAGGTTCTGCCGCGCCTCGTCCACGCGGTCGAGCTTCAAGAGCGAGATCCCGGTGTTCTGGTATGCCACGGCGTTGGACGGATCGATCTCGAGGACCCGGGCGAAGACGGGAAGCGCCTCCGCCGGCCTTCCCGCGTCGGCCAGCGCGATGCCCAGCGAATTCAAGGTCTCGGGCTCATCGCTCTCCCGATATTCCATGAGCACGGCGAGCGCCTCTTTCGGCCGACCCATTTCCGAAAGGATCATCGCGTGGCTCCGCGCCACGCTCTCGCCGCCGGCCCCGCTTGCGGTGGCCGTCTCGAAGGTCTTGAGCACGCCCGCGAGATCTCCCTGGCATCGGAGCACCGAGGCCAGGTGCATGTATCCGAGTTTCATCTTCGGATTCTCGGCGACGACCTTGCGCGCGATCGGCAGGGCCTCGTCGCACTTTCCCTCCTCTCTCAGCTCCGTTACTCGGTGGAGAGTCTGGTCCACGACGAGCAGCGTCTTGGGATCGTCGGCGGGGCCGTAGGAGGCTTTCATCTCGCCGGAGCCCGTCAGGTAGCCGAGGCTCTTC
>JBKOVK010000333.1:0-3299 GCA_046724475.1 Acidobacteriota bacterium | reverse complement strand
GGCGCCCCGTCAACCGCCTAGGAGCGCCTTCTTCAGGTCGTCCTGGACGGGGTTGGGGCCGATCCACACCGCGAAGAGGGCGTCGGCGAAATCGCGGCCCTCGATCGTGCCCCGCTCGGTTCCGCGCACCGAGACGACGGTTCCCTTGTCGGGGATCCAGCTCAGTGCAATCTCGTCTCCCTCCGCGACGTCGGGAAACATCGCGGCAAGCTTGTCGAGGCGGTCCCGCAGTCGAGCGATCTGCTCCTGAGAGTTCTTCTGGAAGCCATCCTCGATGGCGTCGGAAATCTGCTTGCCCTTGAGATTGCGAAGTATGTGGAGACGCATGCTCTTGGCTTCCGCAGAAGCGAGAATCGCCGAGCCGTCCTTGGACGGACGCTCGACGTACAGACCGGCGACGTAGACTTTGAACATCATCTTTTTGCGCACGCCCGCGCCGTTCAAGTTGAGGGTTTTTCCCTCGACGGTCACGGTGTCCGGCAACTTCACGCCGGCGACGTCGAGGGCCAGGAGCAGAGTCGCCGAGAGAACCAGGAGCAGGCAGGCCGCAAGAGCTTTCTTCATGCGGCGAATCATATGACTCCCTACGAGACCGCGTACCTCGATCGCGCCAGATCCACAATCTCGCCGATCAACTGCGGATACGTCCGGCCGGACTTCTTGGCGGCCATGTGGAACTCGGCGCCGGTGGAGAGCCACGGGTTGGGGTTGGCCTCGATGACGTAGACCTCTCCCTCCTTGGTCAGCCGCATGTCGATGCGCCCGTAGTCGCGCAGCTTCAGGGCCTGGTAGACCGACAGCGCCGTCTCCTCGAGACGGCGGACGACGTCCTCGTCGAGGTTCTCGGCGACGGCCGACTTGGTCACCCGGTAGTGCTCGGTGTCCTTCTCCCACTTGACCTCTTTGCCGGCGATTTTGGGCGTGCCCTCGGGCAGCTTCGAAAGGTCGAGCTCGATCATCGGGAGCACCTCGGGATTGTCGTTGCCGATCACCGCGGCGTAGAGCTCGCGGCCCTCGATGTACTCCTCGATCAGCGCGGGCGAATCGAACTCCTCGTGGATGTAGTGGATTCGCTCCATCAGCTCCTTGACCGAGCCGACCACGGACCCCGCGTCGATCCCGATCGATCCGTCCTCCGAGGTCGGCTTGACGATCAGCGGGAACGCGATGTCGTGAGAGTGGTCGAGCTTGCCCTTGTACGACGTCGCGAAGAACGGCGTGCGGATCCCGTGGAACGCGAAGATCTTCTTGGCGAGGGCCTTGTCCTGCGCGAGGTAGAGGGCGTGGGGACCCGCGCCCGTGTAGGCCTTGCCGAGAAGGTCGAGGTACGCGGCGAGATTCATGTCCATCGTGTCGTCGCCGTTGTACGACTCGGTGAGGTTGAAATAGAGGTCCGCGTCCCCCCGCGCCACCGCGATCAGGGACTGGTCGCGCCCGTCCACCACCTGGTAGACGGGCTCGTGCCCCAGCTTGACCAGGGCCTCGAAGATCTCCTCGCGGTCGTGCATCTCCTTCTTCTTCTTGCGGCGCACCGGCTTGCCCTTCGCCCGGGACGGCTTTTCCGGCGGCGGAGGCGGAACCGACTGCGGCTCCTCCTCGAGGATGTCGTAGAGCACGGCGATCTTCAGTTTCTCCTTGGACATCTAGGCGGCGCTCGACGCGCCGACGAGAGCGGAGAGTTGTATGTGGCGCTGCAGGCGCGTTTTCACCATTTCACCTCCCTTCCGTAGGGCTCCCTTCTACGGCTGCACGAACTTGCCCCGGGTCAGGTAATTCATCGCGAGCGCGGTGGCATACGTCGAGACCTCGGTCAAGTGCTCCTTTTCGCTCCGGACCGCGGCGCGCAGTCCGAGCTCGCCGACGCGGGTCTCGATCGATTCGACCAGGCGCTTGACGAGCGGCCGCTGCACGCCGGTCCAGTAAGTCACCTTGTCGACCAGCGTCTTGCGGTTCTCGCGAAGCAGGTCGGCGGCCGGGCGCGCACCCTTCTTCTTTCTCTTGGAGACCTTGAAGATGTCGACGAGATCGGTATCGAGGGCGAGATCCTCGGTCGAGCCCTGCTGCGCCAGCGCCTGCTTGTAGAACTCCTCGACCGTCGTTTCCATCTCCTCGACCGTCACGTCGGCGTGCCCGCGCTTGCGCAGAGGCTCGGCGTCGCGGTAGCGCCGCGCCATGCGGTCCACGTATCGCAGCTTCGCCAGCGCGCCCCAGCCCTTGTACCTCTTGCGCCACTGCGAGCGCGGCGTCAGCCAGACGGCGAAGGTCTCGGCGAAATCCTCGTCGGGGTGTTTCTGCGCGTACCAGCCCGCGATGTGGCGGACGTATCGGCGCGAGAACGGGACCGGACGATAGTCGTCGCGGTAAGCCCGCCGGAACGGCCCGAAGAGGTCCCGCCACTCCGGCGTCCGGTAGAGAAGGTACGCGTAGTTGAACGCGTGGCCTGCTTCGTGCCGCAGGTACATCATGATCTCGGCCCGGTCCTCGAGGTCATTCATCTCTTTCTCGAGGCCCGCGAGCTTGGGGTCCGCGAGATAGAACGGAATGCCGATCACGGGCTCGCCCGACGGGCAGCCCCACTCGTCCGAGAGATAGCAGAGGGGGCGAAATTTTTTCAGGCCTTTGCGCTCGAGCTCGCGATAGAGCTGCTGCACGAGGCTGTCGACGGGAGACCCTTCGAGCTTGAGACCCAACTCCTTGATGGGCTTGGTCAGGAGCTCCTGGACGTCCGGCGGAGCTTTCTCGAAGGCGCGCAAGAGTCTTCCTCGAAAGGGTAGCACGATTCCCGCGCCGGCGCGCGACGCGGCGGATCCGTCGATGCGCGCGCCACGGCGCTAAAATACGTGCGGCAGTGAAGGAGAACGCATGGGCGATCCGACGATCAAGATGATTCCCAACGGTCCGTATCGCGTGACGGGACCGACGAAGATCACCGATCCGCAGGGAAACGAGATTCCGATCGAGGACGGACGCGCAGTGTCTCTCTGCCGCTGCGGCGGCTCGGCGAACAAACCGTATTGCGACGGAACGCACGGACGCATCGGATTCCAGGCGCCGGAGCTGGCGGTCAAGTAAGACGCACGTCGCCCGGATGCTTGTCGTGTTCCCCGCGATTCTCGCTTTCGCGCTCGCGCTGCGCGCGGCCGAGCCGTCGGCTCTGTCCCCGAGTCTCACCGCCGATCTCGACGGAGACGGAACCAAGGAAACCGCGCGCGCCACGGCCGACCGGGGCTCGGTCCGGCTCGAGATTCTCGACGCCGCAGGCCGACGCCTCGCCGATGCGAAGGCCCCCGCTCCGCCCG
>JBKOVK010000273.1:0-7378 GCA_046724475.1 Acidobacteriota bacterium | reverse complement strand
CACGTACGGCGTCGGCACGAAGTCGGCCCCGTGCACGGCCCGCAGGATGAAACCCGCCATGTCCGCCCGTGTCACCAGGTCCGTCGGACAGAACAAGAACGCCGCCGGATCGCACCCCGGCATCACTCCCGCTCCCGCCGCCGCATAGATGAAGGGGTCGAAGAGACTTCCATCGGTCACGTCCGCGAACCGCACGGTGAGGTCCACCGGAACCGCGGCCACGGCATACGGGGTGTCGGTCGGGATCAGAAGCTGCGCGAGCCTCAGGCCCGGCGACAGCCCCGTCGAATCGAACGTGCACGTCACCGGCAGATTCGCGCCCGAGGCCACCGTTCCCGACGGAGGATCCTCGGTGAGCCACGGAATCTCCTTGAACGCGCAGACGCTGGTTTCTTCCGTTTCGACTTCGAAGATCGTGGCATCGACGCTGTCGACGAGCCAGAGGTGCCCGTTGCAGTCGATCTCCATCCCCGCTCCGCCGTTGGGCGAGAGGACGGGCAGGCCGCCAGCGGTGATGTTGAACGCTCCGAGGACCGCCATGCCGGCGTGGCTGTCGAAGACGTACACGTCGAAGCCGAGGAGCACGTCGTGGTTCGTCAGGGCGTAGAGCCGGCCGTTGCTCGAGTTGAACGCCAGGCCCGAGATCGGCACGGCGACGTAGACGGAACCGAGGATCGTGCCCTCGCGGTCGAAGTGATAGATCACGCCGTCCGTCCACGAACCCGCATAGAACGTGTTCGTGACGACGTCGTACGCGAGCCCGCGCTCCGACGTTCCGAAGGCCGGACAGATCTTGTTGCCCGTCGCGACCTTCGCGGCCGGGTCGAGCTCGTAGACGCAGTCGTCGCCCCCGACGTTGACCCGCCAGAGCTTCTTGGTGCGCGGATCGTACGCTCCGTCGCCGGCGAAGTCGGCGATCCAGCCGGAATCGTCGATCGTGTCGCCGGTCTGCGTGCCGTCGGTCGTGAAGCGGTAGTCGAGCTTGTCGCCGGCGAAGAGCGCGCTGTTGGAGACCCAGAAATCGCCGGCGTCCGTGTCGAAGGCCACGCCCCAGGGCGCCGAGAGGTTGCTCGCGTAGACGTTGATCACGTTCCCGCCGCCCAGAGTCGGAGCGGCCGGCGCGCCGCCCGGCAGCGGCGGAATTCCTTTCGCCGTCGGCGCATCGCGGAGCGCCGGGTTCGGAATCCGGGCGAGCAGCCGGCTTCGCGTGTCGCTGTCGACGAACGGCCCCGGCGTGACGGGCATGACGATCGGCGGAACATTGAGCTCCTGGATCGAGAAGGTCGCGTCGCCGGTTCCGGTGTTGCTCATCGTCAGCGTCCGTTCCACGATCTCGCCCGGATCGACCCGGACCGAGAGCGGCCTCGGAGTCGCGTCGAGCCGGCCCGCCGGTAACGAGAAGTCGAGGCGCTGCGTGTTGTTGGGTACGACGGTCAGGCTCTTGATCTGCGGAGCGTAGAGGTCGAGCGACGCCTCGAAGGACTGGGTCGAGCTGTCCGAGAAGAGCACGTAGAGCCCGTCCGGCTGTGCCGGGTCATCGGGCGTCGCGAAGCTCGTCGCCGCCGGCCCACCGTGGACGTTGACGACCGTCGCGCCGTTCAAGCCGACGCCAAAGTTCGCGTCGAGGACGTTCCCGACGACCAGGCCTCCCTCCGATGCCTGGCAGCTCGTCTGCCCGAGGATGACGTCGTCCACCTGCCACCAGAGCGCGTTGAACGCGTTGTAGTAGTGGAAGCGTGCGCGCACGTCGGCCTGACCCGCGGCGAGCGACGTCACGTCGATCGACTGCGTGTCGGGGCCGGCGACGGCCACGGTCTGATGGAGCACGTTCGTCCAGGACGTCCCGCCGTCGGTCGAAACGTCCACGTCCGCGATCTCGCCGAACGCCGGACTGCCTCCGTTGAAGTCCTGGTGGAAACGGATCTGAACGCTGGTCAGAGACGTCGCGTTCACGGAGTCGGTGATCAGCTCCGTGTCTTCGGAGACCTCACCGTCGCAGTGGCTGTTGACGAGGGCATACGGACCGCTTCCCCCGGTGAGATTCCCCGGGAAGAGCCCGCAGGGATCCCCTCCGGTGTGGATCGACCAGCCTGCGCCTCCGCCGTTGTTGACGATGTTCCAGCCGGGAGGCGTCGTGCCGGCGTCGAAGCTTTCCGAGATGCCTTCGGCCACGAGGCCGTAGCCCGGCGCGTTGCAGAGAACCGGATCGACCGTCAGCGCAATGTTCTGGAGGATTCCCTCCGGGCGACTCGCCGCGGACGCGTCGAGCAGGAACGCGCGCACGTCGGCCTGGTACCCAGGTACCACCGCCTCGGTCGCGAAGTTGTACGTGATGCCCGTGACGAGGTCGATGCCGTAGTAGCCCGTGACGGGATCGGTGAAGAGCACCACGGGCGTGAACTCCGGAGGCCCGGTGACCTTGATGCGCGCGTAGAGCTGCCAGCCGCCTCCCGAGCCGTCGCGGACGACGCCGTTCAACAGCGCATGCGGCGCGACCTCGAGTGCGAAGTCCTGGGTGGTCGTTTCATCGATGTTGACGACGACGCCGGAGGCCGAGCCCGGGATGAATCCGAACTTGACGACCGTCATGTCGTAGGTCCCGATCGGCACCAGGAACTGGTAGTGACCCGCGGAGTCCGTGATCGTGTCCGACAGGCCGGCGGTGACCTTGGCTCCCGGAATCGGCAGGCCGGACTCGGCGTCCGTCACGGTTCCCTGAAGAGTTCCGGTGAAATTGTCCGAGCAGCTCGGGAAACCGAAGGATCCGACGCGCGTGTACTCGAAGAAGGGAGCCGGCACGCCCGTGTACTCCCCCGTGAACCAGAAGGTGCAATCGCTGGCGGGATCCATCGCCATCGAGCTGTAAAAGCCCCAGAGCCCGACGACGGGCGGCTGGCTGTTGGGACCCTCGAAGAAGACGCTCTCCGCGCCCATCGTCCCGGGCGGGTCCAGGACGAGACGCCCCGTCACAGCCAGGCTCGGATGGATCGTCGCGTCGGACTTGCTGTAGCCGAGTGCGACGTTGCCAACGCGGTCCATCGCGATCGCGCCGACGAACCGATGGCTGTCGTCGTCGGGAGCGTAGGTGGCCTGCTGGAAGACAACCGGCGCGCCGTTGGGGTCGCGCAGCTCGAACCAGCGGATTCCGGCGCGGCCCTCTCCGGCGTCGACCGTGAAGTTGGCCACCAGCGACTCGTGATCCGTGAAATTGCGATACGGGAGCCGATACATCAGCCGGTTCGGCGAGGCCTGGAGCAGCTGGCCCGAGTCCAGCTGCGGCACGCAGCCCTGTGTCGGGGTTCCGCAATCGAGAGGAGTGAACGGATCGATCGCCACGTCGTCGGGTCCCGTGAAGGTCGAGTTCTCCGGTGTCCCGAAATCCACGTGGAAGTGCCAGACGTGAATCAAATCGCTCGGGCTCCCGTCCAGGGAAGGAGACCCCAGGGCGACCGCGACGTTGGCCGCTCCGACGGGCGGAGGCGTGGTTCCGTCGAGGTCGGCCGGAAGGCCCCAGAGCGTATTCGGGTGCGTCGCGCCGGCGTCGGCGTACACGAACGTGGCGGGTTGGCCGTCCAGCATCGCGCTGCGGTCGAACGCGTAGACACCGAAACCCGCATCGGCGAAGCCCGAAAACTGATTGACGGTGAGGTAGTAGCCATCGGGCCACAGACCCAACCGCGCGCTCGTGGCGACGGAACCGTCGGCGAGAGGGAAATCGTACTGGTTGTAAGTTCCGGTGGGATCTCCGGTCGTCGAGACCGCGATGCACTCGTGGATGCTGCCGTCGGACGGATCGAACGCGGCCTGGCTGACGAGGAATCGGTCGGCGAGCTGGTCGTAGCGGACGATCGGTGTGTTCGCATTGCCGGTCTCGCAGGAGCCTCCGAGCCCCGACCACAAGCTGTCCGTCGGAAGCGGGCCGACCACGGTGTTGCCCGACTTGTCGAAGATGCGGAACACGAGGTTGATCGCCTGGAAGTAGTGGTCGGGCCCCGCGGCGCCACTGGGATCCGGCGGCGGAAAGACGTCCTTGAAAAACGGAAGGTTGTCGTTGCTGTTTGCGCCGTCGAACTGGAGGGTCTCGATCGGGGCGGAGGGATGAGGCTGGCTCTTGCGCGACGTCTCGGGTTTCCTGGGACCTGGGACCTGGGACTGGGGACCTGAGACCGTGTCCCCCAGCGGTTTCGCCGTAACCCCGTGCCTCGCCGCATGGCCGACTTTCGGCGCCGCGAGCCCCGGGGCGCGTGCGGCATACAGCAGCGTGGCGAGCGCGACGATCCCGGGCCGGGCACTGAGCGCCATGGCACCCTCCGATCGGCGGGACGCAAGAGACGCGAAGCGAAGCTGCCGGCGATTTCTGAGAGGGTTAGATCACCGGGAAACAGGTCGTGTCAAGTCGCGAGCGAAGGAAGGGGTCCCTCGCTCCGCTCGGGATGAAGGCAATGGGCCGCGGGCCTAGCCCGCAGCCTTTGCCTTCACCTTGCGCAGGCTGTGGTCCAGGATGCGCTTGCGCACGCGGATCGCGGCCGGGGCGACCTCGACCAGCTCGTCGTCGTTGATCCACTCGATGGCCTGCTCGATGTTGAGCTCCCGGGGGGGCGTGAGCTTGATGGCCATGTCGGAGCCCGACGCCCGCATGTTCGTCAGGTGCTTCTTCTCGCACGGCTGGACGACCATGTCCCCGTCCTTGACCTGCTCTCCGACGATCTGTCCGGGATAGACCTTGTCGCCGGGCTTGACGAAGAAGATGCCGCGGTCCGAGAGGCGGTCGAGCGCGTAGCCCGTCACGTCTCCTCCCTCCTTGGCGATCATCGCCCCCTTCGTCCGGTTCGGGAGCGGCCCGCGGTGAGGACCGTACTGGTCGAAGAGATGGTTCATCAGGGCCGTGCCCTTGGTCAGAGTCAGGAACTCGAGGCGGAAACCCAGAAGTCCGCGCGAGGGAATCGTGAACTCGAGGCGCACGCGGTCGCCGTGCTTGCCCATGTGTTTGAGCTCGCCCTTGCGCTCGCCGACGGCGGCGATCACGGCGCCCGTGAACTCCTCGGCGCAGTCGATGACGAGCTCCTCGTAGGGCTCGAGCAGTTCTCCATTCTCGCCGCGGTGAAAGATGACCTGGGGCCGGCCCAGCGCGAACTCGTAGCTCTCCCGCCGCATGGTTTCGGCCAGGATTGCGAGCGAGAGCTCGCCGCGGCCGAGCACGAGCGTGGAGTCCGGCGAGCCTGTACTCGAAAGCCGAAGCCCCACGTTCTTCTCGAGCTCCTTCTCGAGCCGCTCGGCGAGGTGACGGCTCGTGACGTACTTGCCGGACTGGCCCGAGAAAGGCGAGTCGTTGACGCGGAACTCCATCGAAAGCGTCGGCTCGTCCACGCGGATGCCCGACAGCGGCGTCGGGTCGGCGAGGTCCAGGATCGTCTGGCCGATCTCGATGTCCGGGAATCCCGAGAGCACGACGATGTCGCCGGCCGACGCCTCTGCCATCTCGACACGCGTGATGCCTTCGAACATGTAGATCTTCCCGGCCCTGCCCTTTTCGACGATCGAGCCGTCCGGCCTCACGGCTGCGAGCTCGATGGCCTTCGAAACGGTTCCGGAAAAGATCCGGCCGACGGCCAGCCGCCCGAGGTAATCGGAGTAGTCGATGTTGGCCACGATCATCTTGAAGGGCGAGTCGCCCACCACCGGGGCCGGGATGTGCGCGAGGATCGCGTCCAGCAGCGGCCGCAGGTCGCCGGACTTCGCGTTGGGATCGCGCGAGACATATCCGAGGCGGCCGGAGCCGTAGAGCACCTCGAATTCCAGGTGGTGCTCCTCGGTCGCGAGCGAGAGGAACAGGTCGTGGATCTCTTCCTCGACCTCCGCCGTGCGCGCGTCGGCGCGGTCGATCTTGTTGATCAGCACGATCGGCCGCTTGCCGCCCTCGAGCGCCTTCTTCAGGACGAACCGCGTCTGCGGCAGGGGGCCCTCCGAGGCATCCACGAGCAGCAGCACGCCCTCGACCATCGTCAGGATGCGCTCGACCTCGGACCCGAAGTCCCGGTGGCCCGGCGTGTCCACGATGTTGATGATGACGTCCTGGTAGTGGACGGACGTGTTCTTGGCGAGGATGGTGATGCCGCGTTCCTTCTCGAGCTCGCCGGAGTCCATGACGAGCTCGTCCACGTGCTGGCCGACGCGGAAGGTCCCGCACTGCTTCAGCAGGGCGTCAACGAGCGTCGTCTTCCCGTGGTCGACGTGCGCCACGATGGCGATCGCGCGACGGTCGGATCGCACGGGCGAGGATACGGGCTCGGCAGTGCTCATGGCGAACAGCGGAGCCTATACCGAGACTGCCTCTGTTGTCAGCCGACTGGGAAATAATCCGGGCGTGGACCCCCGCGCCGCCCTGCGCCGCCATTTCGGCCACGATGCCTTTCGGGAGGGCCAGGAAGCCGTCGTGCGCGCCGCGCTCGAAGGCAAGGACCTGCTCGCGGTCATGCCGACCGGGTCCGGAAAGTCGATCGGCTACCAGCTTCCGGCCCTTCTCCTCGAGGGCACAACCCTCGTGGTCTCGCCGCTGATCGCCCTCATGAAAGATCAGGTAGACGAGCTCGGCCGGAAGGGCATTCCCGCGGCCGCGCTCCACTCGCTCGCTTCGCCCCGGGAGCGGCGGGCGGCGGAGGCCGCGATGCGCGAGGGCCGCCTGCGCCTTTTGTACGTCGCACCCGAGAGGTTCGCATCCGAATCCTTTCGGCGCCTCCTGGCGGAGGCGCCGCTCGCGCGATTCGCCGTGGATGAAGCCCATTGCGTTTCCGAGTGGGGTCACGACTTCCGGCCCGACTACCGCGCCCTGGCCGACGCTGCACGCCGCTGCCGGCGCTCCGACGGCGGGCCGGGCCGGCCTCCCGTTCTGGCGTTCACGGCCACGGCAACGCCGGAGGTTCGCCGGGACATCGTGGGCCTCCTCGGACTCGAGGATCCGCAGATCTTCGTGGCCGGGTTCGACAGGCCGAATCTCTTTCTCGACGTCCGCCGGGTGTCCGGGGAGATCGAGAAGCGCGCTCTCCTGCCCGAGCTCGTCGGCCGACGACGCGCTCTCGTCTACGCCGCGACCCGAAAGAGCGCGGCGCGCGCGGCGGAGGCGCTCCAGGCTTCGGGCATCCCTGCCGACGCCTACCACGCCGGGATGGACGAGGCCGAGCGTTCGCGCGTGCAAAACGGATTCGCCGACGGGTCGCTTGCCGTGGTCTGCGCCACGAATGCGTTCGGCATGGGGATCGATCGGCCGGACGTGGAGGCCGTCGTGCATTTCGAGATTCCCGGCTCCCTCGAGGCCTACTACCAGGAGATCGGCCGCGGGGGGCGAGACGGGCGCCGCGCCGACGCCACGCTTCTCTGGAAC
>JBKOVK010000352.1:0-4729 GCA_046724475.1 Acidobacteriota bacterium | reverse complement strand
GAGCACCCCGGCGCCTCACGGCTTCGACTCCAGTCGGATCGAGCTGAAAAAGTCCTCGACGAGGGGTTCGGAGAGGCGCGTGCGCACGAGGTCGGTGAAAGTGATGCTGTAGAAACCGTCACCGGTGTCCACGATGACGAGCCGGTGGGGAGGAGGCTGGTTCGGCGCCTTGCCGAAGAGCTCGATGCTCTTGTAGGAGACGCGCTCCGGATCGAGGCCCTTGGGTTGCCAGCGAGCGGCCTGGAGGTCCGGGAAGCGTTCCTGCGTCAGCTCCATCTCGACCCGGAAGTACGAGTCGAGGTCGGCGATCGCCGGCTGCTCCGGGTCCTTCGCCTGATACGCGATCGTGATGGCGCGATCCATCTTCGCGCGCGTGCTTCCCTTGGGCAGAAACATCAGCTCCGCGCCGACCTGTTTCGCCCCGGCGGAATCGAGGACCCAGCCTGCGGGGATCTTGTAGCCGATCGTCTTCGAAGGCTGCTCGGCCCGCGCCGCGCCCCACAGGAGGAAGATCGCGGCGGCGGCGCGAGGGAATCGCATGGGTCTATCCCAGAGTCGCGACCAGGATCGCCTTGATCGTGTGCATGCGGTTCTCGGCCTGGTCGAAGACGATCGAGGCCTCGGATTCGAAGACGCCCTCTTCGACTTCGAGTCCTTCCAGGCCGAACTTCTTGAAGAGCTCCTCACCCTTGGTCGTCTCGCGGTTGTGGAACGCCGGCAGGCAGTGCATGAACCGGGCTCGCGGATTGCGCGCGGCCTTCATCAGGGACGGCGTGACGCGGTACTTCTTGAGAAGCTTGATGCGCTCCGCCCACTTCTCGGCGGGCTCTCCCATCGAGACCCAGACGTCGGTGTGGATGAAGTCGCAGCCCTTCACGCCCTTCTTCGGGTCCTCGGTCAGCATGATGCGCGCTCCGGACTCCTTCGCCAAGGCGCGGGCTCGCGTCACCACGTTCTCCGCCGGCCAGAGCTTCTTCGGCGCCGCGAGACGCACGTCCATGCCCATTCGGGCGCCGATCAAGAGCAGCGAGTTTCCCATGTTGTTGCGCGCGTCGCCCAGGTAGCAGTACGCGATTTTGTGGAGGGGCTTGTCGGAGTGCTCCTCCATCGTCAGGAGATCGGCGAGTACCTGCGTGGGATGGGATTCGTCTGTCAGCCCGTTGTAGACGGGCACCCCGGCATAGCGGGCCAGCTCCTCGACGACTTTCTGGGCGAAGCCGCGGTATTCGATGGCGTCGTACATTCGGCCGAGCACCCGGGCGGTGTCCCGGATCGACTCCTTGTGGCCGATCTGGGAGCCCGAAGGATCCAGGTACGTCACGCCCATGCCCTGGTCATACGCCGCGACCTCGAAGGCGCAGCGCGTCCGCGTCGAGGTCTTCTCGAAGATCAGGCAGAGGTTTCGGCCGGAGAGCCGCCGCTTCTCGTTGCCCGCGTACTTGGCGCGCTTGAGGTCCTTCGAGAGGTCGAGCAGGAAGCGGATCTGCTCGCGGCTGAAGTCCGACATCTCGAGGACGCTGCGGTTCTTGAGGTTGACGGGCATGCGGCTCCTATCGGCGCGTGCGATAGGCGAAAAACGCAACGTTCGCGGCGGCGCCGGACGTGTTGTACAGCAGGACGCGGTATCGGGGAAAGCCGACTTCCAGCGTCGCCTGCTTGGCCATGAAGTAGAGGCTGCCATGCGCGGAAATGGAGGCCGAGATCTCGAGGGACGCCGGAAGCAGACCCAGCGTTTCGAACGCGAAGTCGAACGGGGGCTGCACGGGGATCAGGACGGCGACGACCGCGCCGTCGCGGGACGCGGTGCTCTTGAGCTCACCGGCAAGATTCAGGGTGACGTGCGTGAAGCCCTCGGTGTCGATGATGCCCGCGTCGATCATGTTGGCAACGTCGGTGCGAGCGACGGGGGGGACCTGCAGGCCCCTGACGCCGACCATCGCCTGAGACTCCTGGACGCTTCCGATGGTCTGTGCGGCGAGAAACGCTCCCGCGGTCCACGCCAGGAAGGCCAGCGCCGCCGTTCGCACCGGTTGCATGCGGCCGTTCATGTGTACCTCCTGGCACCATTATCCGCGACGGGCTCCCAGGGCGGCGGAGGCGACACGCGCACCGCAGCGTCGACCTCACGCGTGATCGCGTCGATCGCCGCGCCGATCCGCGTCAGAGTGGCCTCGTCGTCACCCTCGGGCACCGGGAAGGGCTCGCCGTACCCGACGTAGCAATGCGAGAACGGTCCGGGCACGAGGTAGCGATCCCACGATTTCAGGAACACCGGCCGCGAGGCCGCGCCCGTGAACGGAAGGATCCAGCCGCCGGTCTCGCGCGCCAGCCGCAGGATGCCGGGCTGCGCGATGCGCGGCGGCCCTTTGGGTCCGTCGACCGTCAGCGCCGCCGGATACCCGGTCCGCATGTGGTCGATCATGTCCTGCAGCGCCGCTCGCCCGCCCTTGCCGGTCGAGCCGCGCGCCGGCACGTAGCCGTTGCGAGTCAGCCATCGGGCGATGATCTCGCCGTCCTTCGAGCGCGAAGCCATCGTCACGATGTTCTCGTGCAGGTGCGCCAGGATCGGAAGGACCATCCGTCCGTGCCAGAGCGTGTAGATGTAGTTGACGCCGCGGCGCTTGAGCTCCTGCTCGCGCTCGGGGTGCAGCGAGTCGATCCGGATCGTCGCGCGCAGGCCCAGGATGCCGGCGCCGACGATGCCGGCGGCGATCTGCGCTCCGAGCAGAAGCCTCTCCTCGCGCCTACGGGTGGCGGGCGGCGAACCGCGCCGCCACCTTCTCGTAGACGAACGGAATCACCTCGGGCACCGTCTTCACGCCCTTCGTGAACACGGCGATGATGAAGTCCGTACCGTTCGGAAGCACGACCCGCGCCACGAGATGGTGGAAGTCGTACGCGTCTCCCGACTTCGCCCAGACGCGGCTGCCCTTCGGAAGACCCTGTCCCGCGAGGCGCGCGTCCTCGAGCTCGACGTCCTCCAGCGGCTTCTCACCGGTGATGTCGCGCGAGAGGAGCATCGTCATCTCGGCGGTGAGACGCTCCCCCACCACCTCGCCCATGACGATCTCCTTGAAGAGGCGGGCGGACTCGGAGGCCGTCATGCGATTGCGGTTCTTTCCGTTGTCGCGGAAGGCCTGCTCGCGCCCGTAGGCGTCCTCGCAGAAGGTCTTCTGGTTGGCGTTCAGGTTCGTGTAGCCGCGGCCGCGGTACCAGTCGTTGACGACGTTGCGCCGCTGCTTCCACTTCTCCCATTCCCCGCCCGACAGCTCCGGCCCCGAGGTCGTGCCGGTGATCGAGTCGACCACGAAGCCGGTCGCGTCGTTGGAGGAGACCGTGATCATGTCCTTGACCGCACGCACGAGCTCCGGCGTATCCGAAAGTCTCCCGGCCTCCTTCTGGGCTTCGTAGTAAGAGAGAAAGCAGATCTTGACCACCGAGCACGGGTAGTAGGAAACGTCGCCGCGGTAGCTGCCCGCGGGAAACGTCGAGACGGGAGTGGGCGCGGTCAAGTCGATGACGGCGATCGACAGGCCCTCCTCGGTCAGGCCGGCCTTCGAAAACTGGGCCACCGTCTCCGCCGCGATCTCCGAGAGCGCCCGGTCCAGATCCGGCGAGGGATCCAGCTTCGCGATCGGTTTGGCCTTGTCGAACCCGGCGGCGAGAAGCGGGGCCGCGACGAGCGCCGCCAGGAGGAAGCGCCGCGCGGCGCCCCTCAGGGCCGCGCTCCCTGGGCCGAAGCCTGGCGCCGGCGCGCGCGCCGGATGACGGCGATGAGGGTGGCGGCCGCGGCGAAAGGCATCGCCATCATCAGCAGGATCGACCAGTACATCCCGCGCCACATCCCGGAGTTGTTGGCGGGAGTCGCCTCTTTGCAGAGGGGACAGGCCGCCAGCACCGCCGGCAGCACGATCGCGGCGAGGAGGGCGAGCGCCAGGATCTTCTTGCGATTCATGGGCGGTCTCGATGCTACCGGATCGGGCCCGGAGCGTAAAGGTGGTAGAGCATCGCGTAGATGACGACGCCCGTCACCGAGACGTAGAGCCACAGCGGAAACGTCCACCGCGCGATGCGCCGGTGCCGGTCGTCGCGGCGCTTCAGGCCCAGGTACAGCGTGCGCAGGACCAGCGGCACGATCACGACGGCCAGGATCGTGTGCGAGATCAGGATCGCGAAGTAGACGGTGCGCACCGGACCCTGGCCCTGGAATCGGACCGAACCGACCTGCGCGTGGTAGACGAGATAGGAGACCAGGAAGGCCGCGGATGTCGTCGCCGCCGAGAGCATCAGCTTTCGGTGGCGTTCGACCTCGTGCCGGCGGATCGCGGCATAGGCGAAGAGGAGGAGGACGGCGCTCGCGGCATTGAGGGTCGCGTTGAGGGTCGGGAGAGCCGAGAGAGACATTGTGGTGATGCGCGCCCGTAAGCAGTAGGCAGTAAGCAGTAAGCAGAACCGGACCGGTTGCCGACCGCTTACTGCTTACCGCTTACCGCTTACCGACCCTCAGATCAAGTACACGATCGCGAACAGCAGGATCCAGACCAGATCCACGAAGTGCCAGTAGAGACCGAGCGTCTCGATCCCGAGGTGATGTTCCTGCGTGTACTTGCCGAGGAAGAGCTTGCCCGTGCACCACGCGATGCAGACGACGCCGCAGAAGACGTGGAAGCCGTGGAAGCCGGTCATCGTGTAGAACGTCGAGCCGAACAGGGAGACGTGCGGGTTGAAG